>JAJBWA010000148.1:0-15013 GCA_031935845.1 bacterium | reverse complement strand
GACGAACGGTTCCCTTTTTCTTTATCCCGCTCATAGCTTCACGCTTTCTCTACCCAGACTTCGTTGATCGCGTAGTCCTTCTCAAGGCCCTTGCGCTCAAAACCAGTCTCAGCACGCCACGGGCGCTCCGGAGCAAAGCCTCCGTACGGATTCACAAGACCATCAGTAGAGCCAAGTACCTCCAGCATCTGCTTTGCATAGTCCTCCCAGTCGGTGACGCAGTAGATGTAGCCGCCCTTTTTGAGCTTTGATGCAAGAAGCTCTGCAAACGGCTTCTGGATGAGACGTTTCTTGTGATGACGCTTCTTTGGCCACGGGTCTGGGAAGAAGATGTGGAAACCGTCAACCGAGCCGTCCGGGACCATATCCTGCAGCACCTGTACGGCGTCAAAACGCATGACCTTGAGGTTCTTCAGGTTCTCCTTTGCCGCGTTTGCCAGAAGCTTGGAGAAACCATAGAGGAAGACCTCGATTCCGAGGTAGTTGATGTCAGGATTCACCCTGGCGATCTTGAGGGTGCTCTCCCCCATTCCGAATCCGATTTCAATGACAACGGGGTTGCAGTTTCCGAAGATTGACTCGAAATCCATGGCCTTGTGCTCGTCATAGACCACCGCATAGTCATGGAAGTGATCCTTGAGCGCCTGGATCTGGAAATCCTTGAGCTTCTGTCCCCTGAGCACGAAGCTCTTGATTTCCCTCCATCCGTTCTCCTGCCGGCGTTCGACTCTGGCAAGCTCCGGATAAAGGTCGAATATCCCCTTTTCCTCGGCCGTAAGCTCCTCGGTATCCACGGTATTCAGTTCTTCACTCATGGCAGTATCCTCTGCAGTTTCTCAAGTATGAACAGAGCCTTGTCCCTGAGTGAGATGGCCTCTGTCTTCATGTTCATAAGATAAGGACGGTTCGGGTCTATGGTGACCGCACCGTTGGAAGTCTTTATCAGGTTTATCAGCTTGTCTATGCTGATTGAAGCGATTCTGGAGAACTCCACCGTCACGTTGCCGTTGCGCTCGCGCATGTGGTAGATGTCAAGCATCCTGCACACGATCCTGAGCTCGGATATGTACAGCAGGTTGGAAACCTCCTCCGGCATGGTGCCGAAGCGGTCGTTCAGCTCGGCGTTCAGGCGCTCTAGCTGTTCCCTTGTCCTTGTTCCGGCAATCTTCTTGTAAATCTCCAGCTTGACGGTAGGATCAGAGATGTAGGAGTCCGGGATGTAGCCGCTGTAGTCCAGTTCCAGGAACACCTCGGTCTCGGGTTTCTCGTTGGTCTTCTGGATCTTGGCGATCTCTTCGTCCAACAGGCGGATGTACATGTCAAGGCCGACTGCGGACATGAAGCCGCTCTGCTCGCGGCCAAGAAGGTTTCCTGCACCCCTGAGCTCCATGTCCTTCATGGCAACCTTGAATCCGCTGCCCAGGTCTGTGTGCTCGCTTATTGTCTGGAGTCTCTTGATGGCGGTCTCGGACAACGTCTTCTCCGCCGGATAGAACAGATAGGCATAGGCCTCACGGTCGGAACGCCCGACCCTGCCCTTGAGCTGATAGAGCTGGGATACGCCGTACAGATCGGCCCTGTCAATGATTATGGTGTTGACGTTGGGAATGTCTATTCCGTTCTCGATTATGGTGGTGGAAATCAGGACCTGGATGCCCTCGTACACAAAGCGGCGCATTGTGTCCTCAAGGGCATCGGCGCGCATCTGGCCGTTGGCCGTATCGAATATGATGTCGGGCATGCGGCTGCGCAGCATGGTGGCCGTTTCCTCAAGCGTCTCGATCCTGTTGTGCAGGTAGAACACCTGTCCGTGACGGGCCACTTCAAAGCGGATTGCCTTCTCAACGATGTCCAGATCAAAGCGGTCTATGACTGTTTTTATGGGTTTGCGTGAGATCGGGGGCGTCGTCAGCAGGCTCATGTCGCGGATCTGAAGCAGAGACATGTACAGTGTCCTGGGTATGGGCGTGGCCGAAAGGCTCAGGCAGTCCACGTTGGTCTTGATCTCCTTGATCCTGTCCTTGTCCTTGACTCCGAAGCGCTGCTCCTCGTCTACTATCAGAAGTCCGAGGTTCCGGAACTGGACATCCTTCTGGATTATCTTGTGCGTGCCGAACAGGACATCCAGATGCCCGTCTGCAAGGGCGGCAAGCACCTTCTTCTGCTCCTTGGGAGGAACCATGCGGCTCAGAAGTCCCGTCTTGAGCGGAAACTCATTCAGACGCTGCCTGAAGTTGCTGTAATGCTGCTCTGCAAGAATCGTGGTGGGTGCAAGGAACGCAACCTGCTTTCCGCTCATGACAGCCTTGAATGCGGCACGGAACGCGATTTCCGTCTTGCCGTATCCTACGTCTCCGCAGATCAGGCGGTCCATTACATGAGGGCTCTCCATGTCGTCCTTGATGTCCTGGATGCAGGTAAGCTGGTCCTCGGTCTCGTCGTATTCGAACTCTGCCTCGAACCGGAGCTGCCAGTCGTTGTCCTTGTCGAAGGCGAATCCCTGGCTGTTCTTGCGCCGGGCATAGAGGGCGATTAGCTTGGACGCAAGGTCCTCGGCACTCTTTCTTGCCTTGGCCTTCTTGTTCTCCCAGCCTGCCGACCCCAGCTTGTCTATGTGCGGAGCCTCGCCTGCGGATCCTATGTAGCGCTGGATCAGGTTTGCCTGCTCGATGGGGACATAGAGGTTCTCCTTGTCGGCGAACTGTATCTTGATGTAGTCGCGCTCGCGCACGCGGTCTATCTTGAGGAAGATGCCGATTCCGTAGTTCACGTGGACCACGTAGTCGCCTTCATGCAGCTCCACAAAGCTGTCCAAAGCCGATGTCTGGGTGTGCTGCAATGTCTTGATGACCTGCTTCTTGCGTCCGAATATCTCGTTTTCACAGAAGACTATGAACTTGGAGCTACGGATGGAGAAACCGCCGGAGAGACTGCAGACCCTGTAGTTGATTCCATCGTAATCGCTGAGCATGGTCTCAAGACGCTGCTTCTGGACCACTGTGGACACACAGATGTCTATCTCCCAGCCGTCATTCACAAGTCCGTCGAGATCCTGCTTGAAGAACGTGAAGTTCCCGAAGTATGAGCGCGGCCCGTCTATGTCGAACCTGTAGGCTCCCGGAATCTGTCCGCTGATGTCAAGGACCGTCATGCTGGACGAGCGCTCCTCAAAGAACCGCGTGAAGTCAAACAGCATGTCCTGAGGCTTCACGGCGTTGCGGTCCTGCTGGTAGGCACGTCTGTACAGGGTCCTGGCCTCCATCTGCATGCTGGAGTAGCTGCTCTCCAGCCTCTTGTCGCCGAGGAAAACGTAATAATCGTCAGGCCCGAAATACTCGGTTATCCCGCATGGCATTACGGAAGGACCGTCTGCAGACTGCATTATCTGAAGCGATACATGCCCCAGCTGCTTTGTAACCTGCTGGCTCAGGGGCTCGAACCTGCATATCTTCTCCACCTTGTCCCAGTCGAGATAGATGCGCACGGGAAGTTCTTCTCCGTACGGGAAGATGTCCAGGACCTCACCTCTGATGGTGAACTCACCGGGCATGGTGGTGTTGGCGTTGCGGAAGTAGTTTCCTTCCGACAGCCTCTTTGCGACCTCCATGGTATCCAGCTGCTGTCCCACCTTGAACATCATGTTGGATGAATCTATTGCAGCACGGCCGGGAACAGGCGAACAGATTGCCCTTATGGACGTAATCACCATTGCCCTTGATGCAGCGGCTACCGCACCCAGACAGCGGATCTGCTCGTATTCCTTTGTGGAACCTTCCCAGGCCGAATAGAGGACGCGTCCCGATGCAGGAAGGAACAGGACGGGAATACCCTTCACCATGTCGGAATTGGTGAACAGAACCCTTGCGATCTCTTCCGTAGGACAGATTACCCAGGTGATTCCGCTCACCGATGCAGCCATCATATGGGCACACTGAAACAGTGGAAATCCGTCAAGGCCCTCCACCAGTATGTTGTCTTTCCTGTTCTTTGCGAACGCCTTGAAGGCATCGCTTTTTTTGATGTAGGATTGCAGTGTCTGCATCGGGGAAAAATTACCACAACAGACGAATGAGTTCAAGGAGGAAGACTCAAATGCAGGAGACCACACTGTCAAAGGATGATGAAAGGATCACCAGGATAAACATCCAGGAGGAGACACCCTCTCCCCGCTACGGTTTCGAGCCCAGGGACAAGGACAGCATTGCGTTCTTCGAGCTCTGCAGCGCAATCCGCCAGAGCGGAGAGGCCGCACGTTCCAACCAGAGCCACATCCACAGATCCCTCAAGTATGACGGATCCATCCTCACCGAGACTGACCTTGCGGTCTCCGATGCCGTGATTGCACGCATCAGGAAACTTTATCCCGACTGCAACATCATCACGGAGGAAATAGACCTCCACGATTTCAGGGACGGCGCCCGCTACACCTTTGTGCTTGATCCCATAGACGGAACCGATGTCTACAGCCAGGGCCTTCCGTCCTGGTGCGTGGCACTGGGAATACTGGACAGCACCAGAAAACCCTGCGGAGCCATAGTCTACGCACCCCGTTTCGGAGTTGGTGCCCAGGACATGTTCTTCTGCGCCATGCCCGGTGACAACAAGCTGTATCTCAACGGAAAGGAGCACACCACACCGCAGCATTACGATGTCCCCAGACAGATGATCATGGGCTCGAATACCATGGAGTACATGGATATAAGCCGTTTCCATGGCAAAATCCGCTCTTTCGGAAGCAGTATCCTCCACATGGTGGCTCCCGCTGCATTCTCCAACCTTGACTGCACCACAAACCCATACTGCTACGCATGGGACGTTGCGGCAGCACACGGAATAGTATCCAGAAGCGGCCTGAAGATCTGCTATGTCGACGGAAGCCCGATTGAATATGACGATGTCCTTCTGCTTGAGAGAAAGCACATCCGCATGCCCGTATACGTTGGAAACGACGGCTGCGTGAAATGGATGCAGGAGAATATCAGGATGGTGAACTGGGAGTGACGGTCAGGCCTGTGCCTTCTGCGCCAGCGACTCGATCTCCTTTATGAACTGCTCCACATTGTCAAAGGCACGGTATACCGATGCAAAGCGTATGTACGCCACCTTGTCCACCTTGTAAAGCTGCTTGAGGGTCTCCTCGCCTATCGCCGCACTTGAAATCTCATGTCTTGGGCCGGCCTGGATCTTGATGGCCTCCTCGATGTCGTTGATGAGATTCTCGATTACCTCGGAGTTGATGTTGCGCTTGTCGGTACACATGCGGATTCCGCGCTCGATCTTGGAAATGTCGAAATTCTGCAGGTCTCCGTTGCGCTTGATGACCGTGATGGGCTTGTCCTCCACACGTTCATAGCTGGTGAATCTGTAGCCGCACTTGAGGCAGACGCGGCGCCTTCTCATGGCGCTTCCGTTCCCCGTTGTTCTTGTCTCCAGTACCTTGTCCTCTACGGCTCCACATGCAGGGCATCTCATAGTGTCTCTAATCTCCTTGGCAAGAGAATAATACACTAGATTCATTCTAGTGTCCATAGCATTTGTAACTTCTTATATGAAAGTGACGCAGACACTAGAATTCGGAAGAATCATGCATAATCCTGTTGCAATTCATTACTGATTGTTATTATAATAACATCAGAACACAAAATAACAACGGAGGCCGCCATGTCTGAGTCCGTAAGCAGGAAAGTAAGGGAAATCGTTGACAAGACACCGTTTCTGAGGGATGTCCTCAGCAAGGGGTTCCTGAACTACTCGAACTTTGCCGAAAGCATAAGGGAGGAAGTGTCCCGATCCTGCGGCAAGGACGTCAAGGAAACTGCCATAATCATGGCCCTCAGACGCTACGGAGTCGACCTCCAGAAGACAAACGTCAACCCGGCAGTGGAAAACCTGAAGTACACCCTGGTTGTCCACACCAACATAGCATATCTGGATTTCGTGAAGACTCCCGAGCTGGTCCAGCAGATAGGAATGCTGTACAAGATAGCGGCCAGAAACGGCGCCAACTGCTTCCTCAATGTACTCACGAGCGCCAACACGGTCACCATAGGAGTATCGGAAGCCCTGCTTCCTGACATCGAGGCCATGACCAAGGGAAGCACCCTCCTCTACCGTCAGACGGACATGGCAGCCATCTCCATGGTGTGGGGCTCTCCTGAGATCCAGAACCCCGGCATTGTCTACGAAAGTGCCCGCCGCCTTGCCTGGAGCAGCATAAACGTCCTTGAGATTTTCTCCACTGTAGAGGAACTGTCGTTCGTCATCAAGCGCACCGACAGCTTCGAGGCATACCGCGTCCTTCAGGACCTGCAGAGAACAAAGTGAGTTCTGAACGGATTCGTTGCCGGTAGTTCCCGTCGTTCACACGGCAAACACAGAACTCACCTCACGGCATCAAACCATTTGCCTGTAAGCGACCTCTCTATTGTCTCATTCAGATGTTCCGGTCTGAGGATCTCGTTGCCGCAGTCGATGCAGAAGTTGTCGCTCATGCCCGAGATGTAGTCGAAGACAATCCTGTCCAGATTGCCGTCATGCTGGATGTAGGCATCCTTCTTCTCCACGATGAAGTTGTAGAATCCGGCGCTGAGCATGTTGCCTTCCTTAAGATACAGATCCTTCTCGAAACCGTATTTGTCCAGAAGCTCGCTCAGGTAGTCATAGATCAGGTTGATCAGACGGGTGAAGTACTTCTCATAGCCTGCAAGCATCGGAGACAGATAGATGTGCTTGTAATTGAAGTCCTTCATTACCCTGACGGCCTCATAGACATCCTCGCTGAAGGCAATGCATCCTTCCTTCTCGGAATTGGAGATGATGTCCTCTACCAGAGTGTTGATTATCTCTCCGTTCGTGGAGCCCAGGACCTTGGTGCAGATAACGGGGACTTCGGCCCTTGAGACGATTCCCAGCCTTGCGGCATCCTCGAAGTCCCTTCCCAGATATGCTATCTGATCCGAGAAGCGGACCACGCAGCCTTCCCATGTGGCAGGCCTGATTCCGGCCTTCTTGGTTATTGAGCCAAGATCCTTGACCCTGAAATCAGGGGAGATGGACCTGATGAAGTGCTCTCCGCAGTGACTGATGATTCCGTCCCTGACTGCATACGTCAGGTTCAGATGGGAAAGGAAATCCACCACGCGCAGGCCGTTGATCTCATGCTCGAACGGCGGGAAACCCTTCTTGACCATGAGGTCCGACAGGATGTGCTCGCCGATGTGCCCGAAGGGAGTGTGACCCAGGTCGTGTCCCATTCCTATGGCCCAGGCCATCTCGTCATTCAGACCCATTGCCCTGCAGATTGCCGTTGCAATGGATGCCACATGCAGCACATGCTCCATCCTGGTGCAGATATGGTCGTTGCTGGGTGCAAAGAAGACCTGCGTCTTGTGCTTGAGACGTCTGAACGGAGAGCTGTGGATGATTGCTGTCGTATCCCTGTAATACGGAGACCTGACATCCCCGCCCGTCCTGGACCTGACCCTTGATGTGAGAGTTGAATCGGACAGTTCATTTTTGAATGGCATGGCTATTTCCTCATCTTTACGTGTATGGTATCATAATGGCAGGAATACTTCCACAGGTGAATAATGGGCGATTACATCTATCCGCTTGCCACAGTTGTACTTGACTTCTTCTGCGTGCTTTTCTGCATCAGGCTCACCGCATCAAAGCGCGGCCCCGTGTGGCTCATCCCCATGATGATGAGTGTGGCGCTGATGGTAGGATCGGCCGTGTGCCTGATAGCCACGGCATCCGACATAGCGGGAGAGCAGCTCTCGCAGGTCGCCTCTTACGTTTCCATGTTCCTGTTCGGAGTATCCGTCATCTGGCTCATTACCATAATCGCCTTTGCACAGAGGACAAAACCCGACCGCATAGTCGCCGAAGACCTCAAGGCCCTCAACGAGGCCGAATACATCAAGAAGCATACCGCCGTACGCTACCGCATCTATGCCGACAGACGCCCGACGGCAAGCCACAGGATCCGCGCAACCGAGTCTCTTGCGATTGCAGAAAAAGCCCGTACAAGAAGGGTCAGCCTCTATGAACAGGGTCCTGTGTCCACAGTCAGGGTAAAGAAAACATCATTCGCCGCCCAGGAATAAGGCAATTCACGCAAACTTCTTCTCCCTCAGTGTTCGAAAACAGCCGGTTCCGTGCTATAATGACTGGATACGTCTTTTCACGGGGGAGCAGAAATGCAGGATGACAGGCCGCTTATAGTCCAGAGCGACAGGACACTGATGCTTGATGTGCATTCGGATGCAGCCAACAGCTGCAGGGACCAGATAATCGCATTCAGCGAACTGGTAAAGGCACCGGAGCATGTCCATACCTACCACATAAGCGCAATCTCCCTTTGGAATGCCGCAAGCGCAGGCCTGAGTGCCGGAGGAATACTGGAGCGGCTAGAACGATGGTCACGCTTCCAGATTCCCCAGAACGTGGTGCGCTACATTGAGGATGTCTCATCCCGTTTCGGCAAGCTTGTGCTGCTTCCAGGTGAAAATGACGGCTACCGCCTTGAAATCAGCGACCCTTTCATTGCAAAGGCCGTCTCGACGGACAGGAGCCTTTCCGATGTCCTGACACGCACGGAAGACCCGCAGTGCTTTGTAATCCGCAGGTATGACCGCGGAAGTGCCAAGCTGGAGCTGATCCGCCGCGGCTATCCCGTAGACGACCGCATCCCGCTGGTGAAATCCGAAAGCGTACCCATGAACCTCAACGTGGAGATGAGGGACTACCAGAAGCTGGCGCTGGAATCGATTCTGGGCGACATGGGCCCGGGAACCGGTTTCGGAACCATAGTGATGCCCTGCGGAAGCGGCAAGACCGTGGTGGGTATGGGCATCATGTCCAGGCTGCAGACCCGTACACTTATCCTCTGCCCCAACGTTGTTGCCGTCCACCAGTGGATCAATGAACTGCGCGCAAAGACAGACCTTGATCCGGACATCATAGGCGAGTATTCCGGCGAGAAGAAAGAGATAAAGCCGATTACCGTCTGCACATACCAGGTGCTGACATACAGATCCTCAAAGGACGATGACTTCGGGCACATGAAGATTGTCCAGAACGGAAACTGGGGCCTTGTGATCTACGATGAGGTCCACATGCTGCCGGCACCCGTATTCAAGGTGACGGCCGAACTTCAGTCCGTGTACAGGGCGGGCCTGACGGCAACCCTGATAAGGGAAGACGGCCGGGAAGAGGACGTGTTCAGCCTTGTGGGACCCAAGAGATTCGATATCCCGTGGACGGACCTGTCCCAGGCAGGCTGGATTGCCGAGGCATACTGCATAGAGATGCGCGTGGGCCTTCCTTCTTCTCTGGAACTTCCCTACGCCGTTGCCCAGAAACGGGAAAAGTACAGACTTGCAAGTACGAATCCGGCAAAGATGGGTGTAATCGAAGCCCTGCTCTCCAAGCACGCCGGAGAGAGCATGATCATAATCGGCCAGTATCTGGACCAGCTCAAGGAAGTCCAGAAGCATTTCGGCTTCCCCATCATCACCGGAAGTACCTCCAATTCAAAGCGTGATGAACTGTATGCAAGATTCCGCGAAGGCACAGACAAGGTCATAATTGTCTCAAAGGTGGCCAACTTTGCCATAGACCTGCCGGACGCATCGGTTGCCATACAGATTTCGGGCACGTTCGGGTCCAGGCAGGAAGAAGCCCAGAGGCTCGGAAGGATCCTCAGGCCAAAGCGCAGGAGCAGTTTCTTCTACTCCGTCATATCCAAGTACACCGTAGAGGAGGAGTTCTCCGCCAACAGGCAGAAATTCCTTGTCGAACAAGGCTATAAGTACGAGACACGGGAGGTCTGATGGACGACAGGGACACATTCCTCTCCTATCTCAACTCTCTTGACGAACGATACTATTTCTTCATTGCCGACACGGTTCTGGGAAAGATTCCAACGCCGTTCCACAAACCCGTGCTGAACCAGAAGATCCTGGCGTTCCTGACCAATCCCGACAACCGCAGACGGATCAAGGCATCGGTGGACGATGATGAGAAACGGTACCTGTCTTTCCTGCTCATTGCAGGCCGGGCATCGGCCAGACAGGTCTGCCGGTTCTTCAGTACGGACAGCTACCACGCCGCAGTCACGCGCATCTGCTCGCTCAGGGACAGGCTGCTTCTGATTTCCTCCGGACGGACATACATGATAAACCCCGTCATGAAGGACATTGCAGAGGAGCTGTTTGATCCGGACCTTATGCTGGGAAAGGATACGGTACAGGCAGAGGCCCGGCCGTTTGCGGACAGGAACGTTCTGTTTGCGTTTCTGAATATACTGACGAACGGATCGGTTCCCGTCAGGGAAGCCAATACCCACCACTTCATGAAATCAGGCAGACTGGAGAAAGTGTTCCCTCAGTTCGGAAAGGATGATTCCCTGAGGATGTTCACTCTGATCAGAAGTCTTGCGCTGAAGACCGGCGCAATCAGAAACGGAGGCGGAAGATTCATCCTGGAACGTTCCAATGCATCTGCCCTGATCAAGAACTCCCCGCTGGGACTTCTGATGAAGGCGGTTCCGCATGCGGATTCCGAAGCAGTCTCCAGAGTCCTGGGCCTGATGGGTACGCACGGCATGGACAGCCGGGCTTTCACCAGCCTCTACAGCGTCATCTCCGGCATGGACGACCCCGCCTGCGGACAGGTCCTTGAAGACTTCATGGCCTTCGGATTCATAGTGGAGAAACAAGGGCGTCTGTTCCTGAATCCGTCTGTCCGGGAAGCTCCGGCTCCACAGTCACATCCGGGCATGGATTCGGATATGGAGGTCTCTTTCTTCGGAACACCCTCGGAAAACGACATATTGTACATGTTTGCGGACATCAACGTCTGTGACAGGCTTGTCAGATACAATGTGACCAAAGGCAGCTTCACCCGGGCTCTGGAACTGGGTCTGACCAGAAAGGAAATCGAAGACTACCTTGGAGTCTCCGACAACGAACAGCTGCGCATGTGGGAGATGTCGTTCGGACGCGTGTCGGTCTACGACGGTATCGTCATCAGGTGTGACGACCAGGTAGGCAGGATCATGAAGATGCATCCTCAGATAAAGGACCACATAATCCGGGAACTTGCAGACGGAGTATTCCTCATGGACCGCTCCACATACCAGAGCTGGGAGCAGGAACTGGCACATGCCATAGACATGCCCCATCTGCCGGTTCCGGTGACGTCAGGATCAGAGCAGATTCCCGGAATTCCGGATTCAGAAGAAGAACCCGTACTTCAGTCTCCTCCTGCGGCATCTGCAGATCGGCCAGCTGAGGACTGGAATGCAATACGCGAGGATCTTCTCTCCTATGCCGCACAGACCGGCTGCCTTTCCGATGACGTCAGGGGACTCATCGACGCAAGGCTGATCCTTTCAAGAAGCCAGATCGGAAAGGACTTCAGGTATGCCACACTGCCTTCAGCAAGCGGGTTCGACTACAACGCCAAGCTCTCCATCCTGAGGGCGGCGCTGAAGAAGAATTCATCCGAGGATTTCCCGCTCATGAGGCTCGAGATGTCGGATGAGGTGCTGATAGCACAGCCCGTGGAACTGATGAAGGGAGATTCGAAAGGAAGCGTCATAAAGGTAAGGATCCTGCCGGACGACATGGAGCGCAGCATCCCCGTGTCATCGATCTTCAGGATCACGGTCCTCAGATGGACTCTGAGCTGAACTCACGCTCGTACTCGTCGGATTTTTCTATCCACTGAAGCTCAAGGTCGTTCTTCCGGTCCTCGAGTTCCTGCTTCTGTCTTGCAAGCTCCCCTATCTTCTGGGCGTTGCTGTAGTTCTCATGCAGGTTCATCAGCGCATTGACCTCTGCGATGCGGACATCGAGCTCATCCACGCTGTTCATCAGAGCTTCGATCTCGCCCTTGAGCTTGTTGCGCCTGTTGCGCAGCCTGTTTGCCTCTGCCCTGTCCATGACCGGAGCCTTCTGCTGCGGGAAGTCGAACGATGCCTTGAACTCGCTGTCACGCTCGGCCTGGCTCCTGGGAGCCTTGAGCGGAGCATTTCCGCCTGTCTTTGCGGCTTTCGGCGTCTCGGCCTCTATGCCCAGTCTCTCGTCCAGCTTCCACTGGAAATAGTCGTAGTCGCCGTTGAAGAACTCCGGCTCTGCGTCCGAGAGATACAGGATGCGGTCTGCCAGGGCACGGATGAAATAGGCATCGTGGCTGACGAAGATTATCGTACCCTTGTAGTTCTGGAGGGCACGCAGGAGCATGTCCTTTGAGTTGATGTCCAGATGGTTGGTAGGCTCATCCAGGATCAGCAGGCTTGCCGGCTGGAGCAGGATCTTGAGAAGCGCAAGACGCGACCTCTCTCCGCCTGAAAGCACACTTGCCTTCTTGAGGATGTCATCGCCTGAAAACAGGAAAGAACCCAGTGCATTGCGGATTGCGCCCTCGGTACCGTAGGAACTCACCTGGTCGAACACGGTGCCCGACATATCAAGTGAATCAGCGGTGTCCTGGGCATAGTAGCCCACCTTGACGCCTGTTCCCAGACGTGCCACGCCCTCGAAATCGGAATCCTGCCGGGCTATTATCCTCAGTAGCGTACTCTTTCCTATTCCGTTGTGGCCCGTTACCGCAAGCCTCTGTCCCTTGGGCACGATCATGTCGAAGTCATTGAACACAACCTGGCTTCCGTACTTCTTTGTCATGTGCTCTATGACCACCATGTCATTGGGACTGTGGGGCGGTTCCGGGAACGAGAAATGAAGCGTCTTGAGATGTGAAGGCACGACCACGGGCTCTATGCGGTCGAGCATCTTTATGCGGCTCTGGACCTGCTTGCTCTTGGTGGCCTTGTACCTGAAGCGCTCTATGAACTGCTCCGTGCGCTCTATTTCGGCCTGCTGGCGCTTGTAGGCAGCCTCAAGCTGTTCTATCTCCAGCCTGCGCTGGTTCTCGTAGAAGGTGTAGTTGCCGCTGTAGCGCGTGAGCTTTGCATTGAACAGCTCGTAGACCTCGTTGACCGTGTCATCGAGAAAACCCTTGTCATGGCACACGAGGAACACTGAGCCTTTGTATTTCTTTATGAAGCTCTCAAGCCAGAGGCGGGCCTCGATATCCAGATAGTTGGTAGGCTCGTCCAGCATCATCAGGTCCGGGCTCTCACAAAGCACCTTTGCAAGGGCAATGCGCATCTGGTAACCGCCGGAAAACTCGTTGCACGGGCGCTTCATGTCGGAAGCAGTGAACCCCAGACCTTTTGCCACGGCATAGATCTGCTGCTCGCGGTCATAGTAAGAGGAATCCAGAAGCTGTTCCTGAAGTTCGTTGAGCTCGATCAGAAGCTCGTCGGAATGCCCGGTGACAAGAAGATGCTCTATCTCATGCTGGCGCTCCAGGTTTTCCTGAAACCGCTCGAATCCCTTCTCTATCTCCTCAAAGACGGTGTTCCCCTTCAGCACAATATCGCTCTGCGGGAGATAGGAGATACGCATGCCTTTTGTCTTGGTGACCATGCCGCCGTCGCAGGGCATCAGGCCGGCGATTATCTTCATCAACGTGGACTTGCCTTCTCCGTTGCCGCCGGCTAGAGCCGCGCGGGCATGCTCACCCAATGTCAGCGAGACGCCTGATAGAAGAGTTCTGTCCCCGAAGGACAAATCGATGTTCTGAACCTGAAGTATGCCCATGGCAAATCATTTTTACCACGCCATGCAAATCCTGTCCACCACTTGAACAAAAGGCTCGCTTTCTATAATATTGGAACCACTGTGCGTATGCGCAGAATCTCCGCTGGTCCTTAGGACGCAGTGAGAAAAAGTGCTGGGGACGGATGACAAAGAATAATCCGTCACAATGTTAGGAGTCAGAAATGGCAGTAGTAACAATGAAGAGTCTGCTTGAGGCAGGCGTTCATTTCGGTCATCAGACAAAGAGATGGAATCCCAAGATGGCCAGTTTCATTTTCTCAGAGAGAAATGGAAGCCACATCATCGACCTGCAGAAGACATCTGCCTGCATCGTCGAGGCTTACGAGGCAGTCCGTGCCGTCGTCAAGCAGGACAAGCCGGTTCTGTTCGTAGGAACCAAGAAGCAGGCTCAGCAGGCAATCGAGACTGAGGCAAAGCGTTGCGGCATGCCTTACGTCAACAACCGCTGGCTCGGCGGTATGCTCACCAACTTCGCAACAATCAAGAAATCAATCGCAACCCTCAAGAAGATCGAGAAGATGTCCGTTGACGGAACATTCGACTCACTCACAAAGAAGGAAGTTGCCCTTCTCACCAAGCAGAAGGCAAAGCTCGACAAGAACCTCGGCGGTATCAAGGACATGACCGAGCTTCCCGGAATCATCTTCATCATCGACACCCGCAAGGAAGCCCTTGCAGTCGCAGAAGCAAAGAGACTCGGAATCCCCGTCGTCGCAGTCGTCGACACCAACTGTGATCCCACCGACATCACCTACCCCATCCCGGGCAACGATGATGCAATCAGGGCCATCAGCCTGTTCGTCGAGATCATCGCAAACGCAGTCTGCGATGCAGATACCGAGACCGGAATCCAGATCATCGAGTCCCTCCCCGCAACCGAGGAAGAGACAGCTGCCCTCGAGGCCCAGGCCGTAGAGGACAAGGATGCCGAGGCTGAGGCCGAGGAAGAGGCCGAAGAGGACAAGGAGTAACAACATGGCAACAGTCACAATGGATATGATCAAGGCCCTGCGCGAAATCACACACGCTGGCATCATGGACTGCAAGAAGGCTCTCCAGGAGTCAGACGGCGATTTCGACAAGGCTGAGGAGTAACTCAAGAAGGTCGGTCTCGCAGCAGTCGAGAAGAGAGTCGACCGCGCCACCGACAACGGAAGAGTCACTTTCGTCGTGGCAGAGAAGAAGGCCGTCATGATCGAGGTCACATGTGAGACAGACTTCGTCGCCAAGAACGAGCAGTTCAAGGAGATGTGCACCAAGCTCTGCGTCATGGCAATCGAGAAAGGCTACACAGAGCCCAACGATGCAATGCAGGAAGT
>JAJBWA010000147.1:0-2950 GCA_031935845.1 bacterium | reverse complement strand
CGGCCGCACCAACATGAGGGAAGCCGAGGTCCGCGTTTCCGGCAAGGAAAAGGCCATTGTGTTCAAGAACGGCTACACCGTCAGCATGCCCAACCTCACCGGAGTCAAGGACAAGCAGAAGGTGGTTGTCTCCGTCAGACCCGAGGAACTGGTCATCAATTCCAAGTCCGAAGGCGGAAGCCTTGTCGGCAAGGTACTCTACAGCACCTTCCTCGGACTGAACACACACTATGTGATCGAGTTCCCGGACGGCAACAGGGCCGAAATCATCCAGGAGTCGCAGATCGACGACATAATCGAGAACGGAACCGAGGTCAACATGACGGTCAAGGCCGAGAAGATCAACGTCTTTACGGAAGACGGAGAGAAGTCATTGGTCAAGTGAGGCACAGATGAAGAAGAGAAAATTTGATTTCTGGGTCATAGCCAGCATCGTGATGCTGCTTCTGTACCTCTTGTTCATGGTCTATCCGCTGCTCAAGATAGTCAGTCAGTCGGTTCTGGATGACAATTCAGGCAAGCTGACGTTCAAGCACTTTGTGAAGTTCTTCAGCCAGCCATATTACTTCAGGACGCTGACCAACAGCTTCAAGGTGGCCCTGTGCACATGTGCCATCTCGCTGATACTGGGAGTGCCCCTGGCATACCTGTACAACATGTATGAGATCAGGGGACGCAAGTTCCTCCAGATGCTCATAATCCTGTCGTCCATGTCCGCCCCGTTCATCGGAGCATACGCATGGGTCAACCTGCTGGGGAGAGCCGGTGTCATCACCAAGTTCTTCAAGTCGGCTTTCGGAATCACCATCCCGAGCATATACGGATTCAACGGAATACTTCTGGTATTGTCGTTGAAACTCTTCCCGCTTGTGTTCATGTATGTATCCGGTGCCATGAAGAACGTTGACAAATCGCTTCTGGAGGCATCCGCCAACATGGGAGTCACCGGAGTCAAGCGATTCTTCAAGGTAGTCATCCCACTCTGCATGCCGTCCATCCTGGCAGCTACGCTGATGGTGTTCATGAGAGCCATTGCCGACTTCGGAACGCCGCTGATGATAGGAGAGGGCTATACCACGTTCCCCGTCATCATATACAACGAATACGTAGGTGAGGTGGGAACCAACCACAATTTCGCCGCGGCCATATCGGTCATCGCAATCCTCATCACGCTGACGTTCTTCCTGGTGCAGAGATACCTTACCAAGAAGAACAGCTTCACCATGAGCGCAATGAGCCATGTGGTCCGCAAGAAGGCAAAGCCGCTCGGAAGCTTCTTCATCCATCTGTTCGGATACGGACTCGTCACAGTGGCACTTGCCCCGCAGCTCTATCTCGTCTACCTGTCATTCCGCAAGACCAACCCCAGCGGCGAGGTCTTCCAGGAAGGCTTCTCGCTGCAGAGCTACCAGCATGTGTTCAGCCGCATGGGCAATACGATCTGGAACACCATCCGCATATGCGGCATGGCACTGATCCTGATCATCATCATTGCCATCCTGATTTCCTATCTGACAGTCAGACGCAGAAACGTCCTGAACGCCACGATTGATACCCTTTCGATGGTTCCGTATGTCATTCCCGGTGCCGTCGTAGGTATCTCAATGATCCTTGCCTTCAACAACAGATATCTGCCCTTGGTAGGAACGGCGGCGATAATGGTCATTGCAATGTGTGTCAGAAGAATCCCGTACACCATCAGGTCATCTGTCGCAATACTGTCGCAGATACCGCTGTCGATTGATGAAGCGGCCGAATCACTCGGAGCCAGCAAGTTCAAGACCCTGGTCAAGATCACCATCCCGATGATGTTCAACGGAATCTTTGCCGGAGCCATCATGAGCTGGGTCACGCTGATAACCGAGCTTTCGTCATCGATGCTCCTGTACTCGTTCAAGACACAGACGCTGAACATTGCAGTCTACAAGGCGGTTGCCAACGCAACGGACGGACGTGCATGTGCCCTTGCAACGGTCGTTTCAGTGTTCACCATCATCTCACTCATCCTGTTCAACAGGGTTTCGAAGGACGGAGAGATAATGATGTGATCGGGTTTCAGGGAACCGGGGTCTTCCGTCATGGAAGACCCTAAGTTTTTTAGTTGATTTCCGGATGATGATATAGTACTTTACTAAACTGGGTAATAATCGTAAGAGGAAACAGTGATATGTACTATTCTGCGATAGGCATGCTTGCCGCCATGGTTCTTGTCATAGAGAACCTTGATATAATCCTGAACAGGAATAAATCCTTCAGCCTGCCGTCATGGAGGGCATACAGGAAGCTTCTCTATGCCATCTTCTTCTACTATGCCTGCGACATATGCTGGGGATTCGTAGAGAAGCTCAAGATTGCGACCCTGCTTTTCGCCGATACATCGGTCTATTTCATATCCATGGCCCTGGGCTTGCTTTGCCTGACACAGTATGTGGTCACTTATCTGGACGAAGACAACGCCTTCAGCCGCTTCATCCTATATTCGGGGCGTGTATTCCTTGTAGTCGTCGCGACACTGGTTGTTGTGAACATCTTCCATCCCATCCTCTTCACGGTTGATTCCAAGTGCGTCTACAGGGCCCTTGGAGCAAGGTACATCCTCCTGACGAGCCAGATTCTGCTTCTGATACTCATGTCCGTCTATTCACTCACATACATCATGAGGAAAAACGCTCCTGCGGAAAAAAGGATGCGATACCGCACGCTTGCGGCCTTCAGCTTCATCATGGCATTGTTCCTGATTGCCCAGATCTGGTATCCGTACTATCCGCTCTATGCCGTCGCCTATCTGATGGGTACATGTCTGCTCCGAGCTGTGGTCATCTCGGACGAGAAGGAGGAACTCAGGCATGAACTCGCCGAGACCAGCAGGATTGCCGAGCTGAAGCAGACCATCTCAGCAATATTCGACAACATGCCGGCTCTCAGTTTCTCAAAGGACGCAAAGACGGGT
>JAJBWA010000146.1:0-10297 GCA_031935845.1 bacterium | reverse complement strand
TCAACCTCCGATAGCCGCCGCTAGCTGAAGTTGACTGAAGTAGCCCCCGTAGCTGAAGTAGCCCACGTAGTTCCGGTAGCCCCCAGTAGCAATAAAAAGTTTCGCTCCACTCAAATCTCTGTTATCCTTCTACGTAACGCAAAGGGAGATGAAAATGAAAAAAACATTCTTTACCAAAGCACTCCTCATAATCCTTGCCTGCACCATGCTTCTTTGTGCATGCAGGCAGGATCCGAAACCGGCGGCGGATGTGATCAACTTCGATACCGAGTATCCGGTGGAGATGAAAGGTACGACTTTCACCGCACACAATACCTACAAGTCGGATTACTTCCGCGAAGACTCTTCCGCATTCAACAAGGATCTGGCGCTTCTTTCCCTGTCGATGTGCAGGTGCAGCACAATCGGCGATGCCTTCAGTACAATGGGATTCGACACCCCGGAGATACATGAAAACAAGGAAGACGACGGAATCAACAGGTGTTCCTATTTCTTCGCACACAGGACCATAGACGGCACTGATCTAGTGGCCGTCATCATCACCTGGTGCGGATACGGCATGGAGTGGGCGAGCAATTTCACCATCGGAGAAAAAGAAGAAGGCAAACGCTGCGACCACGAGGGATTTGACGAAACTTCGGAATGGCTGTACGGGAAACTCAAGGAATACATCGACAAGAACTATGCCGGCAAACAGCTCAAGATCTGGATCGGCGGATATTCCAGAGGCGGAGGCCTGGCCGACTGCCTGACATGCAAGATAATCGAGAAGAAGGAAATCAAAGTCGATCAGAAAGACCTTTATGCATATGCCATCGAGGCATCCATGTCGATTGATAAGGAATATGTACAGGAGTACAAGTGCCTACACAACTTCGTAGTCGATTCCGATCTGTTTGCTGCATTGCCTTCCTCATCAGACGCCTGGGGTCTTGCACGACCGGGAACATCCGTGGTGGTAAGTACGATTCCTGCAAGGATGAATGAGTATCTCAAGCCCATCACCGGGGATGAACAGAGCATGCCGTTCAGTCCGGATGCAGACAAGTACCCGACACCCGAAAAGTTCATTGAATATCTGATGGACATCCTGCTGGAGAATGGAAAGACTCCTCTCAAGGATGCGGCAAGTTTCAGAAGCCGGCAGGCATTCTATGATACCGTTCAGGAGCGTCTGACCTATCTTCTTGAAATCCTCATGAAGAACAGCAAGCAGGGATTGTGGCTTGTGGTGGATCAGCTGAAGGAGAAGAGCGTCCTGGAAATAATCTCACTGATCTCGACGGAAGGCGAATTCTATCCGTTCGTATCGAAGATCCTCACGGACAACAAGATCGATTTCGATCCGGATAAACTTGAGAATGCCTGCACGCTTACCTGCGCCCTCTATTCGAACTACAATATCTCCGCACCACTGGTTACGCTTGTTGCATCGGCAATGGAAAACCTCAAGTACCTTGCTCTATGCCATTATCCGGAAGTGGTGTATGTGCTTCTGCAGAACTACGGAAGCAACTGAGCGTTGATTGAAAAAGATATTTGAAAACAGAAGGCTGCCCGCGGGCAGCCTTCATCATCAAAGCGCACTTCTATCGCCCGCCGAACGGATCTAGCACGGTGCTGAAGGAGTCTGCAACCTTGCTGATGGCTGAAGCATTGCCGGTGGTGTAGTAACGGTAGTTGTCGACAAGTTTCCTGAAAAGCGGGCCGTACGTCTGTGCAAAGGATTCGGCCTTCATGGTCTTCAGGCTCCTCATCTTGTCCAGCACCACAGTCTGGTCTTCATGGCGGACGGCGTTTGCCAGGGCGTCCGAGGCGCCGGAAAGCTCGCCGGAACCGATTGCAAGCCTTGAATAGGTTGCAAGGATGTATCCGTTCAGGGTTTCCTGGTCGATCCGTATGTTCTCCATGAAATCGGCAAGTCCGTCATATACCGCATATGAGTCGGCTATGTTGGGATCCCTGTAGGTGTATGAGTAGATTCCTTCATCCTCCACATAGATGTAAGCCCCGTAGGCGCCACGCCTGTCGCGCAGTTCAGGCATCAGGTACATGTCCTGGACAATTGCGGAGAGAGCCGTCATGTCACCGGAGGCCCTTTCATAGCCGAGGACACTGCTCGGAGCAAATATCACGTTGTAGTTTATGTTGTTCTCCAGGATGATCGCCTCGCTGCTGTCGGCGACATTGAGGTCATATTCCTGCCTGACGATGGGTCTGTTTTCCAGCGAAGCCATGAATGCATCGGCAATCTTCATGAAGTTGTCACGGCTTTCCCTGTTTCCGGCAAACAGTATGATCCCGTTGGTCGAGTTGTTGAAGTAGTCGGCAATCTCCTTCAGTGCGGACACGACGGTCTCAGGCTCCGTCTCAAGAAGTTCAGAAATCGATTCGATGAAGTAATAGTAGTCGATGTAGCTGGCATAGTTCCAATATGCGTTGGATTCCTCCGCTGTGGAAAACGCACGGTAAAGCGGAAGGATCTGGTCTGCCCTGCTGAGGGACTGCCTGAGCGCTATCCTGATGTTCGAGACCTTGTCCCGGATTCTGTCCGCATCATAGATGTTGTCGAACAGCAGTTCGTGCATGAGGTCGAATGCACGTGACATGTCCTCGTCCAAGGCGGTGAAGCTGAATCTCAGCCTGGGAGTCATCTCACCTGAGACCTTGTCTTCCAGGACGGAAATCTTCACGGCGCCGTCGTAATGGTATCTGCTTCTCAGGTTGGAAAGCTCCGCCCGTGTATGGCTTGTGGTATCGAGTTCGCCGATCAGTGAAGTCCACAGCTTGAAGTAGTGGATCTGATCCTGCCTGAGGCCGCTTGCATCAAGCATTATTCCGGCATAGCCGACATCCGTGACATCCGTCTTTGCCCAGAGGCGGCGGATTCCGTCGGCTCCGGTGGTGTCCTCTATATCATAGGTGCGGTACTCCTCCGGGAGGCTTTCGACGCCTACGACCTGAAGCTTCCTCACCATTGCGGCTGTATCGGGATTCGGCTCCAGAGGATTGTTCGTGGCAGCCACGATGGCTTCAATCTCTTCAGATGACATCGATGCCTTTATTTCCGCCAGGCGGGATGCCAGGGCAGCGTCCTTCTCTTCCTGAAGGCCTGCAACGGACTTTGTGGTGACCAGAGCCCAGCAGGGATTGTAGACCACATAACGCGTGATCACGTCCTTGAATGTGCCGTCTTCGTTCCAAGATCTGTAGCTGCTGCTTGAGTCAAGGTAATCCAGAAAACCATAGAGCTCTCCGGTTCCGGCCCAGTAATTGGTGATGTTGCTCATGACCGACACGCCTTTGTCCGTCCGGTCCCCGATGAGCAGGGCGTCGATCATCTCCGATGCGGCAAATGTGTCTACGGCTTCCGGATCGAATCCTTCGGCGGCAATCTGTGCCATGGAAGAATCAACTATGGACCTGAACAGTGCGTCATCCTCCGGCCTTACGTTGTCGGCCGTGAACTCGATGACGAGTTCCGGTCCGGAGAAGTCCTTGCTGCAGGTGAAGTTTCCGTAGGGCATGGCATCATACAGGTTCTCCATAAGGACCGAGCTTCCGTCCTGTGCAAGGTCGCAGATGGCGCTGACAACGTTCATTGTTTCGATGTCGGCATCACCGCAGATGAATCCGTACTTCACCGTGGCGGCATAAGTGGTGTCGCTTCCTGCTTCTGCAGGGTAATCGAATTCTGACGTAACCGAACCGTTTCTGGGCAGGTAGCCGTAATCCCTGAGGTCCATTTCCATGTAGTCATAGGCGGAGAAATAGGAATCCAGAAGCCCAAGGAATTCGCTCCACCTTTCCAGCTTTCCATAGATTATGGAGAGTGTGTTGGACGGATGATAATACTTGGCGTGGTAGACCTTGAGGTCGTCCCACTGGAGGTCGGGAATCCTGTCCGGATTTCCGCCGTATTCGTTGCCGGCACGGCTGCCGAGGAACAGTACGCCGAGGAAGTTCCTTTCCGCCTTGATTTTCCTGTTGTATGCACCGCGCATCTCACTGTATACGGTTCCTGCTATGGTCAGGTCGTCATCCGGATTCTTGAGTACATAGCGCCAGGCTTCAGTATCGAAGATCGACTTGTCCTCGAGCACCATGGGGTGAAGGACGGAATCGGTATAGAAGTCGGCAAGTGCAAGCAGCTGGTCCTCCGAAAGCGAGCCCACCGGATAGATGGTGAATGTGGGATACGTGGTAGCGTTCATGTAGGTGTTGTACGTCTGATACCGGAGGTTGAAGCTCAGTTCCTTCGACGGGTACTTCTCCGATCCGCTCAGCGTGGAATGCTCGAACACATGCGGCACTCCCGTGTCCTCCTCGGCAGGTGTCCTGAAGGCGATGTCGAAGAATCTGTTCGTGTCTTCATTGGCGATATAGAGCACTGTGGCTTTTGTCTTGATGTGCTCGAACTGATAGATCTTTGCACCCAGCATGTCGAAGTCCCTGACTTCCACAACCTTGAAACCGTTGACTACGGCTCCGGCTTCCGGAAGAGCGGAAGGCTCTTCATGCTTTACTTCATATACAGACTGCGCGAAAAGACAAGTACTCACCAGCAGTACTGCCAGGAGAACGGCAAAAAGCTTCTTTTTCATATTCTTCCTCCACCCGGGCCGCAGGATACGGTCCGACAATGCCGTTTTCATTTTACTATCGATATTTAGCTTTCTTCAAGACGGATGGACAACGGCAGCTGGAGCAACTGCAGTATCTGCCCATTGCAATTGACTCCACCCTCCTTTGCAACTATCTTGGTAGCATGACCAACGCATTGGATTATGTTTCATGGAGAGGAGATCTCCCGTTCAGTCTGGCAGGCCTCAACGAAGTCGATTTCCTGCTATTTGCAGAGTTTGTGTATGCCCCGATAGAGAACTGGGCCAAGGGCAACCCCAAGGCAGCCCTTGACGGCAAAGGTCCAGTGCTGGCATCAATTGCGCATGCAGTCTACCCCAAGCCGCTTCCCAAGAAGGCAAGCTACGTATTCAAGCCCCGCTACGACCTCTGGATGATGCTGGAGGGATGCAGACGGTTCGAAGGAACAAGGCTGGATTTCTTTGAATCCAACTTCGAGCCGGAAAATGCCAAGCAGTTTGCCGCAGCGGTGTTCAGCATCACTGAAGATGGAAAAAACACTGCCATAGTGGCATTCCGGGGCACCGATGCCACCGTAACGGGATGGAAGGAAGACTTCGACATGGCATACAAGAGCCCCATCCCCGCCCAGGCCGACGCAGTACGCTTTCTGGAGACCGTACTGGACGGAAACTACGGCAAAGTCTACGTCTGCGGTCACAGCAAGGGCGGAAACCTGGCCATGTACGCATCGGCCTGCTGCAGCAGACCCGATAAGATAACGGCCGTCTACAGCTTTGACGGACCCGGACTTTCCGATGAGATACTGGATTCGGACGGATGGAAAAGCATACAGGACAGGATACACTCGTACGTGCCGGAATCTTCGGTGATAGGAATGCTGCTGGGCAACTCGATCAGCCCGGAGGTAGTGAAGAGCGACAACGTGAGCCTCATGCAGCACAATCCGTTCTACTGGCATGTGCTGGGAACATCGTTCGTACGCTCGGAGGAAACCACATTCTCAAGCCGGTTCCTTGACGGAACGCTTCACGAGTTCATGTCGGAGTGTACGCTTGAGCAGAAGGAGCTTCTGGTAAAGACGACTTTCGAAGTCATCGAGGCGTCAGGTGCGGAGAAGACAAAGGACATCATGAAGGGTCTGGTCAAGAACCTGCCCAAGCTCAAGCAGACGCTTTCCGGAATCTCCGAGGAGGACCGCAAGATGCTGCGCCAGATGATGCACATCATGCGCATCTCCGGGAGCAAGGCTTTGCAAAGCCTGAAATAATCTCATATACTGCACGCATGAACGATTCAGACAAGATTGCAATACTCATAGACGCGGACAACACGCAGCTTCAGAAGCTGGACGCTATAATGACGGAAGTCTCCACACACGGACGGATAGTGGTGAAGCGTGCATACGGAAACTGGAAGAAGCGCAACCTGAACAAATGGGAGAACGAGCTCAAGCGCCTTGGAATCAAGGCCGAGCAGCAGTTCGACTATGTCTCGGGCAAGAACGCAACCGACATGGCGCTGGTCATAGACGCAATGGACCTTCTGTCTTCCAACGCGTTCGACAGCTTCGTCATCGTATCCAGCGACAGCGACTTCACCCCGCTGGCCATCAGGCTTCATGAATCAGGTGCCAACATCATAGGAATCGGAGTGCTCACCACACCCGAGTCCTTCCGCAACGCCTGCGACGATTTCCTGTTCCTGGAGAACCTTACCACAGAGGACGCGATGGAGCCTCAGGAAACATCCGAGAAGCCGGAGCACAAAACCACGAAAAAGGAAGCAGACAAGAAACCCGCCCAGAGCAAGAAGCCCAAGGTTCCCAAGGATGTCCACAGCCTCATAGTGAAGGCCTATGACACATATCAGGACAATGACGGCTATGCCGATGTCAGTGCCGCAGGCTCATACATCAAGAGGGCCAAGCCGGACTTCGACACCAGGACTTACGGATTCTCGAAGCTTTCCACGCTGCTCGAGGCGTTCCCCACCCGCTATGAAGTCATAAGGACACCGGGAAAGAACAACAGCACCTACATCTCATACAGGTGCATCACTTCTCTCTGATCAGCGAAAGATCTGCTTTATGTGACAAAAATCAAACGGTTGTCTAAATCAAGCCCGAGCATTATGATGAACGGGATGGGAAACACAACCGACAACAGCGCAGAGCTCAAGCCGGAGAACACCAGACAGTTCGGTCCGGTGGCCGTGGCACTGATAGTGATTGCGGTCATAGCACTATTCTCTTTCTTCCTGATAGACATCATGATTCCGTTCATCCGTCTGCAGTCTGCGAACGACGTTGCCGGTGCATCGGAACTTCTCAGGGAAAGAGGATGGAAAGGATTCCTGGCAGTCTCCCTGGTTGAAGCCCTTCAGATGCTGGTTGTGTTCATCCCCGCCGAATTCATACAGATATCAAGCGGACTAAGCTACCCTTTCCCCATTGCCCTGGCGCTGTGCGATTTCGGAGTATGTCTTGGCGCCACGATCATATTCGTGCTTGTGAGAGTGTTCCACGTCATCAGCGGATCGTATGAGAAGAACATAAAGAAGATCGACCGCATATCCGCCAACATGCGTGACAGGAACACCGTGTTCCTGATCTACCTGCTGTTCTTCATGCCGCTGATTCCGTTCGGAGCCATCTGCTACTACGGAAGCGGCACCAAGCTGCCGTACCGCAAGTACATCCTCACGGTGGCTACAGGCGTCATCCCGTCAATAGTAACCAGCAACCTCATGGGTGCCGCAGGAAAGGCATTCATGTCCAACTCGCTCCCCATATGGCTGCTGATACTGATAATCGTGGTTCTGGCCGCTCTGCTGTTCCTGCTTATCTGGTTCTTCATCAAAAAGTACTTCCTCAAGGGAACCAGCGGCACCCCGGATTCACCTGCCCAGAGCCTGATGCTCTTCACCATGAGGCTCCTGCACGGAAAGCGCCAGAAGGTTCATATCCATGACAGCCTGTTGCAGAAGGCCGAAGCCCCGTACATCATGCTGGTGCACCACGAGAGCTTCTATGACTTCCTGTACGTGAACCAGCTGAACCATCCGCGCAATCCCGCCATGGTGATGAACGCCTTCTACTTCCACTACTCCATCATGAAGAAGCTGGGCCCGGAAGGCGGCATGATTCCAAAAAGACTGTTCACTCCGGACATGAAGTCCGTGATCGGGATGGCAAGAATGATAGTCAAGGGCTACCCCGTGGTGATCTTCCCGGAAGGCAGGCTTTCTCCGGACGGAAGGACCAACTTCCTCATCCCCGGCGGCGCATTCTACAAAAAGCTCAATGCAGATATCGTTCTGGTGAAGATTACCGGCGCCTATTTTGCAAACCCCAAGTGGAGGAAGAAGCGCTTCCTCTCCGACATCGACGTCACCGTTGAGAAGGTCCTGAAAAAGGACGAGCTTGAAACGATCTCACCGGAAGAACTGGACACCATCATCAAGGACACGCTTTACAACAACGCCTCCGAGAACCAGAAGACGGTCTTCCCGCAAGGGAACAAGGCAAAGGGACTTGAGAACGTACTGTACAGATGCGCCGACTGCGGAAGCCTGTACACGACAAAGGGCGAAGGCAACGACCTGGCCTGTACTAAATGCGGCGCAAGGCACTCCCTCAACAACCATTATCTGTTTGAGGATTCCGTCGGCTCCATCCCCGGATACTACGACAGGATCATCGCTATGGAAAAGGCCGAGCTCGACAGCCTGAATCTCAACGCAAAGGTCCACACCAAGATATTCGACTTCAAGGGCAAGCCGAAAAAGGAAAGCGGAGAATGCTTCATGACAAAGGACAGCTTCAGATATGTGTCGGAGAACGAAGACTTCACCATAAACCGAAGCGACCTGCAGGCCATCCCGTTCTCATGCGGCGAGGAGTTCGAGCTGTACCATGACGACAAGCTCTACTATTTCTACCCGGATGCCGACCCCCAGCAGTGTGCGCGCTGGGCGCTGATATCAGACATACTCAGTCCTCTTTCGAATTGAAAAAACCCCATACGGCTGATAGAATTATCATCGGGCAATGTGGAGGATATGTGTTAGGGAAGCTGAAGGAACTTTGGCAGGATCTCGGAAGATCCATCTATGACGAGCAGAAACTCAAATCCAATCTGAAGGCAATCACGGCAGTAAGCCTTCTGAGCGTCGTGCTCGGGATAGTTATGCTCACCATCAACATCGTCCAGCGCAAGAGCATACCCATTGTCGTCACATCCGTCCTGTTCATACTTGCCGGTGCAGTTTCCGCAGTCTCTTCCGGAATATTCAAGTGCCGCAAGGTATCGGAGTTCGCCGCCATATTCACATGTCTTGTCACATTCACGTATTACGCGGTAAGCGGCTCAATGAACGGATTCTCCGTAATCTGGGCAATGCTGATGCCCATAGGCGTCAGCTACTTCCTCAGCGTCAAGCTGGGAATCATCACGTCCGCCTACTATGAGATTCTCTGCATCATACTGTTCTACACTCCCCTGCGGGATAAGATGGCACGCTACTACTCCGAAATCACCATGACACGCTACCCCATCGTATTCCTTGCCGTCTCAGGAGTCACGATCGTAGCCATGATCGACTATCACCGCATGGCGCTGAAGGAGATGGAATACACGGTCAGACTCAACGAAGAAGTCGAGAAGCAGACCTCAATTGCCGTGGAACGTGCACAGCGCCTTGAGCTGATGAACGACGAGATGGTGAACATGCTGGCCGTGGCAATCGATGCCAAGGACGAATACACCAACGGCCACTCTTTCCGCGTGGCCTCCTATTCCGCAGGTCTGGCAAGGAAGATCGGAATGCCTGAAGACGAAATCACAGTCCTCAGGCGGGAGGCGATGCTTCACGACATAGGCAAGATAGGAATTCCCGATGCGGTGCTGAACTTCCCCGGCCGCCTTTCAGACGAGCAGTTCGAGACAATCAAATCCCACACCACGATAGGTGCCAAGATCCTTTCCGAGGCAAGTGCATTGGAAGGGGCTGCCGCCGTAGCGGAATTCCATCATGAGCGTTATGACGGAAAAGGCTATCCCAAAGGCCTCAAGGGCGAGGAGATTCCGTTCCATGCCCGCATCGTCACCATTGCGGACTCCTATGACGCCATGAGCTCGGACAGAGTCTACCGCAAGGGCCTCAAGCCGTCAGTGATAAAGAACGAGCTCATAAAGGGCCGCGGAACACAGTTCGACCCGGTCTTGCTGGATGCATTCATGGAGATGTTCACAAGCGGACAGCTTGAGGATATGCAGACCGTCGGATACCATCAGCTGTTCGACTGATTGTTCTTCAGATAAAGCTTGAGACTCGCCTTGTCATCGTACATGTTCTTGTCGGCACGCCTGAACACCTGAGCCACGCTGGGATCGTTCCTGAACTTAGCCACGCCGCAGGCTATGGTCACGCCGCCGTAGCGCAGCGTCGAGTAATTGTGGAGCTTCACCTTCTCCACCAGTTCGTCCAGACGCTTGTAGTCGGTGCCTCTCGCAATCACGACAAACTCGTCGCCTCCGACACGGAACACGGGACTGTCTGCGAATGTTTCCTTGATTACATGAGCCGCTTCCTTCAGATGCTGGTCTCCTGCCTGATGGCCCTTGGTGTCGTTGATCAGCTTGAGGTCGTTCACATCAAAGACCACCACTGCGAACTCCAGCTCCGGGTA
>JAJBWA010000145.1:0-7753 GCA_031935845.1 bacterium | reverse complement strand
TTGTTCCTCCGTTGATCTGCACATATGTGGCCTCTATGCCCTCCCTTGCGGATACAGTGATGTTTCCGTCATCGATCTGTACCGTCGTGATGGCATGGATTCCGTCATCCGAAGCAGAACTGTTCAGGCTGCCTCCGCAGATGTAGATGAATCCCGTGGTATCGTCATCATCGTCCTCGGCATGAAGGCCGTCCTTCTTGGATGATATGGAAATATCTCCGTCGGCAATCCTTATGGAATCGCCTGCCTCAAGGGCATCGGACTTGCAGCTGATCGATATTGTTCCTCCCGTGATGCAGAGATCATCCTTGCAGGAGATTCCGTTGTCGCTGGAGCTGATGTAGAGTGTTCCGATGCCGTTGAGGGTGAGATCGTCTTTGGAGAAGATGACGGCGTCGGTGTTCGTGCTTCCGTCTGCACTGAAGGTTCCAGTGTCGGTGAGCGTGTTGACCGAATCGGTTGTAGTGACGAAAACCTTGTCCGCCTGCTTCACGTAGATGCAGGGGAAATCCTTGTTGGAAATGGTCACGCCATCCAGTACGATCTGGACCTTGTCTTCACTTGTAGCTTCCACGATTATGCTCATGTTGTCGGCACTTCCGCTGACCACATATACGCCGGCAGTGGTGATGGTAATGTCCTTGCCGCTCTCTACGGTGATGTATGTGGCATCTGTAAGGTCTGCGCTCTGCCTGAGATCCCTGTTGCTGAAAAGGTCGTCCGCACTCATCAGTGCGTTTGCGAGGTTCTGCTCTGCTGCCGTGCCTGAAGCCGCAGAGCCTGTGGATGTACCTGTGGAGGCACTCTCACTGCTTCCGTTTGCACTCAGAGTGAATACGGCAGCAAGCAGCAGGCTGATCGTGATTATTGTTCTTTTTATCTTCATGTAGGTTTCCTCCTGATTATATTACAGCTGGTTCTGGGCTTCTGCATACGGCAGAAGTGAAATCTCCAGATTACCGTTCTTTGTCCTCAGCTCATCGATGAAGGATTTCTCCTCTGCAGGATTCTTGAGCCGGACTTTATATGAAAGCCGGAACATACTGCCCATGCCGGTTGTCTTGACGCCGTCGTTCTCGACTTTCTTCAGATAGTGGTCGAAAATCTCGTCAAACGTGCCGTTGTACTCCAGGGATTCCGGAATCGTGATCCTCAGCAACTGGTCGGCAGCAAGCCCCTTGTGCTCGAACAGTGTCAGATAGCTGAGAAGAATGAACAGTGATGCAAGGACAAGCAGGATTACGACACCATAGCCGATATAGCCCATTCCGAACGCAATACCGGCACCCATTGCCACAAGGATTGCGGCAATCTCGTCCGCGCTGCCTTGGGCAGAGCGGAAGCGGATGAGGCTGAAGGCTCCGCCTATTGCAACTCCTGCACCAATGTTGCCGTTGACAAAGGTGATGACGGCTGCCACCACGAACGGAATCAAAGCGGTGACTATGAAGAACCGTTTTGTCGAACGGATCCTGAAACTCATAATCCAGGAGTACAGGAATCCGGTCACAAGTGCTGCGCCGGTCATTATGAAGAACTGCGCAGGTGTAACTATTGAACTGTAAATGGAATCAAACATATTGGTCTCTCCTTCTCTCAGCTTGCTTTTGCTTTCAATAACTGCTGTCGGTATGCTTCACCGTATTTGGAGAAGCTGCCTTTCATGATTTTTCCTGTGGACAGTATCTCCGTCAGCCACAGCGGCATGGCTCCCTGCACCTTGATTTCCAGGATCGTCTGTCCTTCTCCCAGAAGAGGGATGCCGTCCATCGACTTTGTAAGCGTGAGGTCATCCGCCCGGTATCTGGGACTCTCGTCTATCGTGAGCCTCAGATCTCCGCCAGGCTCGTAATACGCAGTCCTGTCGTAGATGATCAGACATGCTGGAACGAGCGTTTCATAGTAATCACGGAAGACCTTGATTTCCCTGTTTATCTGCCCTGCCGCGCAGATGTCGCCTTCTCCGGAGAAGAACTTGCCCACAAGCGGAATGGTTGTCTCTACACGACGCTTGTACACGATGTCGTATGCCTTGCGCTTGAGCTCGAGATACACCGGAGATCCTTCCGTTGCAATCCCGTATGACCGGAGCCGGATCTTTTCCTTGAATTCCGGTTTCTCCACACTGGTGCGGATGAGCCGGAATGTCGGGGTGTCATAGTATAGGGAGGCAATGGATGTCTTCCCGTACTGATCCACCTCCATATGGCCTTTCAGGCGCTCCCGGAGATAATCCGTCTGCGCGCTGCTGAGCAGATACTTCAGCTCATAACGTTTCATTACTGTCACTGCCATCGGATCACCTCCTGTCTCAAAGCATTATCCGGAGTCTGAACACTCCGTCGGATACCGATGCTGTCGCACGGCCGTTGTGTGCCTTCACGACACCCTTGACATAGGCCAGTCCGAGCCCGGCTCCGTCTGTTGCATTGCCCAGAACCGTGAAACGGTCGAACACCTGGTCTACAGAGCCGTCCGGCAGATCCGCATCGTTCCGAACCTCAAGCAGGACATGTCCGCTGTCGTTCTTCAGGACAAATGAAGCCTTCGTCAGGGAGAACTTCAGGGCATTGTCCACAAGTTCCTCCATCAGCTTCTCCATTGACTGCGGATCTGCAGCCAGACGGACATCGGTCTCTATTTCCTCGGAAACCATGATGCCTCGGGCAGTGAATTCATCCGCTTGTCTGTCGAGTGCGGTCTTCAGATACTCCGTCAGGATGATTTCGGCGGGCTTCATATCCTGATCATCAAGAATCCCGATTTTCCCCAGCCTGTTCACCAGAGATTTCAGTCTGGCAATCTGCTGGTGCGTAGAGCGGGTCTGTTCGTCCGGACCGTATCTGCGCTCGGCAAGATCGGTATTGACGTCTATCGCATCAAGAGGATCACGAAATTCCCTGTTCACGTTCCTGATGAAATTTCTCTGTTTCCTGTCGGCTTCCTCGACGGGCGCATATATCCTTCTGCCGATGAAGAGAAGCACGAACCATCCGATGATCAGGACCAGAACCTCACCTACTGCCGAAATTATCAGGATTCTGTATGCGGAAAGCAGCTCCCTGCCCTGGTCTATTACGGTGACATAGGTAACACCATGATCTTTATAGACCCTGTAGCGGTATGTTCCCCGCGTCCATCCGGTTTCTTCATTCATGAGTTCCGATGCCCACTGCCTTGCTTCCTGTTCCGTGACAGCCGAAATCTGGAATGCAACTGTCTCGACGCTTCTGCCGTTGTCGGAGAAAGCAATCGTGAAATACCGCACCGATGATTTTGTCTCCGGAGAATCAGGACCCATGGGACCCATTCTGAAGGAACCCTGCATGAACGGAGCTGCTGATGCCCCCGAAGCGTCTTCCTTGCGCTCGAAAGATCCTTTCCTTCCTGCAATGGTCTGCGTAATGTTGTCTGCATCTGCAGCAGCCATGGTAAAACTCACGCCGTTGATGACAGCAAGCAGGACGGTCAGGAGTATGCCGATGACCGAAACAGCATATAGTCTGAACTTCTTTTCTGCTTTATTCATATTCCTTACCTCTATCGGCTTATCATCCGTTTTGCTTTTCGTGAGTCATTCTCACGTTCAATCATTGAAGAAACATTGAAGATCCAAATTCGTATTGAAAAAAAAAGAGGCCGTCCCGCGGAATGCGGAAACGGCCTCCGGAAGTCGGTAGACTATAGTACCTTACTTCTCGTAAGTGCAGTTCTTGTCGAACTCGATTGTACCCTTGTAGTTCTTGATGTTACCGGTGACGGTGATCTCGTCGCCGATTGCAAGGTCCTCGCCGCCCTTGAGTCTGTAGCACTGGATGATCAGATCATCGAGGCCGCCGACCTGGATGTTGACGGTGATGTTGCCGTAGTCCGGGCTGTATGCGCTCGGAATGGCCACGACTGTACCCTTGACCATTCTGGTTCCCTCAAGAGCCTTGCCGTCCTCAAGTTCGTAAGCCTTGAGCAGGGTCTTGACTGATCTGTAGAGGTCGCCTGCAACATATCTGCAGCCCTTGTCGAACTCGATTGTGCCCTTGTAGTTCTTGATTGTTCCGATGACAGTAATCTTGTCTCCGACTGCAAGCTCTGCACCGCCTGTGAGCCTGTATGCCTGGACGATCTTGTCGCCTATGGCAAGGTTCACCGTGATGTTGCCGTACTGCTCGCTGTATGCGCTGGGGATGGACTCGATTGTTCCGACAAGAACCTGTGTTCCCTTCATTGCCTCGCCGTCTGCCAGCAGGAATGCAGGATCAAGAGTTGCGCTCTGATCGGGGATGTCGCCCATGCCTACCAGAACCGGCTTCTCGAACTCGATTGTGCCCTTGTAGTTCTTGACCTTTCCCTCGACGGTGATGACGTCACCGACCTTGAGCTCTGCACAGCCGTCTCCGGAGAGTCTGTAGCACTGGATGATGTTGTCAGCCATTGCAAAGACCTGGATGTTGACGGTGATGTTGCCGTACTGCTCGCTGTATGCTGTGGGAATGTCTACGATATGGCCTGTGAGCCTGATTGCCTTGGGCAGATACTCGCCGTCTGCAAGCAGATATGCAGAGAGGACAAGCTCTTCCAGAGAAGGATCGGTTGCTCCCTGCGGAAGTGTCTTGGGCATTGCAAGGGTAATCTTGTCCTTGCCGTCGGAGACGACAGCAATCAGGTTGTAGATTGTCTCTTCCGGTGCATCCTCGGCGATGTTGATCAGGACAATGTGGTCTCCCTTGGGCTCTGCAACGACATACGGAGTATCCGTTGACCACTCGATGCTGAAGGTCTGGCCCTTGATGGAGATATGGTCATAGACCTCGAAGTCTGCTGTTGTCCTCGGTGCCGGGTTTGACTTGGAGCTCTTGTCATAGTTTGCCCTGACGAACTCTGCGGCATCGTTGAGAAGACTGGTCTCTGCGGCTAATGACTCATAGCCCGGGAGTATGTATCCGGCCTTGATCATGTCCTCTGCAAGACCCATCGACATGACGGGAAGCACGCAGACGAGCATGAGGGCCAGGATTGACAGGATGATAATGGATTTCTTCATTTTTTCCTTCCTTGATTCAATTGGTAACAGTGATGTCCTTTGATGTAAGGACCTTTATCTCGTAGTAATCGTGATGGACGTTCACGACTCCCCTGACGTTGATTGTCTTTCCGTCAAACGCTTCGTGAGTGATGCGCTTGCCGCTTGAATCGGTCAGGGCGGCCGTCCTGACGATCACCTGGAAGCCGTTGCTTTCACAGGTGATGGTCATGGCTCCATCAGATGAACTGCCTGGATTGTCTTCGGTCTTGATATTCAGGACCTTCAGATCATGCATCTCGATCGTAGTATCCAGCGCCAGATATGCGTACGGGAACACCTTCTCTCCGTCATCGGTATGAATGGTGACATCTGAATTGAAGAGCTCTGCGGACGTGAGCACGTAGGCGCCCTGATGTCCGCTGCTGATCTTCTGGATGTTCCCGGGATCCTTGGGCTTCATCTGCTTGTAGGTCAGACCTGCAACCTGATAGATGCCCCCGGTCTCGTAGTACTGCACCTTGCCCACAATCCTGGAACGGTTGCCCACCGAAAGGATTTCAAGACCCTTTCCCGGCAGGTTGTAGCCGTAGAACACGGAGATCCCGTAGTAGAGTCCCGTGTCCGGATCGTAGTCCTCGATGTAGACGCTGGCACCGTCGTTCATGGTGATGACACCCTCGAAGGCCACGCTCTTGCCTTCGTACTCCAGGACGTTCAGCCTGAGTTCCTTCAGCGTAAGCTCTATGGCATCGCCGTAGTAGAAGTCAGGATCCTTCTGTCCGGAATATAGGTTCAGCTTCTGGGCCTTGGCCTGGTTGAGGGCGGCCATCGCCGTGGTTCCGTAGCGGTTGTTGGCAGTCGAGTATGCATTTGCAAGTCCGTTCTGCAGAAGTTCTATGTTGAGGTTGCGGTACGGCTCCCTGTCGCTGTTGCGGTACCAGACCCACACCAGGTATCTTCCGCCTGATGAATCCGGGTTCCAGTTACCGTCATCCGACTCGATTATGATGGAGCTTGCGTTCTCCAGCTTGGATCGCGTGAACCTGGAGGCCGCCTTTCCGTACTCCTCTATCTTTCCCGTGGATTCCGGAGTGTTCAGGCCCAGATACCTGGCCTTTACGATTCCGGACGGGAAGAACGGGGAATCCACGTTGAAGTGGGTTGTGTCACCGTCGACGAATGTCTCGACGGTGACCTCCAGCTTGGCCGTTTCCGAGTTCATGTTCAGCTTCACCTGCGAGGCGTAGTCCACCCCGTCGGCGGCGAAGAGAATCGATGCGATGAGGATTGTGGAGATCAGCAGCAACGCCGCAGCATTGAACTTCCGCATTTCAGACCCTTTCAATCTCAGTTGTGGTACTCACACTCGTCGATTGCTTCCTGGAATGCCTTCCTGATCTGGTTGTCGTCAGTAAGGGTAAGGCACTTGGGAAGCAGTGCTCCGACCTGGTCACGGGCTGTGGAGGAACCGTTGAATGCCGGTGATGTGTAGTATGCATCCTCCTGCTCCAGACAGACCTTTGCGGACAGAGCCGTGACGAAGTCGCCGCCGTCAGCGCTTGCAAGGAAGTCTGCGTAGACTTCGTTCTGTGCAACGGATTTGATGACGGGAACATAACCGGATGCCATTCCGAACTCGGCCTGGAACTCGACTGTGGTGGTCAGATACTTGACGAACAGCCATGATGCCACGACTTCCTGGGCGTTGGCCTTCTCGAAGATGCAGAGGCTGGGTCCCTGTGAGATGACCTTTCTGTTGCTCTCTGAAACCTGCGGGATGGTTGCGATTCCGACTTCGAACGGATAATTTCCGTCAGCACCCTTTGCAGGTCTCTGGTATGTGGCACCTGCGGATGAACCGATGGACATGTAGCTCGTGACTCCGGTTGTGGATGTGAACAGACCTGATGTGTATGCACCGTAGAGCTTCTGGGTTGTCAGATAACCCTTCTGGTACCAGTCACGGAACATCTTGATGAACTCGATGTTCTGCTCGTTGTTGAACAGATAGTGGGGCTCGTTGGCGCTTGTGTACGGGCTGTTGTACTGCTCGCACATCGTGATGAACCAGTTGGCCTCCGAGTCATATCCGAGCGGGATGGAATTGGGATCGATTGCCTTGATCTGTGCACAGACCTGCTCCATCTCTGCCCATGTGGTGGGAACCTTGATGCCGTTTGCATCGAAGAAGGTCTTGTTGTAGTACAGGACCTCTGTTGACTTCGACAGCGGCATGGTGTACATGAGTCCGTCTCCGAACTGCTTTCCTTCATTGTAGTAACCTTCGATGAAGTCTGCCTTCTGCTCGGACGTGAGTCCCAGGATCTCGGTTGTTCCGTCGGCTCTCTTGACCTCGATCTTGCTGTCGATCAGGTTGTCCAGAGTAGCCACGGCGCCGGCCATGTTGTAGAGGGCCACGTGGTCGGGATAGCAGTAAGCGATGTTGGGCTGGCTTCCGACGAAGATCTGTGTGCTGATCTGGTCTCTGACGTCATCATAGGAACCGATAGCCTCCCACTGGACGTGGATGTTCGGATAGAGCTTGTTGAATTCCTTGATGTACTCGTCAAGAACCGTGCTCAGGTTGGTGCCCATAGTATGATAGAAGGTGATGGTGACATCACTTCCGTCATAACCTGTTGCAGGAACCTGGAAAGCCTTTGAGCTTGCAGCTGTTGAAGTTGTTGTCTCTTCGTCTCCGTTTGCGAAGACAGAGAAAAGAGCAGCAATGAG
>JAJBWA010000144.1:0-4569 GCA_031935845.1 bacterium | reverse complement strand
TATGGATATTTCAGAGTAGTCGGGCAGGGAGCCTTCAGGCTTTACGCTGGACTTGACGTCATGTTCGGAACCGAGCCTCCGATCAGCAGTTTCGAAACCGTGCTCAGGCCTACGGTGAAGATGAGCTATGCATTCAATGAGGGAACCGGCATCTTTGCGGCAGGAGGGTTCTCGCTTCTCGACATGATGTATGTTCCGGGATTCCGGAAACCGCTGGTGAGGGTTCCGGATGTCAATTATGCTTCCGTGCTGACAGGATGTCGCGTCGGGTTGTCGGTCTCCCTCAATTGAATTCCTGCGGGGTGTAGTAACACCCGTGTCCCTCATAGAAGAAACATTGACGGACTGTGGCTTTTCCCGAACCGTCTATCGTGATTTCCGAGCCTCCTTCCATGCCTTCCTCATAGTAGCAGGCAGGGCCTGTCTTCAGGGCAAACAGATAAGTCATCCCGTCGTAATCGATACAGAAGCAGTTCGTGTGGTTGTGTCCGCTGACCACAAGGTCATTGCCCTTGGACTTGAGGATCTGTGCAGCTTCAGGAGCAGACCGTCTGCTGCCGATGCCTTCATGCCATGTCCCGAAGGATGTTTCATAGCCTTCGTTCCATGTCTCCTCACGATAGCTGTCCACCAGACTTGCGTATCGGTTTCTGTATGCGGCGATGGCGGCATCTCTGTATCCAACGACTTTGCCGTCATTGACAGACAGCGTGTAATGCTGCGGCGTGTAGTGTGCGGTCAGTATGCTGTCCTGCGTGCAGGCGCAGAGCAGGGCAAGGATGAGGAGTGTGTATATCAGGATTCTCTTTCCATGCTTCATCGACATGTATTATAACATCACAATGAATACGGGAGTATGCTATACTGCCCGCAGTGAGGCTTTCATGGAATATCTGGTGGATCTTGTCCTTCTGTTCTTCTTCTACTCGTTCGTGGGCTGGTGCATTGAGGTTACGCTGAAGTTCTTCCAGTACCACAGGTTCATCAACCGCGGATTCCTTACGGGTCCGTGTCTCCCCATCTACGGTTCAGGTTGTGCCCTCATAACGGCCGCAATCGACGGACTTGTACTGGTTTCCCGATACGAATCGTCCTACGGTTCGGTGTTCGCAGTGTCTTTTGTCCTGTGCGGAATCCTGGAATACCTTGTCAGCTATTTCCTTGAAAAGCGCTTCCATGCCAGATGGTGGGACTACAGCCAGAAACCGATGAACCTCCACGGAAGGATATGGATAGGGAACCTGATGCTGTTCGGCCTGGGCGGAGTCATTGTGGTCAAGATAGTCAATCCTCTCATGTACAGGCTTCTGACATCGATTCCAATCAAGGCAAGGTACATTACGGCAATAGTCCTGCTGATGGTTCTCCTGGCCGACTACATCGTCTCCCACTTCGTCCTCAAGTTGGTCAAGGACAGCGTCGAGAAGAGCGAGGCGGACAACACAGAGGCAATCGGAAGGGAAGTGCGCAGGATGCTCGGCGACAGGAGCCTGTTTGCAAGACGTTTCGCCAATGCCTATCCTGAGGTGATCTACCGCACCGAGAAGGTAAAGGCCCGCATGGAGGCCATCAAGGCTGAGACCGAGCGCCTGAGGAAGGAAGTCCATCAGCAGCTCTCCGAAAGATTCGAGCCTACAAGCCAGATCAAGAACTCAGTCATCTCCAGGCAGGACAGCCTTATCTCCAGACTCTATGATCCGGAATCAGCCGATGCTGAGACCCGTGCCCTCAAGGAAGAGATAGACAGAGACATGGAAAGACTCAAAAACAGAAAGGTGTTCTGATATGAAGAAGATTCTGATCATATCTGTCGTCCTTCTGGCCTGCATCTTCTGCGTGTCGGCCCGGAACGGACAGGAAATCATCCCGCTCTCAAGTGGACTGTATGATGCCATGGATGCCCTTTTCATCATGGAGGGCAAGGCCTTGCCGTCGACCGTCCGGCCCTGGTCCATTTCAGAGGCGGAAAGGTATCTTTCACTGATATCCGAAGACACCTCCCCTGCACTGTACGGGTATGTGGCCGGGATTCTGGGACGGGAACCCCTGTTTTCATTTGACGAATACGCGGGGCTGACTCTCGGAGCGTCATCGAACGTCAACGGTTATTTCCATACGAACACGGATTTCGACTGGCAGTTCAATCCTGTGGAAAACTATTTCTTCAGGATGGACAACGATAACGACAAGTCCATCCTGAGGCTGGAACTCAAAGGGTATTTCGGAAGTCTGTTCCACATTTACTTCTCTTTCAACATAAAGAATGCGGACTGGACCGACGACAAGCCTTTCGACAGCCGCAACTTCAACTTCGACCTGTGCCCGTTCACACCCGACGGCTTCACTTTAGACGAGGAGCTTTCGGTTCCGGACCGGGCGTTCCTCTCTGCGGGAGGTGATTTCTGGAACATCCAGCTGGGCAGGGACCGCTTCATGATCGGGGCAGGGAAGACAGGCAGCCTCATCCTGAGCGACAATTTCCCGTATCACAACATGCTGAGGCTGAACCTGTTCGGATCAAGGCTGAAGTTTTCATTTGCCGTCAGTTCCTTCTGGCATCCTCAGGTGTATGAGGTGGGTGATGAGAAAACAAAGGGAATATATCTTCTGATCACCAACCGTATCGAGGGAAGGCTGTTTTCCGACAGGCTGACGATTGCATTCAACAACACCACGCTGTACAAGGATGACAACGGGCTGATCGACCTGCGGTACATGAATCCTCTGGATTACTACCACAACTTCTTCATCTCCCACAAGCAGAACGCGTCAGCGGCATTCGAACTGATATACGCCATGGCAAAGGGCTGGAACGCATACGCGCAGGTAATCATCGACGACATTTCCTCCCCGGGTGAGAATGACGACGGAAAGGACACTGCTCCTGATCAGATCGGCTACATGCTCGGAATCCGGTACACGACTGTACTCGGGAAGGGCGTGCTGGGTGTGAACCTTGAGGCCGTATACACCTATCCCTTCCTTTATCTGAGATCGACAAACCGTGATGACCAGCCGGATGATGATCCGGGCCTTGGCTACATAGGGATATTCAGGAGCGTGGGCGGAGGAATTCCATTGAGGAAGTATTTCATCGGATATACCTACGGAGGCGATGCCGCAGTGCTGGATCTGAGCGGAAGCTATGTGATTCCGGATGACCTGAAGGCAGAGGCCGAAGTGTTCTTCATGGTACACGGAGAGAAGAACATAGAGTCAAAGTACAGACATGGGGAACTTTCACCCCGTCTCAGCGGAGAGCTCTCATGCTACAGCTTCCTGAAGCTCTATTTCCGCAAGGAAGTCACAAGCTGGCTCGGCCTGTACGGACAGTACAACCTGGCATACGGAAAGAATCAGATAGACAATCAGTTCGTGCTGGGTGCTGGAGTGTCGTTGTAGGCGTCATCACAGTAGACGCAGGCATTCCTCGACTTTGTAAATGGCCTCGTCTATTCTTCTGCCTGCATCGGAGAGTCTTGACTGAACCATTATGTCGGCAAAGAAGTTGTCCATCAGGTCAAAGACGGTCAGGAAATCCCCGATATCTATGTTCAGATCCATCCGGACATCCCTCAGTTCCCTGCTGAATGCCTGCAGGTCATATCTGGCATTGTCCAGAGCTTGTCTGGCCTTGTCTATCTTGTAGTGCTTGAATAGAGAGACGAATGTCCCTCCTCCGAGGATATCCCAGATACCAAAGCCTTTTGCGCTTGAAATGTATGACCGCGCCTCCCTGAGCGAGTAGAGAGCCCTTTCACCTGCCTCGATGGCTTCACGCCTTTCTTTTTCGTAATCCATATGAGTAATATAACGCCGGGAGCGGAAAACGGAAAATGCCCCTTCCCGGTGACGTAAAACTACCTTCTCGCTCTGTGGGAATGAAAAGGTAGACGATGACTTCTATTTTCTCCGTAGAAATCAGAAATGTAGTCTGCGGGGAATCACGGGATTGTTAAACAAAAAAAGCAGCCTCTTTCGAAGCTGCTTTTCTGTCTACACGGCGGGGGGTTTGAACCCTCGACCTCCACCACGTCAAGGTGGCACTCTCCCGCTGAGTTAGCCGTGCATTGCATTACCATTATGCACGATTTGGAGAAACTGTCAACAGTGAACGTTTCAAGTGATGAAAACTGCATGTACGGCACTCCCATCTGGTGTACTGCACATCCACATCGATTCTGAACGCACCGAATCCCAGATGCTTCAACCTCAAGTGGCGCGGTCCCTTTGGACAGAATGTCCACGTAGTTGCAGCACGGGCATCTCTCGGGCCGCTTCTCCAGCAGTCTGCCATGCATGGTGAATTCTTTTACTTTTTAACTAATTCTCAAATCCGTCCGCCAGTTTTGGGCATGAACCCTGAAATCTGATGATTGCGATTGACAATCAGAAGCTGTAGGATGCTCCGACAGTAACGGGAACAGCAAAGCCGATCTTAAAGCCGTTTGCCTCTTCGGTTTCTGGAGTTTGTACTTCTCCATTAACTGACATTGTGTATTTTGAAATATTGTAGAGATTGAGCTGCGGCATAACCGTAAGGCCTACGCCGATATTGTCGGTAACCAT
>JAJBWA010000143.1:0-8214 GCA_031935845.1 bacterium | reverse complement strand
GGCTGTAAAGCTCGTAGAATTTCTTTTTCTGTTCTTCTGTGATTTTTGGCAAAAGAAAACCCCCGTGTTGGATTTGCTCCAACGTACGGGGGTCGATTCATGTTGGCTGCCTGATTATCCTCATGGATAAGTTCTATTGGGTATGCCGTCAAGCTCCCATCTCGTTCTTCTTGTCCTGGATCTCGACCCTTCTGGCCTTGCAGAGCTTTGCGATATCGGCGAGAGCCTTTCTTGCTCTGGCGGCTGAAGCCTTGACACCCTTCTCCTCGAACTTCATATTCTCCTGCTCGTAGGTCTTGAACAGGGCAATGAGCTGATCATGATTTGACATGCACTTTTCCTCCTAAGTTGCTTTAGATATTGAAATTGTAGCACATTCATATGACATTTCAACATCAAAATGTCGAAAAAACTGCATTTCAGGTGCTTTTTTCGGGGTTTTTTCGATAAAACACTGCCGTAAAACCGGTGGTGGAAACAAGGGTGGACCTGGTCTTGCCTGCAAGCTCGGTCGAGAGGTCCCTGACCATCTCCTTGAAATCCTGGAACCTGACCTTGACCAGCTCGTGGTCGGTCAGGGCCGCATCAAGGGCGGACACCACGCCTTCCGTGATTCCTTCGTGTCCCACCATCACCACGGGACTTATGGTCTGGGCCTGGCTCCTGAGCTGTGCCCTGAACTTGCTTGTCATCTCTTTTTCACGCATTGATCATTTCCTTGTACTTCTTTGCCACCGCAAAGCGCTTGATTTTCTTGGTGGACGTCATCTCCAGAGGCTCGTCCACGACAAAGACCTTCCTTATCCTCTTGTAGGGCAGAAGCTCCTTGTTCACCGCCTCCACTATCTTCTCCATGTGGATCTGCATGGCTCCGGCATCGGGATACTCGCGCCTTGCCTCGGAGGACGGATGGATGAGGCATGCAACGCCCTCCATCTTGAGCTTCTCGTCAGCCATGTAGCCCAGGACGCAGATCTGGTCCACATCGTAGTAGAGCTGGAAGTGGTCCTCGATCTCCTCCGGGAACACGTTCTTTCCGCCTTCGGTGACTATGATGTTCTTGGCCCTTCCGGTGAGGTAAACAAAGCCCTTGTCATCGGCATAGCCGACATCGCCGGTACGCAGCCAGCCGTTCTCGTCTATTGTCTCGGCAGTGGCCTCGGGGTTGTTGTAGTAGCCCTTCATGACGTGCTTTCCGCGCGTGACTATCTCGCCGCAGCCGTGCTCGTCCCTGTTGATGAAGTCGATCTCGACTCCGGGAAACGGCTTTCCTATACTGGCATACTGATAGGAATAGGCGGGGTTCAGGGTGACTATGGGGCTAGTCTCGGTAAGTCCGTAGCCCTGGATGAAGTCGACTCCCAGCTGGTTGAAGCCCTTGAAGGTCTCCGCCGGAAGCGGTCCTGCGCCGGAAATGCAGATGCGGTTGTCGGCAAGAGAGACCTTGTCCCTGATTCCCCTGAAGATGACCCTGCCGGGGTTGATGCCGGTTGTCTGCTTCACGAAGCCGCAGAACTTCATCAGCAGGTGGACGACGCCCCTTACAAGCGGTCCCTTCTGGTTGATGCCCTTCATGATTGCGCTGAAGATCTTGTTGTAGAGCATCGGCACGGCAAGCAGCATGTTCACGTGGCCTTCCTTCATCTCCTTGAGGAGCGATGACACCACAAGGCGCTTTCCGAACACCACGTTGGCTCCTGCAGACATTGAGACGATGAACACGGCCAGCATGGTGTAGGCATGGTGTATGGGAAGGATGGCGTAGAACACATCCACGGGACGGACGTTCATGAACGACTGCACGCTGTAGGCGTCAAAGGTCAGGTTCTCGTGGCTGAGCATGACGGCCTTGGGGGTTCCGGTTGTTCCGGACGTAAAGAGGAATGCCGCAAGATCGTCGCTTACGGGCTCCTCCACCGGCTGGGGACCTACGTCCGGCAGGTTCAGGATGTAGTCCTGCTCGTGTCCGCGTTCCTCCAGGCTGACCCTGAAGCCGTACTTGCCGTCTGCTCCGATTCCCTCGAACCTGTCGGCGTCCATGAAGATGCCCTTGATCTCCACGTAATCAACAAGGTGTTCGATCTCCGCATTGGTGAGTGCGGCGTCCACCGGAACAACCACTGCGCCCATGTAGACTATGCCCATGTAGGCTATGGCCCATTCGGGGCTGTTCTTTCCGGTGACGGCCACCCTGTCGCCCTTCCTGACGCCCTTGGAGTACAGCCATCTGGACACCTTGTCGAACTGGGCTTTCGCCTCCGTATACGTGAACGTTATGTGTCTGGGAGTGAAGGCCTCGTAGCATCTGTTGTCCGGGAATCTCTCGGTGATGATGTCGAACATCTGAGGCAATGAGGGCCACTGAGAGTCAAAGACTCTGCCCCTGTATTCATCAAGGAATCTCCATGGCTGGGGATCCAGACTGCTCTTTCTCATAAACACCCCGTGAAAAGCCGCCCCAAAAGCGATAGTCAGTATTTACTATCGGCGGTTTTTTCATGCGTAGGATAGCAGAGAATGCATATGTACGCAATATCCTGTACTTGTATGTATATATTCGTTGGGGTAATATGTCTGCATATGGAATTCAGGACTTTTGACCAGGTCATAGAGTTCATGGAGAGCTTCATGAACCTGGAGCGCAGGACAGACAAATACAGTACCCGGACATACCGTCTGGACAGGATGAGGGCTCTGATGGAGGTGCTGGGGAATCCCCAGGACAGCTACAGGACCATCCACGTTGCCGGCAGCAAGGGCAAGGGATCCACGGCAAGCTACATTGCCCGCGGCCTGGAGGCCGCAGGGCTGGTCACGGGCCTGTACATGTCCCCTCATGTTTCCGACTACCGCGAGCGCTTCACCGTCTGCGGGAAGAACATCGACGACTCCAATCTGGTGGCTGCCGGAAACACTCTGGCCAAGGCCCTGGAAGGATTCCATTTCTCCGACGACTGGGGCGAGAACCGGCCCACCACGTTCGAGCTGTACACAGCCTTTGCATTCCTGCTTTTCAAGCAGACGGGTTGTCAGTGGGCGGTTCTTGAGACAGGTCTGGGCGGAAGGCTTGATGCAACAAACATAATCATGCCGGAGGCATCGGTCCTCACTCCCATAGAGCTCGAGCACACCGACATACTGGGCGACACCATTGAAAAGATCGCAATCGAGAAATCCAAGATAATCAAGCCCGGGCGGCTGTCGTTCAGTGCCTTCCAGGTCAAGGAAGCCCTGGATGTGTTCCGTGCAGAGGCTGCCTCGGTGGATTCCGAATTCCGTTATCTGGGTGATGAAGTGCTGGAAGTCACGGATGACCATGTCAGCTTCAGGGACGGCTACAGTACGGACCTGCATCTGGCCATGCCGGGGCTGGTGATGGCGCAGAACTGTGCGCTTGCCATACTGGTCCTCAGGACGCTGGGGCTGTTCAGGCCCGGAGTCTCGGAAAAGGCCATGGAGCGCAACGCCCTGCCCGGCAGGATGGAGAAGGTGCAGTGGGACCGTCCGCTCTATCTGGACGGAGCACATACCCAGAACAGCATGAAGTTCCTTCTCGAGACCTTCAGGAAGATGTATCCCGGAAGAAACGGCATCTGCATATTCGGCGCAGTTGCAGGCAAGAACCACGATGCCATGTGCACGGAGGTGCTGGATGCCTTTGACCGCGTGGTGGTATGCCGTCCGGGAACATACAAGAAGAACGATCCGAAGGCCCTCTACGAGCTGATGGTCTCCAAGAAGAAGCCCTGCCAGAGCGTGGTGCTTCTGGAGGAGGCTTCCAAGGCGTTGAAGTACTGTCTTGAGAATACCGAAGCCGGCGAACCCGTGCTGGCCGCAGGATCGTTCTATCTTGCGGGAGCCATCAAGGAAGCACTATGTCACTGAACTACAAGGAAATCGAGCTTATCCTGCAGGAATCAAGGCTGGACGGGGCCAAGATACAGAAGGTGGTCCAGAGTTCATTCCACTCGGTCACGTGGGAGCTGTATGACCGCGAACGCGGCAGGTTCGGCTTCTACACGGAGATAGGAACCCAGCAGAGCCGTCTTCACGTGCTCTCCCCCGATGCCAGGATCGCAAAGACAAAGAAGCTGCAGAGATTCGAGCAGTTTGCAAGAAAGAACCTGGAAGGATCCGTGATAACATCGTGCCGCCAGCTGCCGTTCGACAGGGCCGTGGTATGGGAACTGAACAACCATGACCGCCTGCTGCGCGTCTACTTCCGCTTCTACAGCGGCCCGGGAGCCAACATCATAGTAACAGATGAGAAAGACGTGATCCTGGACCTGCTCCTCAGGCGCCCGGGACGTGACGAGGTCAGCTCCGAGACCCTGGTGGTTGAGCAGCGCACGTCATCGGAACGGGTCTTCGAGGTTCGCCCTTGGAAGGGAAAGTCATTCAGCGAATACATAGAGCGCACCTGTGCCAAGGAAGAGGCCGACGACCTCTACTCCCAGCTTGTCAGACAGGTCACTACCCGCATGGAGCACGAGCTTTCAAGGCTGTCCACATCAATCAGGAGTGCGGAGAAATCGATCGAGGCCAACAGGGACTACGATGACCTGCGCTACAAGGCAGACCTCCTGTCTGCAAACTCCTACCTGATCAACCGCGGACAGGACAGCGTGACGGTAACGGACTGGGCGGCCGGCGGAAAGCAGGTGACCATAGAACTGGACAGGTCGCTGACTCCCGGAGGCAACGTCCAGGCATGCTATGACAGATACCAGAAGGCAAAGGGCACATACGACAACGCCGTGGAGGAACGTGACCGCCTGAACGAGGAATACAGGAACGTGGAGGCCCGCTTCAGCAAGGCTCTGGAGAGCACCGGGGACGAACAGGCCGACATCCGCAGGCTGAAGTCCATACTGGACAGGACGGCCCCTGTGGTTCAGGTACAGGAAGGCCCGGGAATCAGGACCACGAGCGGTGGCTTCCAGATAATCGCAGGCAGGAACGCAAAGGAGAACGACGATCTCCTGCGCCACTACGTCAAGGGAAACGACATGTGGCTGCATACCAGGGATTTCCCCGGCGGCTACGTGTTCATCAAGTTCCGCAGGGACAAGACCATTCCGCTTGACGTGCTGCTTGATGCGGCGAACATAGCCGTGCTGTACTCCAAGGGACGCAACAGTTCCAGCGTTGATCTCTACTACACTCAGGTCAAATACCTTAGGCGTGCCAAGGACGGAAAGACCGGCCTTGTCCTGCCCACGCAGGAGAAGAACCTTACCATAAAGCCTGACCCGGCAAGGATTGCCAGGCTGCTTCCCAAGGAGGAGAGATGAGGTGCTCCGTTGAGGGAATAATGTATCCCGTTGATGCAAAGGCATCTCTTTTTCCGGCATTCTCCTCTTTCTCAGGACATCGTTGCGATTCCTTCCTTGCGGAGGTTCCGCACAAGGCATGGTCGCTGTGCAGGAAGGAACTCGATGACGTGATGTTCTCTTTCAAGGGCAGGAGCTTTCCCTGCGTGTTCGTGCTGGGACCGCTTCACAAGGGGCCTCTGGAAGATGACGGTTCCGATACGGTCTACGCCCCTGCGGACGGAAAGCTGGAAGGATCGGACTGGGCGGTAAGGCTTGAGGTTCCCGCCATGTTGAGGAGTTCCGTCACCGTCTCCGACGACATCTGCTCAGAGGAGCACTCCCTGGAGACCGTGGCGCCCTACATCAGCCTTCTGTTTCCTGATGCCGCGGTATGCCATCTGCTGGCTCCTGCGGGCGGGGAAAAAACGAGAAGAATTGTGGAGATTATCCGAAAGGACTTTCCTTCATCGCTGATTTTGCTTAGTAATAATAGAGAGACGTGCTGCGCGCACATGTGGAAGGAGGCTCTGGAAAAATGAAAGGCCGACATGAGATATTCTTCGATGACGACAGGCTCTGCATAGAGATTGCCCGGGGAACGGGAGTACTGAAGGGTTACGAGATTCCCAGGAACAAGCAGAGTGCCCTGCTCTACCACAGCGCGCAGATGATCGAGATCGACTGGCAGAGCGTGCAGATGGTCGGAGACGACAGATGCTGTCTGGTGTTCTGCCCCAACGAGCACTTCAAGGAGCTTCCCGTCTCCGCATTCGAGCTGTGCGGCACGCTCAGGCCGCGTTGCTTCGAGCTTCTGAAATCGCTTTCACATGCCATTGAGGAAGCCGGTGACCGCCTCTACTGGAACATGGACAGCGTTCCGCTTTCCAACATCTGGTTCTTCAGCAACGGAGACATCCTGCTTCTCAGCGGCCAGATGGGCGATGCCCTGGACATGTTCGAGCTTGACGAGGACCGCTTCTGGGACAAGGAAGCCTGGTACGCACACAACTGCGCTGAAGGCTTCGGGAAAGCCCACTATCTCTGCCAGCTCCTCTACTACTCGCTCACCACGGTGGTTCCTTTTGCTTCCCCCGTTGTCAGGGAGAACGGATTCCAGGCAGTACCCATGAACCTGCTTCTGACAGGCACGGACGAGCAGACCGCAGGACTCGGCAACACGGTGGACAAGGCGATATCGGACGACCGCAAGTTCCAGCTTACGCAGAGGCATCCCCTGGCGTTCTTCCGCAACCTCATAGACGGATACGTCGACCTCACCCCCGCAAGGTTCGTCCCGGGCTACAACCCGGAGATAGAGGCCTACAAGGTAAAGAGCGAAAAACGCGCAAGGCGCAAGGCCTTCTTCAGGAAGAAGGGCTTCATTACCGCAATGATCATCCTGGCAGCCCTGATCGTGGGCTCGATTGCCGGCTGGGCGATCTGGCGCGCCGTGAAACCGCCCTTGACCAAGGACCTCGACGAGGTCGAGATCATCGAGTACTACTACGACGCCTTGACCAATCTTGATGTCGGAGCCATGGACGAGCCGCTGAAATACGGCTACAGCGGACCCGACATGGTACAGGTCTCCACCATCTATGTCACCAGCACGGTGCAGAAGAGCTACGAAGGCCAGTCCAACGTGGTTGATCCCAGACAGTGGATTGCCGACGGCATGGGCCCGCTCCCGCAGGGATCCATCGTCTACGGAGTCTCGGACGTGAAGGTACAGCAGCTGGATGAGGATGTGTTCCGCGCCACAATAACGTCCTGGTCATCGGAGAACTATCTTGACGAGACCAACACGCTGGTTTCCGACAGCGGCATGGACATCTACCGCTACACGGAGGTAGTGGACTTCACGTTCACTTCCCGCGGAACATGGCGCGAGATTGCCAAGATAGAAAAGGTGGACATGACGCTGGACCAGGTCTACCACGTGGACTACCGCTGATCCAGGAACGTTCCTATTGTCTCTGAAAGTGTCTCAGTATCCTCGGGATTTATCCATCTGACGTCGGCAAAGCTTCTGAAGAACGTCATCTGGCGCTTGGCGTAATGGATTGAATTGGAGATTATCTTCTCCTTGATCTCATCAAGGTCGGCTGCAGTCAGTGCGTCCAGAGCCTCTACGGTGGAAGCCCTGTCCAGGAACTCGCTGTACCCTATTCCCTGCATGCTCTGCCATGCCTTTGAAGCTCCCATCCCGAGCAGTTTCCTTATCTCTGCCACGATTCCCTGGCCGAACATTATGTCCACACGGCTGCGGATGCGCTGCTTCAGCTCCTCCCTGTCACGCAGAAGGCCTATGGAAAGGATGTCCATGCCGTTGCGCGGCGTTGTGGGAAGCGCAAAGTCCGAAAGCGGGCGGCCGCAGCTCCTGTAGACCTCTATGGCGCGCGATATGCGGTAGGAATCGTTTCTGTTTATGCGTCCTGCCGATACGGGGTCTATGACCTGAAGGTATTCATAGGCCTTGTCCAGGCCCTGGTCGCGGATGTAGAGCTCCACGGCCTTGCGGGTATCCGGGTCGGACTGAGGGGCATCGGAAAGACCGAACATGAAGTGCTTGAAGTAGAATGCCGTGCCTCCGGAGACCACGGGGATGCGCCCCCTGCCCCAGATTTCACTGCAGGCCTTGTCCGCCAGGCGGATGAAATCCGCGACGTTCCAGGTCTCCCACGGATCCAGGATGTCAATGAGGTGATGGGGAATCTTTTCCGTTATGCTGCTGTCGGCCTTGGCGGAACCTATGTCCAGATGCCTGTAGACCTGGACCGAATCGGCGTTGACCACTTCACCGGTACCGGAGAAAAAATCAAACAGCAGCCGGGTCTTGCCGACTGCTGTAGGACCGAAGAGAAATATTACCTTGTTTCCCTGCTCTGTGCTCAGGTTC
>JAJBWA010000142.1:0-12293 GCA_031935845.1 bacterium | reverse complement strand
GGGATACATCGTTGGTCACGAACATGGATGTGAAGAAGACTCCGAATACCAGGAAGAGGGAAAGGCCCGTCATGCTCCTGAAGCGTGTGCTGAACCTGAGTATGGGGCTGAAGATGTTTTCCTTCTTGAAGCCTTCAAGGACGGTGAGCATCATGAACAGGGTGCCCAATGTGCGCCAGTCGATGCTGCGCACAAGCGTCATGCTGGGTCTGGTTATCAGCATCGATGCAAGGGCGGCAACCAGTGCCAGGGTCAGCATCATCTCCTTTCTGAAAAACTGCAGGATCTTCTTCATGCCGGTCATTGTACTGAAGAGGGTTTTCAAAATGCAATACGTTAATGTATCCTATTGGATATGGATTCCAGGGAAAGAAACAGAGCCGTCATCAGATACTCGTCGGTAGGCGTTGCGATAAACATAGTGCTTTGCGTGGGCAAGCTCATCGTGGGTCTGTCCATCGGTTCGACCGCCATACAGCTGGACGGTATCAACAGTCTGGCCGATTCCGTGGCATCGTTCTTCATCATCCTGTCGGCATTCCTGGCCATGAAGAGGGCGGACAAGGTGCATCCGTTCGGCTACGGGCGTTTCGAATACCTGTTCTCGCTGCTCTTTGCAATGTTCATAATCTACATCGGCGGCAAGGCCATAGTGGAAGCAGTGATGGGATTGTTCAATGATTCTCCGTCGCCTGTGTACGGTACATGGTCCATCGTGGTCATGTCTGCCTCGATGGTTGCCAAGATATCATACGGATTCTATGCCAAGAAGGGCGGTAGGAAAATCAACTGTCCGAGTCTTGTCCTGACCGGTGCCGACAGCCTGGCCGATGCCTTCACGGCCCTGGCCATACTTGTGGGAATCGTAGCCGACAAGCTGTTCGGATGGGACATCGATGAATACCTCTGCATCTTCATAGGCATCATGATCCTCAAGACCGGATTCGGGATGATCGGGGAGTGCCTGAACAAGATCCTGGGAACGCGAGTGGATCCTGAATTCCGCAACAAGATACGTCAGATGATCATCATGGAGGACGGAGTGCTGAATGTGTCCAACCTCATGATCCACGACTACGGCGAGGGCACCAAGATCGGGTCCGTGGACATCGAGGTGGACGGAAACCTGCGGGCCAACGAGATATGCAGGATATCGACCGAGCTCAAGGGCCTGGCGAGAAAGGAAGGCCTGATCCTTACATCGGTCGGAATCAGCGGTTCCAACGACTCGTCGGCCGAGACCGATGCCATCTGGGCGCAGATCATGGAGACGGTGACTAAATACAAGGGAATCCTCAGGGCCCATTCTTTCATGATCGATCCCGATGGAAAGCAGATGTCCTTCTACATCGTCGAGGACTACGGTGACAAGGACGCTGAAAATGAAAAGGAACTCCTGCAGCAGGAGCTGCGGCAGAAGTTCCCTTCAATGGATATCAAGGTACACTCTTCGATCAACGCCTTTTGACGCCGTCTCCGTAGATGGTGGTCCAATCGTCCCTCATGGAAATCGGAATCCAGCCGTTCTCCTCGCACAGTCCGTACATGGTGTATGCCTTCTCCAGATTGCCGTTCTCACGTACTGTGTCGTCGCAGCAGAGCATGAATGCCAGGCTGGGGTAGGGATTGTTGTTGATGGTGTAGTTGGCCATGGCGGCGTCTCCCGTGGAGTTCCCGAATGAGAGTACGGGCTGCACTCCGATTTCACGCACGATTGTGCTTACCTTGTTCATCTTGAGGTTCTTGATCAGGAACTCTCCGCCCAGAAGGACCTCGTCATCCGCCTGGAACGTATACTCGCGTCCGTCGGTGTCTCCCTGGTTCGTGGCGACAAGCAGGACGTCGGAGCCGATGATCTGTGAGTTCGGGACCTGAAGCATGTTGTTGTAGAAGATACCACGGGTAATCAGACGGTCCGTTCCGCTCTGGATGTAGATGGTGAAGTCGTTTTCAATGAGGTAATACATGACCTGGAGCATCGGCCGGTAGAAACTGGCTCCGCGCAGCATCCCCTCGTATCCGGGCATGGGCTGCTGCTTGAACATCTGCACGTAGTCATTGAACTCCTCCAGCGTCATTCCCTTGAATGCGGTTGCCACGGCCTTGCCATGGTCTACGTCAAGTCCGCTCACGGGTGATTCCGTCTTGCTCTTCTCCACGATGGTGTTTGCCACCTGTTTCTCGAAGTCGCTGGCCTTGTCCCTATAGTCGGGATCCTCAAGGACCCTGTATGCAAGAAGGGAATGGTCGATATAGTCCCTGTCTGTCTCGCAGAGCAACGTTCCGTCAATGTCGACGACTGCTATGCGGCGGTTGACCGGGATGAAATCCGGACTCGAGGGATCCGTGGCCGCCTCTACATAAGCGATGAGTTCCTTCTTAAGCCTGGATCCGTCCGTCCAGAGTGAAAGGAATTCCTCTCCGGAAAGTTTTTTTGCCTTTGTTGTGGAACATGATACCAAAGTCATCAATACCAATGCGATGACAAGTAATCTGAATGTCTTCTTCATAAACTCCCTCCGTTGTATTTCGGCAATGATAGCACAGATATGTGAATCAAGTATACATTGTTCGTATTGTCCAGCAATCCCGTGGTAGGATATAATTCGTCCTGAGGGGCAGTATGCGAAGGATAGACGATTTAAACGTAATAGAGATTGACGGCATCAGATGCTGCCGCGGACATTCAATCCCGTTCGGTGCATCGATTCTTGACAAGGATACAATAAACTTCTCCGTGAACTCGGTGGACGCAACAGGATGCATGCTGGAGCTCTACCACACCGGAGAGAGCCAGGCGTATGCACATATCATGATTCCGGATGACTTCAGGACCGGAAGCAACTATTCCATCATAGTCTACGACCAGAATCCGGAAGATCTGGAGTACACCTACAGGTTCTACGGAGAATTTGACCGTTCAAAGGGGCTGCGTTTCAATCCTGAAGTCCCGCTTCTCGACCCGTATGCAAAACTGCTGTCAGGCAGGGAGACATGGGGTGCGGAGGATGCAACTCCCATGCGCTGCAGGGTGATGTATGAGGACTATCCCTGGGAAGGCGACCGTCCGCTCGAGCTGGATATAGACGACCTCGTGATCTACGAGCTCCATGTGCGCGGATTCACCAAAGATCCGTCATCGGGCGTCACCCACGGCGGAACGTTCCGCGGGGTGGTGGAGAAGATTCCCTACCTCAAGGAACTGGGCGTCAACTGCGTGGAGCTGCTTCCGGTCTTCGAGTTCGACGAGCTGGAGCGCAACCGTACATATGACGGAAACAGGCTTCTGAACTTCTGGGGCTACAGCACGGTGTCTTTCTTTGCTCCCAAGTCGGGCTATGCGGCGACAGGTGCGTTCCACATGGCGGCCGATGAGCTCAAGAGCATGATAAAGGAGCTGCACAGGAACGGAATCGAGGTCATCTTCGACGTCGTGTTCAACCACACCGCCGAGATGGACGACACCGGTCCCACGCTCAACTACAGGGGAATAGACAACAGGACATACTACCTGCTGGATCAGGACGGCGGATACGTGAACTACAGCGGATGCGGAAACACGGTGAACTGCAACAACGCCATAGTGCGTGAGCATATCCTCGACTGCCTGCGTTACTGGGTGTCCGACTACCACGTGGACGGATTCAGGTTCGATGAAGCTCCGATTCTCTCACGTGATCCCAGCGGAAAGCCCCTGAAGAATCCTCCTCTTCTGGAGACTCTTGCACATGATCCGATTCTGTCCAGGACAAAGCTCATAGCCGAGGCATGGGATGCCGCCGGACTTTATCAGGTGGGATCATTCCCGGCTCCCGACAGATGGGCCGAGTGGAACGGAAAGTTCCGTGACTGCGTGCGTCATTTCGTGAAGAGCGACGACTATGCCGGCCCGGAGCTGATCAGGCGCATCCAGGGATCGCCGGACATCTACGGCGACAACCGCGCCCACTCCACTGTGAACTTCATCACATGTCATGACGGCTTCACGCTCAACGACAACTTCTCCTACAACTTCAAGCACAACGCCGCAAACGGCGAGGACAACCGTGACGGAATAGACAACAACGTCAGCTGGAACTGCGGGGTGGAGGGTGCCACCGATGACCCGAACGTGGAAAGCCTCAGGAACAGGATAGTCAAGAACGCTTTCAGCCTCCTGATGCTCAGCCGCGGTACTCCGATGATGCTCTCCGGAGACGAGTTCCGCAACACCCAGAACGGAAACAACAACGTCTGGTGCCAGGACGGCCCGCTGTCATGGCTCGACTGGTCCAACATGAAGAAACACAAGGATGTGCATGATTACTTCAAGGCCATGATCGCCCTCAGGAACGCCCATCCGGTCATGAGGAGCAGCAGGCGTACGGGACACAACTCAAGCGGATATCCCGAGCTCTCTTTCCACGGGACAACGCCGTGGGCGATAGACATCGACAGCCCGCTTCTGAGCTTCGGCTTCATGTACGCCGAGCCGGCTTCCGAGTTCGGGGTGCCGGAGGACAGCTTCATCTACACTGCAGTGAACTCGTACTGGGGAAGCATGGAGTTCACGCTGCCTGACCTTCCCGAAGGCTTCAGGTGGCAGAGCTATGCCGACAGTGCGGCCAAGAGCCTTGCAAAACGTTACGTCAAAGGCAATAAGATTGAACTTGAACCCAGGAGCATAAGGGTCCTCGTCGCAAGGAGGGGAAAATGACCAGGGAAATTCGTGCTGACGGAAACCTGATAACAAGGGTTTTCTTCCGGCTTCTGCCGATCCAGATTCTGCTTGCCGCAATCAACGCAGTGAACAATACGGTGTCCAGCCTGTTTGCGACGAACTCAGTGGGTTCTGCGGCCATGAGTGCCATAGGATTCTACAATCCCATCAACACGCTGATGTGTGCCGTCACCGGACTGTTCGTGTGCGGATCCCAGATCATCTGCGGAAAGTACATGGGTGCCAACCAGATGGACAAGACCGAGAATGTGTTTGCGGTGGACATACTGTCAGCGCTGATGTTCTCCATTTTCTACATCGCGCTGCATCTACTGGCCGTTCCGTTCGGATGGATGGGTCTATTCACCAAGGATCCGGAGGTCCGCGTCTACCTTGACCAGTATGTTCTGGGTAGGGCCATAGGAATCATTCCGTACGTGCTGGGCCAGCAGCTTGCCGCGTTCCTGTCCCTTGAGAACAAGACCATCAGGACCACGATTGCAAGCGTTGCGTTCATTGTGGTGAACTTCATCACGAACTTCCTCTTTGTCTCACAGTGGAAGATGCAGGCATTCGGGCTTGCACTGGCATCATCCGTGGGTCTGTGGGTGTTCTTCCTGATCGAGCTGGCTTACTTCCTGGGCAGGAAATCGATGATGAAGATCCGCTTCAAGGGAATAAAGAAAGGCGACTTCGCCCATATATTCACCACCGGTCTTCCGGGTGCCCTGGGCGACGGCTACCAGACCATCAGGGGCATAATCCTCAATGCCCTGATTCCCGTCTACGCAGGTTCTGCAGGTATGTCCGCACTGTCCACCACGAACTCGTTCGTGGGCCTGTTCTGGACCATCCCGAGCGCCATGCTTGTGGTTTCCAGGATGCTGATGTCCGTCAGCATAGGAGAGGAGGACAGGAGGTCGCTGACCGATGTCATGCGCCATATGTTCAAGTGGAGCATCCCCATCATGTCGGTGATTGCAATTGCTATTGCGCTACTTGCCGAGCCGATTACAAACCTGTACTACCATGACCCGACGGAGACGGTCTACAAGATGACAGTCTGGGGCATGAGGCTGATGCCGCTGGTCATGCCGCTGGCACTTCCGACGATGAACGGCGTCTGCTACGCACAGAGCTCGGGAAAGCATGTGCTTGTGAACATCATGACGGCGTTCGACGGTTTCATCGGTGTCTGTCTGTTCTCGCTCATCCTGGTTCCGGCCATCTCGATAAACGGTGTGTACTGGGCCACCATCCTCAACAGCATATTCGCCGATCTGATCCTTGTGATCTATTCCATAATCAGGAACAAGCGTTTCCCGCGTACCATGGACGACTACATGGTCATTCCGGCTGATTTCGGAGTTGAGGAGGGCGACAGGATTGACATGACCGTAAGGGACATGGAAGATGTGATGACCGTCTCACTGAAGGTCACCGATTTCTGCAGGGAGAAGGGTATAGATGCTAAACGCACGTTCCATGCCTCTCTGTTCCTGGAGGAGATGGCAGGCAATGTCGTAGACCATGGTTTCAACAAGGACAAGAAGAGCCATCTGATCGATATCCGTGTTGCCAAGAAGAACGATGAACTGATTCTGCGCATAAAGGACGACTGCAAGCCGTTCGACCCTGCCTCCAGAAGCAAGCTGTTTGATCCCGAGGACCCTGCCAAGAACGTGGGACTCAGGATGATCTACTCCATTGCGGAGAAGGTCGAGTATAACAACATTCTGGGACTGAATGTACTTACCATAAGGGTTTGATAATATGAAGATTGAAAAGAAACTTGAAGGGAAGAACCTTTACGTTGCCATTGAGGGACGACTCGATACAAACTCCGCTCCCGAGCTTGAGGCCGCAATGAATCCTGAACTGGATTCGGCCGACAACGTGGTCTTCGACATGAAGAAGCTTGACTATGTCACTTCAGCAGGACTGAGGATCGTTCTGAATGCAAAGAAGTCCGTAAACGGCAGGGGAGAAGTTACGCTTCGTAATGTCTCCCCCGTGATAAAAGAAGTCTTCGAGATTACCGGTTTTGCAGCGTTTCTGAAATTCGAGTGATGATCTCCTGAATCTCGGCCGCCAGTTTCTCATCAGACATGGCCTGTTCAAGGAACAGGTCGAGGTCCGACTCGGTGATGGGGGAGCTTATGTATGCATCGCTGAACTGCATGTATCCCCTGCGTACGAGCTCTCCCACAAGCAGGTGCGTCTGCTCATCCCAGTGATAGCCCGTAAGCTTCCATTGGGCATTGCCCTCATCGACATCCTCGACTTTCAAGTGCGGGATTCCGTTCTCATCGGGTTCCATTTTGTAGTTTGCGATGTAATCGATGATGAGTTCGGTGATTCCTCCGATTCCGCCGCCGACATCAACGTCGTAGATGACTATCTCTCCGTCCTCTTCGTCAAATATGGATCCGCTTCCGATGAGCCTGGTCTTGACGGCATAGTCATTGACGGTCAGCAGATACCGTCCGTCGGGCACTACGGGTTCTCCGTTCCCGAGGGTAAGGTTCCTGATCCTGTTTCCTGCAGGCTGAGATATGTCGACCTCGAACCTCAGTCCGGAGAATATCTTGTATTCATAGCCTTCCAGGGAATCGGAGAACGAGAACGTCAGGTCTCCGTCATGGAAGGTATTGAAGTACGAAAAACTCCATTCCAGATACTTCAGGAGCTGTTTTCCAGTCATCTCTACCAAGTAAAGGGTGTTGTCGTACTTGTAGAGAACGGAGATGTCGCACTTGCGTATGGGGCCCTTGTACAGGTTGATGTCCCGGGAGAGCAGGTTGGTGGCCGATACATCGGCTCCGGAGTAGAAAAGCTGCACTTCATTCATCAGGCGTGTAAGGGCGGTGTCCATGATCTTTCCTGAAGAAATACCGGGTATTTCGTCTTCCGGAGCGAGCGATTCGTTCTCAAGATATCCGATGACGGCCGTGACTTCCGCCAGGGCATACTTGTGCCCCTCAAGGACATAATGATCCTCGGTTATCATCGGATCGGGCTCATATTCCTTCATATAGTAGGTCTTGGGCGTGCGGTCGGTTATCCTGTACCTGCCGTCCGGAGTCTCTTCCAGCGTGACCGTTATGGCGCTCAGCGTGGCTCCGGCGTTCTTGTTTTCCGTAATCAGGACACCGTTCACGTACGTCTCTTCAATGATCTGATGTCCGTGGGAGGCCAGGATGATGTCCAGTTCAGGCACCTGTTCTGCAAGTGATATTACACCTGAGTCCTCTATGCCCGGTTCATCCTCCAGGTCCATGTGGCAGGCTGCTATCAGGATGTCCACGTCATCCCTGATCTCGGCTGCAATCTGCTTTATCTCCGTCACGGGGTTGGTTACATCCACGTGACCGTCCAGGAGATTCGCAAAGTCAACAACCATGATTTCAGGTGTGACGACACCGATTATCCCGATACGGACTCCGTCTTTCTCGACTATGGCATACGGCTGGAAAATCCGATAGTTTTCCATGTTGTCGTAATACAGGTTCGCGCAGAGGAATGTGGCTTCATGCTGCCAGACGAACTCAAAGACCTCCTCCATGCCGTAGTTGAACTCGTGGTTTCCCGGAATGCAGAAGTCATAGCCCATCATGTTCTGGGCATGGGCTATGGGATGGATGGCATCATCAAGGTACAGATGTGCAAAGTTGCCCTGCAGGTTGTCTCCCAGGTCTATCAGGATGGTGTTGTCATCCCTGATCTGCTTTATGCAGGTGGAAATCTGCGCCAGACTGCCGGTAAGATCCTCCCTGTTCTTGGCATAGTCGTACGGAAGCATCTTGCCGTGGACATCGCTTGTCGAGATTATCTGTATGGTCTTTGTCTTCGGTTCGGACGGGACCTCCACGATGGACTGTGCACCCAGACACAGCATCAGGATGACCGAAAGTACGGCTGCCGCCAGTAGCTTCTTCATTTGTCATACTCCAGAAGGATTATCATGTTGTTGCTGTTGAAGGCGTTGAAGTACTTTGTCTCGGAAGCAAGCTTGTAGACCATCTTGATTCCTATTCCCTTGCCGTCTTCATGCTCCTGCTCGATGTATTTCTGAGGATCGAACAGCTTGCAGAAATCCCTCAGTGTTATGGATATCCTGCCGCCGGATACGAACAGCCTGTAGTCTGCCGCAGGCTTTTCCTTCTCTCCGATATCTTCCTTGGGCTTTCCGTGCAGGATTATGTTGCCGCCCATCTCCTCTATGAACAGGGCACAGTAGCCGGCCTTCTTCTTGTCCACACCGTGTTCAAGACAGAACTGGCGGGCACGCTCCGACTGCTCCATGACCTCCTCGATGGTGGTAAGCCTTGAGTAGATGTTGTCTTCATCGGCTCCGCCGAATTCATCGGGAAGATACATGAAGTCCTCTACTTTCCTGGGAAGGTGCTTCGTGTGGGCCCAGATCATGATGTACATTGCCAGGATCAGGATGATTTTTCCGGCGGCAAGAGATGCCAGGACACCCTTGGATCCGAACAGCCTTCCCATTGCAAATGCCGTGAGGATTGGGATGAAGAAACGTTCGACAAGGCTCATGGCATTTACGAGCTTCAGCCTCTGGACTCCCTGCAGATAGCTCTGGTATGCGCAGGCAATGGCATCAAGCGGAAGGCTGAGCGCCATACAGCGTATGCTGAATATGGACAGATCCAGAACATCGGGATCATGGGTGTACAGTCTGGAGATCAGCGGGGCACCCAGGAAGACTACCGCTCCCGCCACGCTGGAAATCAGCAGAGTGACTTTCATCGAATAGGTGAATAGCCTTCTGACGCCTTTCCTGTCCTCGGAACTGTAGAAGATTCCGGTCATGGACAGAAGCGCCCGTCCTATTCCCAGTCCTATGCAGAACATGAGGTTGTTGAGGTCGCTCTGAAGTCCGCGGGCCACGACTGCGGCAGCCGATACTGCAACGGCCAGGTTTATGTGGTTGGTGATGAGGTCACGGGCTATGGTGAATATCTTGCGGAAGAAGGCAGGTGAGCCGGCTTTGACGATGGCCGGGGCATCTTTGAATCCGATCTTGCCGAACGATAGTCTGAAATAGCTGGTCTTGCTGAAGAAATGTGCAATCAGCATTGCAATCTGGACATAATGGGAGATCGATGTTGCAAGTCCCATTCCGAAGGCTCCGCCCTTGAATACAAAGGCGTTGAGCAGGTCTCCGGCCACATCGGTGACGCAGAAGACTATGGAGCTCAATGAAAAGCGCTTCTTTCCGCCGTCGATGATGATCACGGGTCCCATGATCTGGGTGAAGACCAGGGCCGGGATTCCGATCAGATAGCCGCGCGTGTAGCTGAGCATGTGGGGCATGAGCTCGGGGCGTTTCTTCATGGACACGCCGCAGATGCGGAAAAGCGTCTGGGGTATCAGTATGCACAGGAGCACGAATGCTGCGCTGATGATCACGCCGAAGAAGAGGGCAAAGGAGAAGGCGGACTGGGCCTGTTCCTTATCTCCCTTTCCCATGGCCTTGGACATCACCACCTGGCTTCCGGTGGAGATGAGCATGCAGAACAGCGTTATGGTGCCGAACATGGGTCCCAACAGCGAGATTCCGGCATATGCCTCCTCGCTTACGAAACTCGAAGTCAGTGTTCCGTCTATGATTATGGCAACGACGCCCACCACCTGGGTGAATATCATGGCCACCGCCACGGAAATGAACATGCTTGAGATTACATCTTTCTGGTTTTTCTTGCTCAGATCGGCAGTGCCGGACATGGCTGTCCCTCCTCGAAAACCTTTATTACGTCCTCGCGTATGCTCTGACAGTATTCCTCTGAGAATCTAGGTCCGGAGAACTGCTCGAAGTTCATGCGCTTCAGGAGCAGCACTGCGGGAAGGAGTTCCAGGATGTCCTTGTTGTCAGGTCCGAAGTATTCATCGCGGAATGCATTCCAGTAGTCATCCATCTGTTTCGGTGAAAGACCGTTGAAGGTATTTGTCTTCTCGAAAGCCTCCGGTGACCAGTAGAAGCTGAAGAGAATGGTGGCCACATCGAATGCCGGACAGCCGTGGGAGAATCCAAACAGGTCTATTACGTAAAGCCCGTCATCCCGGACAAGGATGTTGTTTGGATGGAAATCCCCATGGACGAAGTTCCTGTATTCTTCCAGCCTGTCGGTTACATCCAGCATACGCTGCTTTGCCTTGTCGCTGACATACGTAAGGTCCCCGATTGACCTGCGGACGAAGAATGTCGATTCCCTGAACAACCCGTCCGTATCCACGTGGCTGTGGATTTCCCGCGCCAGAGCGGCGACCTTCCGTCCCAGCGTGGCAGCTTGTGAGCCGTCGGCCGCGATTGTCTCCGAGACGCTCTTTCCGTCGATCATCTCATATATTATCCCGACTTTGTCTCCGCTGGTCACGAGTTCATAGGAAATCGGGGCAGGGATGTAGTTCTTGAGCAGTGACAACGCGTTCTGCTTCTCTTTTTCGAGAAAAACAGTCTTGCTTTTGTCGAAATAGAGCTTGAGGATCTTGTCGTCATCCAGTCTGTAGCACTGCGCAGTATTGCCTGATGTAAACGGCTTCATGCCGGTCAAGTCGATGTTTCTGTATTTTTCTGACATGGGCACAGTCTAGCACAAATAGGACTTCCGTGTGCAAAAAAGCTTGATAACAGGAAAATATGCATTTAATATAATGTAGAAATACATTTTTTTCCGGAGAGGGAAGGAGAAGTTTATGAACAAGAAAATAGTTGCAGTTCTTATCATCGCACTTCTGGCTGTTTCATTCGCAGCCGCAAGAGTAGTCAATCTTCAGATCGGTCCGTCGATTTCATTCTTCAAGGGACAGGCTCCGGTTGAGATCGGTAAAACCCAGAGGACTCCTTATCAGGGATTCGCATTCGGTCTCGATACGGCAGTAGACCTTACGTTCGGACCCAACGTCGAGCTTTATTTCCAGGATACTCTGAACATCGCGCGCAAGGACGTCTTCAAGGATTTCGAGAGCTCGAAGTTCATTCAGAAGGAATTCGATGACAAGTTCACGATCGACTACAAGACACATGCAGGTTTCGAGTATGCTGTGGTACTGGATCCCGTCAAGGTTTCAGTCGGTGGCGGACTTGCCTTTGAAGTCATCGCTACCAACTTCAGGTACAAGGAAGACGAGACAAAGGGATTCATCCTTCTTGACCTGAACATGGGTCTCGGAGCAACGGTCAAGGTCGAGTATCCGTTTGCCAATCACTGGTCAGCATACGCCAGGGCATTCGTCGACTATTTCCCGGCAGCAGGACTTGCAATCGGATACTATCCCAACGACGAGGGAGAAGAGCCCTACACAGCCAAGGGCAGAGTCAACAACTTCAGCGTTGATGCTTCAGCCGGTATCGTGTTCTACTTCTGATACCAAATCAGGTCTAAAAAAAACGGAATCCCTGTCCTTGTGCCGGGATTCTGTTGTATTATGCAGTAAAAGGATAGAGACAGATGATTTCATTTCTGATTGCACTGGTAGTGCTTGTCGTGGGTTATCTTACATACGGCAAGGTTGTTGAGAAGGCCTTCGGACCCGACGACAGGAAGACTCCCGCCGTAGCGATAAACGACGG
>JAJBWA010000141.1:0-7352 GCA_031935845.1 bacterium | reverse complement strand
GGATGTTCGGATAGAGCTTGTTGAACTCCACGATGTACTCGTCGAGTACCGTGCTGAGGTTGGTGCCCATGGTATGGTAGAAGGTGATGGTGACATCACTTCCGTCATAACCGGTTGCAGGAACCTGGAAAGCTTTTGCGTTTGTGGCGACAGCTGCTGTCTCTTCGTCACCGTTGGCGAATACAGCAAAGAGCGTCACAACAAGAAGCAGTGCAACCAGAAGTTTTTTCTTCATGTTATTTCTCCTTTCTATTTCTAGACATTACAAGTCTTTGGATTAACCCTTTATACCTGAACGGCTTACGCCGCGCATGATGTACTTCCTCAGGAAGATGAATACCAGGAACAACGGTGCCGAAACCAGCGCTACGGCTGCCATCTGCACCGGATAGTTCACGTCGCCGGTGGTGTCGCGGAATGCGTTGCGCAGTCCGTTGGTCACCATCCTGTGGTTGGCGTCGTTGGCAACCAGACGCGGCCAGATGTACGAGTTCCATGCTCCCATCATCTTGAGGATGGTGATGGAAATCAGCGTGGGCAGCGACAGCGGGATCATGACCTTGCACAGGTACTTGAAGTCGCTGGTGCCGTCGACCTTGGCCGCCAGGTAGAGCTCGTTCGGAATCTGAAGGAAGTTCTGCCTGAGCAGGTAGATGTAGAAGACGCTGACCAGGAACGGGACTATCAGGACCGTGTATGTGTTGATCCATCCGAAGTTCGTGACCGTGGTGTAGTTGGTGATGGTGAACAGCTCGCCCGGAATCATCATGGTGGCCAGAAGTCCCGCAAAGAGGATGTTCTTGCCCTTGAACTCAAGACGTGCAAAGGCAAATGCCGACAGGATGGTGATCACCAGCGACAGGACCGTGGAGATGAGTCCGACGATCATCGTGTTGATGAACAGCCTGCCCAGGCTGGCTGCCTGGAACGCCTCGGCGTAGTTGCTGAACATGACCGCCCTGGGGAAGAAGGTCGGCACGCTGAGCCTGTACTCCGTGAGCGTCTTGAGAGACGAGTTGAGCATCCAGTAGAACGGGAACAGGACTATGATTCCCATGATGATGAGGAACACGTAGACAAATACCTTGACCAGGTTGGCCAGGAAAATCTGTCTGGAGGTCTCTTTCTGCATGTCTTTCTGATGCATGATCTCGATGTTTTCAGCCATGGAGACCTCCTCAATAGTGAACGCGCTTCTTGCTGACGTACAGCTGAAGCAGCGTGACAATCAGTATCAGCCCGAAAAGTATCAGTGCCGCGGCACTGGCCCTTCCCTGGTTGTTGCTGGCAAGCGAGTCGTATATGAATCCGACCATGGTGTTCAGCCTTCCTGCATCGTCCGCAGGTCCCATCGCCTCACCGAATATACCTACTATGCTGGTGTATTCCTTGAAGCCTCCGATGAAGCCCGTTATGACCACGTATGCGATCATCGGCGACAGAAGGGGTACCGTGATGCGTGCGAATATCCTGCGTCTTGATGTTCCGTCGACCTTTGCCGCGTCGTAATACTGCTTGTTGACGCTCTGCAGGCCGCCCAGGAGGATGAGGATCTTGAACGGAAGCGCGTTCCATACTATGTAGATGACCATGACGGCGATGTTTGCCGCGTATGTGGAACCGTAGTTGATCCAGTTGACCGGCTTTCCGCCGAAGAACTCGATCACGTTGTTGACGATTCCGGCCGTGACTATGAGCTCGTTCTCAGTGCCGTAGAAGCTTCCGACTATGTTGAACATGGCCGCGAAGACCATTCCTATGGCTATCGAGTTGGTGACGTACGGAAGGAAGAACACCGTCTGCAGGAACTTCTGCAGTCCCTTGATGGAGTTCAGTGCAACCGAGATCAGAAGTGCAAGCATTGTCGATACAGGAACGGTGATGAAACAGATGATGACCGTGTTCTTCATGCACTGTATGAACTTCTTGTACTTCAGGACCTTGGAGAAGTTTCCGATTCCGAACTTGAACGTCATTCCGCCGACTGCCTTGAGTCCGCTGTAGTCCACCAGAAAGGCCATGCGCACCGTGTTGATGATGGGCCAGACCGTGAACACAAGCAGCAGGACAAGGGCCGGGGAAAGATAAATCCAGGCTTTCCAGGGATGCCTGCTTTCTACCATGCTGCTTCCCATGTCACTTCACCTCTTTCTTCTTGTCGACGAAGATGCGCTCTTCCGTCTCCTTGTTGAAGAGGAAGATCTTGTTGGGCTTGACTGCAAACCTGACGGTCTCTGCCTCGGCATCCACGGGACTGTCGGCATCGATGATGGCGCGGATAATCGGGTTCTCGGAAGCCTCGTTGGTTGCTACCACGCTGACATCCCTTCCCATGACCTCGACGTTGCTCATCTTACATGTGAACGGTCCGTCCTTCTTGATGACGAATCCTTCCGGCCTGATACCCACGTGGATCTCCTGATCGGCGATTCCGGGGACATCCAGCACGGCTTCCTGTCCGATGTAGACCTTGCCGGCCTTTATGCATCCGTTGAACACGTTGATGGGCGGTGTTCCGAGGAACTTTGCGACAAAGAGGTTGGCCGGGCTGTTGTAGACATCCTGCGGCTTTCCTATCTGCTGGATGATGCCCTTCTTCATCACCACGATCATGTCGGAGATGCTCATGGCCTCTTCCTGGTCGTGCGTGACGAACACTGTGGTGATTCCGGTTTCCTTCTGGATCCTCTTGATCTCTTCCCTTGTCTGAAGCCTGAGTCTTGCGTCCAGGTTTGAAAGAGGCTCGTCCAGAAGCAGGACGCGCGGCATCTTGACCAGTGCGCGGGCAATGGCGACTCTCTGCTGCTGACCTCCGGAAAGTTCGCTGGGCTTGCGCTCCATCAGCTCGTCTATCTGGACGATCTTTGCGCATTCATATGCGCGCTCGAGCATCTGCTCCTTTGTAAGCTTGTCGTCGCCCTTGAGGTTCTGAAGCGGGAACAGGATGTTCTGCTTCACCGTCATGTGCGGATACAGGGCGTAGTTCTGGAACACAAGTCCGACTCCCCTGTTCTCGGGAGGAAGAAGCGTGACGTCGTCCTCGCCGAAGAAAATCTTTCCGCCCGACGGCTTCTGAAGACCGCAGATCATGTAGAGCGTGGTGCTCTTTCCGCATCCCGACGGTCCGAGAAGACCGACCAGCTTCCCGTCGGGGATGGTGAACGTGAAGTTGTTTACGGCCACGACCTCCTCACCCTTGACGTGTCTGCTGGGAAAAACCTTTGTCAAATTCTGTAGTTCGACTTTCATACCTCTACCCTTCCGTTTTTTTATTTCAATAAGGACTTCTGGCAGCTTCCTCCGCCGCCTTCCTCTGCTTGTAGTCAAGCATCGACTGTTCGTCGTCGAATATCATCTGGCTGGCCATGTCCACCACAACCGTGTCCGACACGAAGTCGTGGATCATGGAATTCGTCTTGGATACAGCCACCAGCACTATCTGGGCCACCAGCAGGATCAGGACCATTATCAGGCCCAGGATGCCCGGGCCTCCCATGATTCCGATGGCGTTGAAGATTATCAGCAGACCTATGAGTACCGGAATCATCGTCTCGATCACGTACTTGCCCAGGAAGGTCCTGATGAACAGGGATATCCCCCTGATCCGGACGCCGTTGGTGCGCATGACGGCAAGACCGAATATCTTCTTGCCGGGGGTCTGCCCGTTCCTGAATATCAGCGGGAAAATGAACTCGATGACCATGAAGGCCAAAAAGAGCGACACGGACACCATGGCTATTATCATCCTGACTATCACGTTCAGGGCCCTGAGGATCTCCGGGTCATTGTTCATGGCATCCACCGCATCGTCATATCTGGCCCTCTCGGCTTCGGAGAGTGCATCGTATTCGGACTGGCTGACAACCTTGTCGAAGTCGACATCGAACTGCTCCGCATAGCTGTCTATCTTGCTGGAGTACAGGTTGCTGTATGTGCTGTAATGGAATATCGCAGAGAATGCAAACGCAAAGCCGACTGCGATTATCACGAGAAGAATTGCGTCAAGAATGAAAGCGGAAACCCTTTTGAGCAGGCTTCCCTTCTGAAGGTCGTAAATCACCCATATATAGTACTATGACTTCTGTCAAATAAGCAATATAATCCTTCTGGATCCAGGGAGGGAAAATTGTTCAAATACACACGGAAGGCACAGTATCACGAGACGGACAAGATGGGGATAATCCATCATTCGAACTATGTCAAATGGATGGAGGAAGCACGCATCGCCTTCATGGAGAGCCTTGGATACGGCTATGACAAGGTCGAGGACCTGGGCATCTACTCCCCCGTGGCCGGAATTTCCGTCAGCTACAAGAACCCGGTGAACTTCAACGACATCGTGGAAATCGAGGTCTCCGTCACCCGCTACAGCGGAGTCATCCAGGAGATTTCGTATACTTTCACCGACGTCACCACCGGAACGCTGGCGGCAACCGCGTCATCCAAGCACTGCTACATAAAGGACGGCAAGGTCATAAACCTCAGGCATGCCATTCCCGAGCTTGATGCCCTGTTTTCCTCGGTGCTATCAATCAATTGACTTTTTACCCCTTTATGGTAAAGATATAAGGGCAGTTTTTTGAAACTGCCAAATCATTTAAGGAGATTTTCAATGAGCAATATTGATCAGATCATTGCAAGAGAAATTCTTGACTCACGCGGAAATCCGACTGTTGAAGTCGATGTCATCCTCGAAGACGGTTCATTCGGCCGTGCAGCAGTTCCCTCAGGAGCCTCAACAGGCGTCCACGAGGCAGTCGAGCTTCGCGACGGCGACAAGAAGCGCTATCTCGGAAAGGGAGTCCTGAAGGCTGTCGACAACGTCAACAACATCATCGCTCCGGCAATCGAGGGAATGGATGCCCTTGATCAGGTCGCAATCGACCGTGCAATGATCGCACTGGACGGCACCCCGAACAAGGGCAAGCTCGGTGCAAACGCTATCCTTGCAGTTTCAATGGCAACAGCACACGCTGCAGCCGAGTATCTCGGACTGCCGCTTTACAAGTACCTCGGCGCATTCCACGCCTGTGTCCTCCCCGTTCCGATGGCAAACATCCTCAACGGCGGTGCACACTCCGACAACAAGGTCGACTTCCAGGAGTTCATGGTCATGCCTATCGGCGCAACAAGCGAGAGAGAGGCAGTCAGGATGACGGCAGAGGTCTTCCACAACCTCAAGTCAGTCCTCAAGGCCAAGGGATACAACACCGGTGTCGGTGACGAGGGTGGATTCGCTCCGGACCTCCAGTCCAACGAAGAGGCTCTCGAGGTCATCATGGAAGCCATCAAGAAGGCCGGCTACACAGCAGGCAGAGACGGCGACTTCATGATTGCCCTTGATCCCGCATCATCAGAGCTCTACGACGAGAAGACAGGTCTCTACGAGCTCAAGTGGACAACCCACGAGAAGCTCACATCAGCACAGATGGTCGACCTCTGGGAGTCCTGGGTCAACAAGTACCCCATCATCTCCATCGAAGACGGTATGGCTGAAGACGACTGGGAGGGCTGGAAGATGCTCACCGACAGAATCGGCGACAGAGTCCAGCTTGTCGGAGACGATCTCTTCGTCACCAACCCCGAAAGACTCCAGATGGGTCTCGACAAGGGTGTTGCAAACGCAATCCTCATCAAGGTCAACCAGATCGGTACACTCACGGAGACCTTCGAGGCCATCGACCTCGCAAAGAGAAACGGCTATGTCTCTGTTGTCTCACACAGATCAGGTGAGACCGAGGACTGCACAATTGCAGACCTGGTCGTTGCCCTCGAGACCGGAGAGATCAAGACCGGTTCAATGAGCAGATCCGACAGACTTGCAAAGTACAACCAGCTCCTCAGGATCGAGGAAGAACTGGGCGACATCGCAAAGTATGCCGGCCGCAGCGCATTCAGGGTTCTGTAAGAGCCAGTCTTTCAAGACGGAAAAGGGAGTTCCTCACGGAGCTCCCTTTTTTTTGCGGTCCTGCATGTCTTGCAGATCGAGCACGCCTACCAGATCGAGCAAACCCTACCAGCGCGCATGAAAAAGGCCTCCGTGTTTCCACGAAGGCCTGTATTCCTATTTTTTTCAAGGATAGGCGGAGGGATTTCAAGGCGCGACGCAGGTGACAGTGCTTTCTGCACGGCGCCTGCTAGCAACGCGGAAATCACCCGCATATCCGCAGAAAATTAAAGCTGGGGACCAGCGGCAACCAGAGCCTTGCCGGCTGCGTTGCTTGTGTACTTGACGAAGTTCTTGATGAACCTGCCGGAGAGGTCCTTTGCCTTCTCGTCCCACTGTGAGGGATCGGCATAGGTGTCTCTCGGATCCAGGATGTTGGGATCGACTCCGGGAAGTGATGTGGGAACCTCGAAGTTGAAGTACGGGATCTTCTTGGTCTTGGACTTGAGGATCGAACCGTCAAGGATTGCGTCGATGATTCCACGGGTATCCTTGATGGAGATTCTCTTGCCTGTTCCGTTCCATCCGGTGTTGACCAGGTAGGCCTTTGCTCCGCTCTTCTCCATCTTCTTGACCAGCTCCTCGGCGTACTTTGTCGGATGCAGCTCAAGGAAGGCCTGTCCGAAACAAGCTGAGAATGTCGGTGTGGGCTCGGTGATTCCGCGCTCTGTTCCGGCAAGCTTTGCAGTGAAGCCAGAGAGGAAGTAGTACTTTGTCTGCTCCGGTGTCAGGATCGAGACAGGAGGCAGGACGCCGAATGCATCGGCTGAAAGGAAGATGACGTTCTTAGCATCGGGTGCGGCTGAAACCGGGCGCACGATGTTCTTGATGTGGTTGATGGGATAGGAAACACGGGTGTTCTCGGTAACGCTCTTGTCGGCGAAATCGATCTTGCCGTTCTTGTCCACCGTGACATTCTCAAGGAGGGCATCCCTTCTGATTGCGTTGTAGATGTCCGGCTCGGAATCCTTGTCCAGGTTGATGACCTTGGCGTAGCAGCCGCCCTCGAAGTTGAAGACGCCGTTGTCGTCCCAACCGTGCTCGTCATCACCGATGAGCAGTCTCTTCGGGTCTGTCGAGAGAGTGGTCTTTCCTGTTCCGGAGAGGCCGAAGAAGATGGCTGTGTTCTTGCCGTTCATGTCTGTGTTGGCCGAGCAGTGCATTGAAGCGATTCCCTTGAGGGGCATGTAGTAGTTCATCATCGAGAACATTCCCTTCTTCATCTCTCCGCCGTACCATGTGTTCAGGATGACCTGCTCACGGCTTGTGATGTTGAATGCGACACATGTCTCGGAGTTGAGGCCCAGCTCCTTGTAGTTGTCGACCTTGGCCTTTGAAGCCGTGTAGACGATGAAGTCAGGCTTGAAGTTCTTCTCTTCCTCTGCAGTGGGCTTGATGAACATGT
>JAJBWA010000140.1:0-5809 GCA_031935845.1 bacterium | reverse complement strand
GGAAGGTTCCGGCTACTGCGTCAGTGCCTACACCAAGGACGGAATCGAACAGTATCTTACGCGCACGATTATACTTGCCACGGGATGCAGAGAGCGCACAAGAGGCAACATATCCATCCCCGGAAGCCGTCCGGCAGGGGTCTTCACAGCAGGTGTGGCCCAGAATCTGGTGAACTGCAGGAACGTCATGATCGGAAAGCGCGTGGTGATCCTGGGATCGGGAGACATCGGCCTGATAATGGCCAGAAGGCTCACGCTTGAGGGCGCAAAGGTTCTGGCAATAGCGGAGATCATGCCGCAGCCCACAGGTCTTGCCCGCAACGTAAGCCAGTGTGTCTATGAGTTCGGCATCCCCATCTACGTGAAGACCACTGTGTCCAACATAATCGGAAAGCGTAAGCTTGAGGCCGTGGAGCTGTCTGATCTGGATGAGTCCGGCAAGGTGATTCCCGGCACTGCAAGACGCATAGACTGCGATGCCCTGGTGCTGTCCGTTGGTCTGATTCCCGAGAACGAGGTTGCGCAGACCGTGGGAGTCAGGCTTTTTGCCAACAATGCCGTAGATACGGACAAGTATCTGCAGACAAGTGTTGTGGGAGTATTCTCATGCGGTAACTCGCGCCATGTCATGGATTTGGCGGACTATGTCTCGGAGCAGGGCGCCATGGCGGGCCGCAATGCCGTGCATCTGATCAAGGGAGAAGAGATGGAGTCCTGGGACGAGGAGAAGTCCAACTGCATGAAGAAAGGTTTCCCGGATGAAGGAACCGTTACCTGCACTGTCTGTCCCAACGGATGTCAGGTCAGGTGGGATGAGAAGACGGGCACGTTCTCCGGCAACAGATGCATGCGCGGCAGCCGCTTTGCAATGCAGGAGCGCACGACTCCCATGCGCACCGTGACTACAACCGTGAAGACTGAAAACGGAAAGCTTGTTCCCGTCAGGACTGACGGAAAAATCGGCAGGGACAGCGTCAGAGGCCTGGTGGATAAACTCCGGGATGTGAAGGTCACGGATGCACACAAGGCAGGGGACATTGTCTTCACGACTGAACTTGACGGAAAGGAAGTCCGCATCCTGGCTACGGCATCTGACTGAAAAAACAGTTTTCAAGACATACTATATCGTTGTATCCTCGAAATATGGGTAGAAAAGACGGAAAACGTGTAAAGAATGCCGATCCGATGTACACAATCGTTCCGTACATCATGAACAAGCGTTACGATTCCATGAACATGATCAACCTCGACATCCCTGTTGATCCGATCAAGGATTACATCAAGGAAAAGAGATCCCAGGGTGTCTATGTCAGCCACCTGTCCGTGATTATCGCCTCATACCTGAGGGCGATGGCTCATTTCCCGCTTCTCAACCGCTTCATAGTCAACTGCAAGATCTATGCCCGCAAGGACATAGACTGTGCCATGGTGGTCCTGAAGGACGAGGACGGAGAGATGGAGGGAACCATGAGCAAGATCCGTCTGGAGGAAGAGGATACCATCTTCACCGTCAACGACAAGCTGACCAAGTACATAGACAAAAACAGGGAAGCCAAGAACAAGAACTCCACCGACAGGATGATCAAGAAGCTGCTGGCGTTTCCTGGCCTTGCACGGTTCGGCGTGGGGCTGTTCAAGTTCATGGACAAGCACGGACTGCTTCCGGCCAAGGTAATCGATGCAAGTCCTTTCCACACAAGCTTCACCATCACCAATCTGGCCAGCCTCAGGACCAACTACATCTACCACCACATCTATGAATTCGGAACCACAAGCGTGTTCATCGCCATGGGAAACACCCGTGAAGTCCCGTTCAGGACAAAAAACGGTGTGGAGTTCAGGACCTGCATACCCCTTGGCGTCGTCATGGACGAGAGAATCTGCAGCGGCCATTACTATGCGGAAGCCTTCAAGTGCATGAAGAAGTATCTGGACAATCCGCGTCTGCTGGAGAAGACGTTCTCGGCCGAAGGGGAGAAATGATGGACATCAACGGAAAGGGAATCAGCATCCTGTTTCCCGGCGACAGCTATGACAGATGCAGTGTCCTTTCTGACTCCGCTGTACATGATCTGGGACTTGATGCAGTCTGCGAGAAGATTTCGGACAAGCCCGAGGAACAGCACCTGATCCTGGGCATCATGTCCCGCTTCTGCGGAGATCCCGAGGTAATCAGGTACCGCCTTGATGTTTTCGAGGATATATACGACAACCCCGACTTCCGCAACCGCATGCTGGAGATACTGGACAAGATAGACTTCCTGCGTGACTACGGCAGCTTCAGGCGTGACTACGAGGAAAGCTCCGGTACATGGGACCTGGTCCACCGCCTTGAGGAGATACGCGATTACATCGGTTATGTGGAGGCTTTGCAGCAATGTCTGGGCTCTGCAGGCCTGAAATCGCAAGGTCTGCAGGATCTGTCGGCCGAAATCGGAAGGATATACAACGACAACGCATTTGCAGAGCTCAAGAAGGATATCTCCGCCCTCAAGGGTTCGACATCAAATCTGAAGAGCGTTACGGTAGGCATAAACCTCAACGACAGGTTCGAAGCCAAGGAAATAGGCCTTATCTCCATAAACAGCAAGGCTTTCACCAAGTCTCCGCTTCTGGACAACTTCACCAGCCGCATAGCCCGCAGGGACGTCATCAATCCTGATGTGGAATGGGACGGCTCCACGCGCTTCCAGCAGTTCAGCATGGGAGAATCGGCTGCCGACTTCATGCTGGGGATGGCAAAGACCCAGGCAACATTGCAGCATCCGATCCTGATGCTTTCCATGGCCAACGTGCCTGACGGAGACATGGGAAAGGACGTCACGGCCCACATGGACCGTGTGACGGACCATATGCTTGGAAAGACCGTACGCGCCCTCAAGGACGTGCTCAACAAGTATGTCGGCCTTTCCATAATGAACATCACGTCGCTTATCCCGGAGTTCCTCTTCTACGTCCGCTGGGCCGAGTACATAAAGCGCCACATGGACAGGGGGCTTGCGTTCTGCAAGGCCTCTCTGCTTGACGGTACCGCAGGAGACGGCCTCAGGATGCGTGCCCGCGGATTCTACAACCTCAAGCTCGCCGATTTCATTGAGAAGAAAGAAGATATCGTCGTGAATGACCTTGATTTCTCTTCTCAGTGCGGCACCTACATCCTTACCGGTGCAAACCGCGGCGGAAAAACTACCGTCACGCAGGCCGTGGGACTCATGTACGCTCTTGCGCAGGCCGGAATCTTTGTCCCGGCTTCAGAGTTTGCCTTAACCCCAGTGGACTGTATCTTCACACATTATCCGGCAGATGAGGACAAGACCCTGGACTACGGAAGGCTGGGAGAGGAGTGCAGGCGCTTCAGGGAGCTGTTCGGCCTGTGCACTGCAGACAGCCTGCTTCTGCTCAACGAGACATTCTCCACGACATCGTTCGAGGAAGGCTTCTTCATTGCCCGCGATGCTGTGAAGGCCATACTCCACAAGGGTACGCGCTGTATCTACAACACGCACATGCACAAGCTGGCATCTGAAATAGACAAGCTAAATGACGAGTGTACTGCAGAGGGTGCTTCAACAAAGGCCGCATCGCTTGTTGCCGTGTCCGACGGAAGCCGGCGTTCATTCAAGGTTAAGGTTGCACCTCCAGAGGGCATGTCCCATGCCCGTGACATAGCGGAAAAATACGGCGTGACCTACGAGATGCTGCTGCAAGCGGGGAAAGAGGACTTCATACGACCTTGAGCACTGAGCCCACTGTTGCCAGTAGCGATCCTGCAATCACCAGAATCTGGAACGGCACCTTGCCGAATACTCCGCACACCGGTGAAATGTTGTCGCGTTCCTTTCTGGATCTGTAATAGGCCAGGATAATTCCAATACCCGTAAGTACCTGGACGATTCCGGCAAGCCTTGTGAAGCCCACGAAACTCTGGATTCCTATCAGCGCAAGGACCAGACTCGGCACGGATGCAATGATCCAGCTGGGCCTGAGGCCTATCTTGGTCTGCTCATGCACTATGTCGCGCAGGTTCAGCGTGTTTGCCCAAAGCGATGTGGAGAGGGCAAGCAGCGTGAAGATGTAGCCCACAATGGCAACCCAGCCGCCGATGTGTGATGAAAGGTCCACAAGGGCGCCGTTCTGGGTGATATCGCTTCCAACTCCCACAAGGGTCATGAACGTGACAAGAAGCAGCAGAACGAGGTTTATTCCGGTACCTGCTATGATGGAGAACCTGATCTTCCTGACATCGCCGTTGAGGCCCTTGACCGCCTGAGGTACGGACATGACCGCCGAAAGCGAGAACGACACTCCTCCATAGAGGGCCAGCAGGTTCTGCGCTCCCATCAACGTGGTGGGAAGACTGCTCAGCGGGCGTGAGAGCGTTGCCACAAACAGTATCAGAATCACCAGCGACATTGCCGAGACTGCAATCTTCTCGCAGATTCCCACGGCCTTCATGCCTATGAACACTACGCTTGCGGCAATGACGTAGTAGACAAGCATGGCGATTCGCGGATCCCAACCAAGCCATGTGGAGAACACGGCAGCGCTTCCCGCAATGAAGCCGCTGACGTTCAGCAGGACCGACAGTCCCAGCATGGCAAAGGCGAACGCCGTGAATATCTTGCGCAGCTTGCCCTTGAACAGCTCCACCTCAAAGCACTTTATGAACTGCTTTCCGCCGTTGTTCAGCGACAGTTCCGCAATCATCAGGTGCATCAGCAGGTTGACGACGTAGGCAATGCCCACGATCAGGATTATGTCCAGCCAGGAAGTCCTGGAGGCAATGTAGGGGACTGCGAGTATTCCGCTTCCCACTCCGTGGCCTACGATTATGCTCGTGGCCTCGAACAACGTTAGCCTTGATTCGCTTTCAATGGTGTTTGTTTTGGTTTCCATGTGTCCACGTAATTACTTGATTTTGATGAAATAACAGGTCGGATAATACGGCCCGAAACTGGAGAAGCTGATTCCGTCTCCGGGTTTCAGATCATCGTTGAGCAGACCTGCAACCAGGACATATTCCTTTCCGCTCTTACCTGTTCCGTCCAAAGCTATGCTGACGGTATAGGCTTCCTCTCCGTTGAAATAGATTCCGAACGGCGGCGTTTCAGAGCTCCCGACAGTGTCGACTCCCATGTCCGAAATGTGAGACAGGTATCTTTCCTTGTTTATGGTGATGTCCTTGTCGAATTCCTCTCTTGTGAAGATGATCCAGACTTCAGTGCCTTTTTTGGCTCCGTTTGTCAGATAGTCGACGGGTTCCCTGCCGTTGTAGTGACCCCTGATGTCCATGAGGAGGTAGCTTCCCTTCTTGTTCTCAATCACGTAGGCATTGACGAGGTTCCCGGGCTCTACTGCCGCATAGATGATGAAATCATTGGTCCTGAGGGTTTTCGTCACGCCGTTTTCCGTGTATGAGACGTTGATGTAGTGTCTGTCATACACGATTTCCCATGCGGCTTAGGTCTGACTGTATCTGAGACAGCTTCCCCATGTCGTGCGGCCTGAATCAGTTGTGAAGACAGCCTTATTGGTCACATCCCGGAGTGTCCCGTCGGAGTATTTGGCCAACACGGTAAGGTTCTTGGTTATGATGGGTCCGAATGCCCGCTGGTCTTCCATCTGGCCGTTCAGGGTAATTGACTCGAGAACAGCAGCATTTGTCTTCTGCTCGCTCGACTCGGCTTTGGCGGTGCTGACGGTTGTTGCGGTTTTTGCCGGCAGATTGATCAGCTGGTCATACTGATCGGACCATACGACTTTTCCCGACTCTACTTCAACTATATCTGCCGCAATGAGATAGTTCTGT
>JAJBWA010000139.1:0-4880 GCA_031935845.1 bacterium | reverse complement strand
GTGGAATCGAACCACCATAACCGGAGCCAAAACCCGGTGCCCTGACCATTGGGCTAACGGCCTGAAACCGTAAGAAATACTACATTCAGATTATTGCAAAGTCAACAAGGTCAGAAGCTGACCCCGATTGCCCGGATGCCGGGAGGAAGGGTCAGTTTCTTTCTGTCCGTCAGAAGGATATGACAGCTTCCGCTTCCTGTCAGCAGAAGACGCTCGCCTTCAAGGACATCGACGGCGGGAATGCTGTTCACCAGATCGAAGTCATTGCGGAAAGTCCACTCGGACACAGGCTTCCGGTATACCTGAACCATTGATGCAGTGCTGTCCAGAGGCGGTATAACAGCCCTGGAGTCAAGGGCATCGTAGGCCTGTCTGGTGGAGGTCTTCTCCCCTTCGGTCACGATGATGAAGCCGCGGAGGTCTTCGCGGGCATCGATTTCCTCGACGATCTCACCGAGACCGGAGACTGCCGCAGCACGGTATTCAGATACAAAGAAAGGAACATCGCAGCCGACCTTTGCGCCCAGGGCCATCAGGGAGGCCTTGTCCTTGGGGCTGGAGGAAATGCTGTTCAGATAAAGCAGGAGCGTTGCGGCATCGGATGATCCGCCGCCCAGTCCCGCCTGGCTGGGGATGTTCTTGGTGATCCGCACGGTTATCGACTTGTCGAAGCCGGTGGCATCGTGCCAGAGGGCTGCGGCCTTGTCCAGCGTGGAGCGGCCTTTCTCACACATTCCCTCGAGCCCGAAGACATCGACCTTGAACGGGCCGGGAGCAAGTTCGACCTCAAGGACATCGCACAGAGAGCAGGTCTGGAAGATGGAGGCGATGGGATGGTAACCGTCCGGCCTGCGGTTTCCGACGGCAAGGTGCCAGTTGACTTTTGCGGGGGCTTTCAGTTCCATAGGCCGAGTCCTCTCATGCGTTCGGTTGTCTTTCCGTTCCAGTCCACGTTGGCCTGCGGGTTGCCGGGGCTGGGGTGGATTATGGAAGCCACGATGCGTGACGGATCATCGTTGACGGATGCCAGTTTTTCCTCAGCGTACTTGCCGATGCCGATGAGCGCATGCGGATTGATCAGGGAAATCACATCGCGCAGGTAGGAATCGCATACATCTTCAAGAGCCCTGCGCTCCTCCTTTGGCAGGTGGTCGGGAGTGAAGTTCTTTGCCGTTGGGCCGCTGTCAAGGAAGCCCAGCGGACAGTAGTTGAACACGCAGTGGGTGCGGAAGAAGTCATCGGGATCCGGCCAGCGGGTACTGATGAGGCCCCAGAGGCGCTTTCCGCTGCCTTCGGAGCGCCTGATGTCCATGCCCAGAACCGGGCGTCCCGGATGCTCGCGCCCGGGCTTCCCCACCGGCAGGTTCAGGCCGAGGTAGCCCTTGACTGCGTTGATCTCGCCGAAGGGCACGCCGGTCTGCATCATTCCGAACGGGCCGGGATTCATGCCCAGAAGCAGGATTTCCGCGCTCGGCCGGACATATCGCTCAAGAAATGCACTGTGCATGGCCCAGGCATAGTCCAGCGGATTGTAGATGTATCCGCCATAGGTGAATGAAAGGGAGTCGACCTCGTCCCTGAGCCGGAGCGTGCGTTGAATGAGTCTGTCGGTGAATCCGTCTGTGCCGGTTGTCATGAGTCCATTATCACTTTTCATGCGCCTCAATGCAAGTTTATCAATTGTTTATCTACACTTGCGGATGTGTGGTATAATCGGGGTACGGAGGATCATCATGGCAACAAAGACAGCAGCCAAACCTGCAGCAAAAGCAGCACCCAAGGCAGCAGCCAAGCCGGCGGCAAAACCCGCGGCAAAGGCAGCGGCAAAACCGGCAGCCAAGGCAGCCCCGGCAGAAAAGGAAGTCAAGGAAGTCCACGAGCTCGCCTGGACTGAAGGAAAGGGCTGGGCAGTAAAGCGCCAGGGAAGCGACAAGGTAATCAAGTACTTCAAGACCAAGGTCGAGGCTACGGAGTACATCGTCAAGGTAGCGGGAAACCAGGGAACAAGAGTCGTCATCAAGCTCAAGAACGGAAAGTACCAGAAGTTCGACAATGCCATGAGGGCTCTCTCCTATGCAAAGGAGACAAAGGATCCGGATTGACGGACATTTCGTCATCTGACGATGTCCCGCAAGACATTGTTCCATACGGAAGACAGGGCTTGTCTCTGTCTTTCTTTTTTTATACTCTGCGCTTATGAAGCCGATTGAGATCCACAGCTGCGCCAAGGAAAAATCCATAATGAGTTTTCCCATGGGCGCCCTGTGCATAAAGACGGAAATCAACCGCTGCGATGGTCTTCCCCATTCCGAGCTGTTCGAGCATTTCACTTATGAGGACCCCGTGAAGGCGGCCAGGGAAGCGGCATCCCGTCATCCGTGGGCAGTGGGTCTTTCCGTCTACATCTGGAATTCAGACTGGTTTGCAACCTTTGCCCGGACCCTGCGCAAGGCTGACGGCAGCATCCTGATATTCGCAGGCGGCCCGCATACCACCGCATACACTGCCGGGCTTCCCGACTGGCTTGATTTCGCCGTCCTGGGAGAGGGCGAGATTTCCACACTGAGTGCCCTGTCATCCATTGTTGCGGGAAAGAAGGCGGAGAACCTCCAGATCGAGGGCATCATCACGCGTAATTATGTATCGCCTGTCAGCTCTCGGCTTCCGGAGCTTTCAAGGCTCCACTCCCCGTTCCTGACCGGCGAGGCGGACGGGGTACTTCGCAGCTATGACTCCGTGCTGTGGGAGCTTACGCGCGGCTGTCCGTTTGCCTGTGCGTTCTGCTTCGAGTCCCGCGGGAAACGCACCGTGCGCGACTATCCCCTGGACAGGATACAGAAGGAACTTGACTACCTGATAAAGAAGGATGTCTGCAATGTCTTTGTGCTGGATCCTACGTTCAACCTGAATCCGGAGCGGGCAAAGACCATCATGCGCATGCTCATAGCCAGGGCCCCGGAGCACATGCACTTTACCTTTGAAATCCGCGCGGAGCTTGTGGACGAGGAGCTGGCGGACATGTTCGCCGAGCTCAACTGCTCGCTGCAGATCGGGCTCCAGAGCTGTGACGAGGAGGTGCTCAAGACAATAGGAAGGCACTTCGACCGCGAGCTTTTCTCGGAGAAGGTCCGCCTGCTGGCCTCCAGAGGTGCCGCTTTCGGGCTGGACATCATAATCGGCCTGCCCAAGGACAACCTCAAGAGCTTCCGCAACACCGTGAACTACGCAGTATCGCTGATGCCCAGCAACATCGACTGTTTCCTGCTGTCGCTTCTGCCGGGAACGGAGCTGGCACTCAGGGCAGACGAGTACGGCCTGGTTCCGGGCGATGACGTTGAGCGCACCATAGTAAGCACACCTACTTTTTCCGAGAAGGACATCTCCATAGCCCTCTCGGTGAGGCGCGGGATGGACTTCTTCTACACCAAGGGCCAGAGCTGCATGTGGATCCACTGCGTGCTTGAGACACTGAACATCACCGCATGCAACCTGTTCTCGCTGTTCGTCAAATGGATGGACCAGACGGGGCGGACCGAGGACGAGGACATATGGGTGCTTCAGGACGATTTCATACAGTCACTGTTCGAGAAGACGCAGAACGCAAAGCTGCTTCCTGCCATGAAGAGCTTCATGGAGCTTCATCAGGGAATCTGCTATGTGACGGACACCGGCGAGCCCGTCAGGCTGGATCTGTCCTACAGGCCGGAGGATCTGTCCAAGCTGGACGAGATGAGCCTGGCCGAGTTCGTGAAGACTGTAAAGGCACACCGCTGTTCACCGACTGTCGTGCTTGAAGATTCGGAGATCAGATTCTATTGATTCCAATGCATTCAAAGCGCTATTGTGAACAATTTCTATGAACAATTGTTCAAATAATGGGTTTAGGATTAAGTTTAGTAAAATTCTTGTTTTTTTGGTCTTGTGCAGTTCACTAAACAGTGCTACTTTAGAGTCAGGTTTTGTATCCGAGGTCGCAGATTTTTCTCCCCACCCCAATCCTGAAAGGTGCGACCGGGATGCAAAACTATTTTTTTTATGGATGTAGACAAAAGTCATCTTTCAAGTTAACATCTTATTCGCATGGGCGTGTAACTCAGCGGGAGAGTGCCACCTTCACACGGTGGAAGTCGTTGGTTCAAACCCAATCGCGCCTAAAAAACAGAGGGATCTTCAAGGTCCCTCTGTTTTTTTGTGTGGTCGTCTTGGGTTAGAAATGCAGTTGCTTTTCTCCTATAACCCCGTTTTTTTGGCACTTATAGGCGTTTTTTTCTCCTATAAACCCGTTTTTTCAGCAGTTATAGGCGTTTTCTGCCACGGCTTCGGCACAGCGCATGCCGTCGACTGCCGCGCTGACTATGCCGCCGGCGTATCCGGCACCCTCTCCGCAGGGATAAAGGCCTGGTGTCGATATGCTCTGCAGGGTTTCGGGATCACGCACTATGCGTACCGGGCCGGATGTGCGGGTTTCCGTTCCTATCATGGTGGCCTCGGATGTCATGAAGCCCCGGGCCTGGCGTGAGAAGACTGAAAAGCCTTCCTCAAGAGCTTTGGAGATGAAGGGCGGCAGCACATCGTGCAGGTCACCGGGTGTCAGGCCCGGAGCATAGCTAGAAGGTGCGTTGTCGGAACTGGCCCGGTGGGCCATGAAGTCCGTCATGCGCTGGGACGGAGCCTTCTGGGTATGCCCTGCAGCCTCGAAAGTGGTTTTCTCAAGTTCTTCCTGGAACCTGACCATGGAAAGCGGGTCGGACGGGTTGTCCAGAGAATCTGCAGGGAACTCGACAACCATGCCGCTGTTGGCCCACTTGGAGCCGCGGTTGCCGGGAGACATGCCGTTGACGACTACCTGATTCAAAGCCGATGCCGCCGGAACCACGAAG
>JAJBWA010000138.1:0-12995 GCA_031935845.1 bacterium | reverse complement strand
GGTGTCCCTCTTCAGGGAATCCGACCGCCCGGGACTGCACATGGCGGATCTGGGATCGGGCTCGGGTCTGCCGGGCCTTGTGCTTGCCAGCGTGTTCGACGGCTGGAACATCACGCTGGTGGAGAGGATGGGAAGAAGGGCCGGCTTCCTGCGCAATACCATTGCCGTGCTGGGAATGAACGGTCATGTCCATGTTGTCCAGAAAGATCTTTCGGAGGTCCGTGACAGCTATGACATCGTGACTTTCAGGGCATTCAGACACATACAGGACATCATAGCCGATCTCGACCGCATACTTGTCCCGGGCGGGAAGGTGTTCTCCTACAAGAGCAGCGAGGAGAACATCAGGGAGGAACTTGAAGTCATTTCTTCCTACGGCGGATGTGCCTTCGGACACACGGTTGAGGACTATTGCGTGCCCATGCTGGATGCCACCAGAAAAATGCTGATTCTTTCCAAGCCCTTAATGACATAAAAACAGTAAGATGTTATCATTATTGCATGCCCGGAAAACGCAGAGCCAATGCAGTAATGACACTGATAACCGCACTCCTTACAGCTGCGGTGGCTCTCGTATGCGCTTTTCCCTTCATGGGCCTTGCGGAAGGGTCGTTCCTGCATGCGGTGCTCAGCCCCCTGCATGAATTCCTCGACAGGTACGCCAATGTGTTCTCATCGCCGGCACTCAGGCCGTACGGACTGATTCCGCTTGGAGTATTCTGCCTCCTGAACCTGCTTCTGGCCCTCAGGGGATCGGGAATCCTCCAGTTCCTGCTCAGATGTGTCGCATTCTATTCGCTCTACCTTCTGGGAGCATACTTCCAGGGCGGCGGAGAGTCTTTCCCCATACTCGGGACCCTTCCGGAACTGTACCCGGTGTTCGCCGGAGGACTTCTTGCCGTCTCGTCCGTCCTGCTTGCCCTGATCTACAGGATCAAGCATGGTTCGGCCGACAGCGGTGCAGGGAAGGCTTCCGTGCCATCCGACGGTGATGCAGAACAGGAGCAGAACGGCCCTGTCTCGTTTGTAGGCCTCGAGCTTGACCAGCCGGACGGCGGTGCGGCTTCGGAAGAACCTGAGGAAGATCCTTATGTCAGGGATCCCCAGCAGTACAAGAAGGCAATCGGCGATCTTGCATCCGTGGAAACTCCGGATTTCCAGGCATTCCCCAACTACTCGCTCACGGCTTCCGTATCATCGGTGGACAGAGGCATGTATGACGTTGCCGAGAAGGAGGCCAGAATCCGCTATGAGGAACAGAAGAAGCGTGAGGCCGAGATAGAGAATAAACGCCAGGAAGAGGAAAGACGCAGGAAGATTGCAGAGGAAGAGGAGAAGGCAAGGATTCGGGCCGAGGAGGAGCGCAGGCGCCTTCAGAGCATGTTCAAGCCCAGGAACCTCATGCGCCGCCTGAACGAGGATGCCCAGGCGGAGAAGAGCTTCCCGACATTCGGCGCGGACCTGGACAACATCGATTTCGGAATCTCCGAGTCAAGGGAGGAGGCTCCTGCAGAAGAGCCTGCAAGGACTTCCTATCGCGAGCCTTCGTTCCATGAGGATCCGTATCAGCCCGAGTCCAGGGTGCCGCAGTTCGTAAGTCAGGATATGGTCGATGACATTCCGGTGGCCCAGAGGACTAACCTCTACGCTTTCTCCTCATCACGAGGGACCGCCCCGGTACAGGAAGAGGAAATACCTGTTGCTTCCGGTCCTTCCGTATTCAGGGAGGCAACTGCGCAGGCCGAGCATGATGCCGAACTTGCAATGAGGAAACGTCAGGCGGAGCTTGAGAGAAAGCACCTTGAGGAGATGCAGGAACTGGAGAGGCACAGGAAGGAGGCCGAGGAGGCCGCAAGGCGTGCCGAAGAGGAGCTTGCCGCAGCCAGGGCCGAGATGGAGAGGCAGCAGGCTGAAGCAGAAGCTGCCAAGGCCGCTTCCGCAAGGAAACGCCCCGAACCCGTCGTGGAGCCCGAGCCTGAGGAAGAGGAAGACGGAATCTCCGACGAGGACATGGCCGCCAACGATGCAAAGGAAAGGATCAAGGGACCGGACATCGACATGGTTTCCGGTGTCGCCGGACTCAAGAGCTCGATTGCCGGCAATTCCTACCTTCTGGACAAGCAGAAGTTCAACTACAAGTTCCCGCCCGAGAGCATCCTGAAGCACTATCCCATCAGTGCAAGGATCTACGATGATCCGGAGAACGACCCTGACGGCCGCACAATCGTGGAGACATTCAGACAGTTCAGGATCGAGACCAACCTGCTCGGAGTCCAGCACGGACCCACATTCACGCTCTATGAGCTGTCTCTTGCAAAGGGCATCAAGGTCTCTTCAGTCACGTCGTACTCGGAAAACATCGCCATGGAGCTGTCCGTTGAGGATGTCAGGATCCTGGCCCCGATTCCGGGCAAGCCCGCCATCGGCGTCGAGGTCCCGAACAAGAAGCGCGACACCATCGGTTTCGATGTCATGATGCCGGCCCTCAAGGCAAAGTACTTCAAGATCCCGATGGTCCTGGGAAAGACCATCACCGGTGACTCCATAGTGATCGACGTTGCCAAGACCCCGCACCTGCTGGTGGCAGGAACCACCGGATCAGGAAAATCGGTCTGCATCAACGGCCTGATCTGCTCGGTGCTCTACACCAAGACACCCAAGGAAGTCAGGATGATCCTGGTGGATCCCAAGATGGTCGAGCTGTCGCTGTACAACGGCATCCCGCACCTGCTGACTCCGGTCATCACCGATGCAAAGAAGGCCCTCAAGGCCATGAGCTTCGTGGTCGAGGAGATGGAGAGGCGCATGGCCCTGTTCTCCAGCATCGGAGCAAAGAAGATCGAGGAGTACAACGAGAAGATCGAGGAGAAGAAACTTGCCAGAGTCAAGCTTCCGTACATCATGGTCATCATCGACGAGTTCGCCGACCTGATGCTGGCCGTTGGCAAGGAACTGGAGACATCCATCAAGCGCATCACGGCCGTGGCAAGATTCTGCGGAATCCATCTGATACTGGCCACGCAGAGACCGTCGTCGGATGTCATCACCGGAATAATCAAGAGCAACATCCCCACGCAGATTGCGTTCGCGGTGTCCAACTCGACAAACAGCCGCATCATCATCGACCAGACCGGAGCCGAGAAGCTCCTGGGCCGCGGTGACATGCTGTACAACAATCCCGAGTCAAGGCAGCCGGTCAGGATCCAGGGTGCCTTCATCGACTCGGAGATAGAGGAAATCGTCAGTTTCGTAAAGACTCAGGGAGAACCTGACTACATAGATGAATCGTACTTCGAGGACGATGACGAGGATGAGGAAGTCGAGGAAGAGGAGTCCGCAGGCGGCGCCTCCGAGGACCTCTTCAGCAGGGCATGGAAGATCGTCACCGACAGGGGCGAGGCTTCGGCTTCCTACCTGCAGCGCAAGCTGGGCATAGGCTACAACAGGGCTGCCAACCTCATCGAGCAGATGGAAGAGGCCGGCTACATCGGTCCTGCCCGCGGCTCGAAACCCCGTGAGATCCTGAAGTACTACGGTTCGGAATAGGTTATAGGATTTTTATGTTATTCAGCGAATTGAACTTGCATGAGCAGGTGCTTGAAGGCACGAAGGCTGCTCATTTTGAAAAGTGCATGCCGGTGCAGGAGAAGGTCCTGCCGGTCAGCATCGAAGGCTCGGACGTCATGGTCCAGTCAAAGACGGGAAGCGGAAAGACTGCTGTCTACGTCATCACGTTTCTGGAAAAATACCTCAGAAGCAGGGAACAGGGAAAGAATTCCTCATGTCTGATAATCGCACCCACAAGGGAACTTGCGCAGCAGATATCCGAGGATGCCATGATCCTCTGCTCCAAGGTCGAGGGATTCCATATCGGCGTATTCTACGGAGGCGTAGGCTACGAGCATCAGAGAAAGCTCCTTCAGATGGGATGCGACATCTACGTGGGAACTCCCGGAAGGCTTCTGGAGTTCATGCAGCACAAGGAACTCGATGCCTCACGCATCGACACATTCGTCATAGACGAGGCGGACAGGATGTTCGACATGGGATTCTATCCCGATGTAAAGAAGATGTTCCGCTACCTGCCAGACAGGTACGACAGGCAGACCCTGCTGTTCTCGGCTACGCTTGAAATGCGCATCAGGGAGCTTGCATGGGACTTCATGAACGATCCTGCGGAGATCGATCTTGAGCCGGACCAGATAACGGTGGAGAGCATCACGCAGGAGCTGTACCATGTTGCCAAGTCGGAGAAGTTCATGCTCCTGCTGCAGCTGCTTGCCGACCAGAAGCCCGAGACCGCTCTTCTGTTCACCAACAGCAGGCATATGGCCGAAGAGTTGTGCGCAAGGCTCAGGCACAACGGCTACAATGCCGATTACCTCACAGGCGATCTTCCTCAGGCCCAGAGGCAGAAGGCCCTTGATAAACTCAAGGAGGGCAAGACCGCATTTCTGGTAGCAACCGATGTCGCCGCCCGCGGACTTCAGATAGATGATCTTCCGCTTGTAGTGAACTACGACATTCCCGAAGACTACGAGAACTACGTCCACAGGATCGGACGTACTGCACGTGCCGGAAAGAGCGGCAAGGCAATCACGCTTGCTGACGAGGAATTCGTCTACGGGCTTGAGGCCATAGAAAAGTACATCAAGATGAAGATCCCCGTAATCTGGCCGGACAACCTGCCGTGGGTGGAAGACCAGTCCATAGGCAAGAGCTGGAGGATAAGGCCTGAGCGTCCGGAGCGGTCGGAACACAGGAACCAGGGATCCGGCAAGTCCAGGAAAACAACTTCAAAGCCTGCTTCAGGCAAGACCTCGTCTTCAGCCAAGCCGGAGAAGAAAGAGAAGAAGGAGCAGGGCAAGGGACAGAAGTCCGGTTCCAGGTACTCTTCCGACAGGACAAACACCAAGAGCCTCGGCGCGATGTCCGAGAAGGAGAGGATGGAGTACTACCGCAAGAAGTATGGATTCGAGCCCAGGAAGGAACAGCCCAAACCGGAAGCGGAAGGAACGAAGGCTTCCAAGGCATCTACGGGAACGAAGGGAACCAAGGGAACGAAAGCAACCACGGTAACCACGGCATCCAACGGCAACGAAAGTGCCTCCGTACAGACTGAGAAAAAGCCCAAGGAAGAGAAGAAGGGATTCTTCAGACGGCTTTTCGGAAAGAGGAAATGAATCAGATAAAGAGGTTCTTCGCATATTACAAACCGTACAAGGCGTTGTTCTGGCTGGATATGTCGGCGGCGGTGCTGAGTTCGGTACTCTCGATATTCTTCCCGGCACTCACCAGAGAGCTGCTGAAGACCTGGATTCCCAACCAGATCTGGCAGAGCATGATCGTGTGCTTCGTGGCCATGTTCGTCATCTACGGGGTGCAGGCGTGCTTCACGTACATCCGCATCAGGTGGGGCCACGTGCTGGGTGTCTATGTGGAGAACGACATGCGCAGGGACCTCTTCGGACATCTGCAGCAACTGAGCTTCGGCTATTACGACCACACCAAGACAGGCCATCTGATGAGCAGGATGACCAACGACCTGTTCCAGATTGCCGAGGTTGCCCACCATTGTCCGGAGGACAGCCTGATTTCGCTGGCCACGATCATCGGGGCCTACATCGTCATGTTCACCTACAGTGTTCCCATGGCGCTGGTTTCCCTGATTCCTTTCCCGTTCCTGCTGGTATGGGGAATCGTTTTCGGACGCAGGCAGAAGAGGGTGTCCAGGGAAGTGCGTTCCCATGTGGCGGACGTGAATGCCAACGTGGAGAATTCCGTGCAGGGAATCCGTGAGGTCAAGTCGTTTACAAGCGAGAAGTTCCAGAGCGGGCTCTTCGACAGTTCGAACAACGACCTCAAGGAAAGCCGCAAGAAGCAGTACTCAGTCATGGCCGCCTACCAGACGGGTATGGGATGGCTCAGGAACATGTACTACTTCATCACCGTAGTCGGCGGAGCGATCCTGATCTACAAGGGCGTGATCCAGTCCTATGACCTGGTTGCGTTCCTCCTTTACGTCAGCGTGGTGCTCGAGCCCATCGACAGGCTGATAAACTTCGTGGAGCAGCTCAGCCAGGGTATCGCCGCGTTCGAGCGATTCACCGAGGTCATGGACGAAGTGCCCTCCATCAAGGACAGTCCCGATGCAGTAGACCTCAAGGTCACCGACGGCGACATCTCGTACAGGAACGTAAGGTTCACGTACGACACCAAGGACGGCGAGGTCATAGGAGACATCAGCTTCGACATCAAGGGCGGTACCACGGTTGCCATAGTGGGCGATTCCGGTGCGGGAAAGACCACCACGGCATCGCTTCTGCCCAGGTTCTACGAGATAGACAGCGGCTCCATAACCGTCGACGGGCAGGACATAAGGAATGTCAGGCAACGCTCGCTGAGGCAGAACATCGGATTCGTGCAGCAGAACGTGTTCCTGTTCGATGCCGATATCCGAGAGAACCTGCGCTACGGCGACCCGGATGCCTCGGACGAGCAGATGATGGCTGCCCTGGATGCGGCCAACATCGGGGATTTCGTAAGGTCTCTTCCTGACGGTCTTTCCACTCAGGTGGGGGAACACGGTACAAGGCTTTCCGGCGGCCAGAAGCAGCGCATCTCCATTGCAAGGGTGTTCCTGAAGAATCCGCCCATCCTGATCTTCGACGAGGCCACCTCGTCTCTGGACAACGAGAGCGAGCACCTCATCCAGGATGCCTTCAGGAGACTGTCCGCGGGCAGGACATCGATAGTGATAGCACACCGTCTCACGACCATCCGTGAGGCGGACAACATAATAGTTCTGGACAAGGGAAAGGTTTCGGAATCGGGTACACATGAAGAGCTTCTTTCCAAGGGCGGTCATTACGCCAGGCTTTACCGAAGGGATTTCGACTGACTGTCCGGAGCATGGAGGAAAAATGATCTACGTTCTGTGGGGATTGATAATAATACTGGCGATGACGGCTGTGGCCATGGTCACGGCTGTGATTCCTGCGCTTCTGATGCGCCTGGTGGGACTGGGAAAGCTTTCCGACAGGCTCATCTTCTGGCATGCCGCCGTTATTTCCAACACCGGCATGTGGCTGGCGGGAATCAGGGTCCACGTCAGCGGTGACGTGGAGAGCATCCGCAAGCGTGTGGACAAGGGCGAGGGATTCTGTTTCGTGGCCAACCACACAAGCATCCTGGACATCGTCCTCATGCTGGGCCGCCTGAGGGCCAGAACCGGCTTCGTGGCCAAGATCGAGCTGCTGTTCGCGCCGCTGATCAACGTCATGATCGCCATGACGCACTCGGTTTTCATCAACCGCAGGAACCTCAGGGCCAGCATCGATGCAATCCACAAGGCAGGAGAGAACATCCGCAAGGGTCACTCCATGGTGATATTCCCCGAGGGAACAAGAAGCAAGACCGGGGAGATCGCCCCGTTCAAGCACGGTGCATTCAGGATGGCCACCGAAAGCGGTGCCTGCGTGGTTCCCTTGACGGTGAAGGGCCTGAGGGATTCCTTGGAGGACAGGAAGCACTTCTTCCAGAGGAGGGACTGCTACCTGCACGTGGGAAATCCCGCCAAGGCACCGTCGGCCGAGAACAGAAGCGAGGTTGCGGAGTTCATTTCCGATATCGAAGGACAGGTGAGGAAGAAGTATGCAGAACTCTGAAACTCAGGCACCGCAGAAAGACAACAAACTCGGAACCATGCCGGTAGGAAAACTGCTGGCCGTGATGTCCATCCCCACGATGTTCTCCATGCTGATCCAGGCACTGTACAACATCGTGGACAGCATATTCGTATCCCACTACAGCGAGGTTGCCCTCACTGCGGTTTCACTTGCGTTCCCGCTCCAGATGCTGATGTTCTCGTTCGCGGTGGGAACCAACGTCGGTGTCTGCTCGGTCATCTCCAGACGTCTGGGGGAGAAGCGGTTTGACGAGGCCGAGAAGGCGGCCCAGAGCGGCTATACTCTGGTGCTGATCCTCACGGTTGTATTCGCGCTGATAGGAGCATTCCTGTCCGGACCGTTCTTCAGGCTGTATACCAGGGAGACGGAACTGCTTTCACTGAGCACCACGTACGCCAGGATCTGCCTGATGCTGTCTCTGGGAACATTCGTCAACATCTACTGCGAGAAGGCACTGATGGCCACAGGCGACACCATCCACCCGATGATCATCCAGGCCAGCGGTGCCATCTTCAACGTCATATTCGACCCGATCCTGATCTTCGGATACCTGGGCTTCCCGGCCATGGGAATCTCGGGTGCCGCAATAGCAACGGTTGCAGGCCAGCTGTTCGCCATGGTACTCGGAATCATATTCCTCAAGCGCAACAGAAACCTGAACGTGAAGCTGCTCAAGCCCGGGCTTGACGGCGCCAGCGTGAAGGACATCGTGGTTGTCGGACTTCCGGCCGTCATCATGCAGGGCATAGGAACAGTAATGACCAGCCTGATGAACGCCATCCTGATTACGTTCGATGTCCTGGCCACCACGGTCTTCGGAGTCTACTTCAAGCTGCAGTCCTTTGTGTTCATGCCGGTGTTCGGACTCAACAGCGGCGTGATGCCGATTCTGGGATACAACTACGGGGCAAAGAACAGACCCAGGATGATGAAGGCACTCAAGATGGGACTTGCGGTCGCAATCCTTCTGATGAGTCTTGGAACGCTGTTCTTCAACCTGTTCCCGGATACCCTACTGGGAATGTTCAATGCATCGGATACGCTCAGGACAATGGGAGAAGTGGCCCTGAGGACAATCAGCCTCTCGTTCCCGCTTGCCGCGGTCTCCGTGATTTTCGGAGCCTTGTTCCAGGCAATGGGAGACGGCTACTTCAGCATGATAGTGTCGATTGTCAGACAGTTGTTCGTCCTGATTCCCTGCGCATGGCTTTTGGGAAAGATTTCAGGACTTGATGCCGTATGGTACGCGTTCCTGGTAGCCGAGTCCGTTGCACTGCTGCTTTCCATCATCTTCTTCCGCAGGGAACTGAAGAAGCTGAATTTCTGATAGTGGAGGACAACATGTTCATCATCGTACATACACAGGACTGCGCACACGCTGCAGAAAAGATATCCGCCCGTCTTGAGGACTGCAGGTTTGTCCCGGTGGACGAGGTCCTCTCCGAGCCTTCCTGCCTGGGCGATTTCGACAGCCTGGGACTTGTCTTCGGACGAGACGGCAAGGCCGCCCCGGCACAGGTCATGGATTTCATCAGGACGGTGCTCCGCGATTACGACCTGAGCGGACTTCAGTATATGTTCAGCCTCTGCGTCTGTGACGGAGGCCCCGCGCATGCCCTCAAGATAGTGGAGAAACTCTGCGCCAGGACCGGCTGCGCACCCAGTCTGAGTACTACGGTCTCTCCATCCGCCGGGGATGCGGATTACGATGCCATTGCGGCCAGAATCAAGTCCGGCGAGATCCAGCTGGCAAAAGGTTCCATCGGTACCATGTGGTACATGAAGGCCCACGGGATCAAGGTAAAGTGAGGGCCGCCGATGAGTGAGAAAAAGATCCGCAGGCCCATGTATGCCAAGGAAGGCATGGGCAGGCTGGTGAAGTGGTTCTTCGGCCTGCCGCTGATCTTCATAATGTACATAATCCTCAGCATGGTGATGCCCCACGGGGAGATGGGCCAGCGCCTGAAGATAGTGCTCAACATAATCAGCTACTTGGTTTTCATCATGGTCACCGTGGTGGTGGTATCGCGCTTCCTGAAGTTCCCGTTCATGAAGATGGTCAGCGAGAGCGGCAGCATCAAGGTCAGGCCGCTTGTTGTCGGATTCGCATCCATGTTCGTCCTGGGTGCAGGCAGCACGTTCATCTGGATGGCCATCTCTCCTGCGGACTTCACGTACACGCTTCAGAGCGGATGGCCGCTGGATTTCCTTCTGGCATTCATCCTTGTCGCGCTTGCCGCGTTCCTCGAGGAAATCCTCTGCAGGTCCTATGTGGCGTACTTCGTCTCCGACAACATGGAGAGCAGGCCCAGACAGAAGCTCTGGTATTGTCTGGCATCAGCAGTCGTGTTCACCATCTTCCATTTCCAGAACCCGGAGGTCCAGGGCGCGCAGGCAATCTACGCCATGGTGTTCTACTTCATCATGGGATTCGCGCTGATGGCGGTGACCCTGAAGACCAGGGGAATCGAGGCTGCACTGGGCATCCATCTTGCCAACAACCTCGTCAACGCATGGCTGTTCACCTACAGGGATGCCGCGCTGATCACGAACGCGGTCTACACGCACAGCAACAACATAGGACCCTGGATGCTGGTCCAGACCGTGATGTGCGTGGTGCTGAGTTCGCTGGCAGTGATGCTGAGTACGAAACGTAATGCAGAGAGGGGATGATCATGGCCACACAGAAGAGTACGCAGAGTTCGACCAAGAGTGCTTCAAAGAGCACCGCAAGGAAGACAGGCACCACACGCAGTACTTCAAGCGCATCCGGTGCGAGTAAGAAGGCTGTCACGCAGGCCACGAACACCATCAGAAGGGAAGTGCGCAAGTCAGCAAAGAAGCATCCGCTGATATGGATACTGATAATCCTTGCGCTTGTCGTCACCGTCTTCATCCTTACGCCGGTGGAGAATCCGGTCAAGACACAGCTGGTATTCGATTCCGTCTCCGGCGAGCTTGCCATCCCGGCATACTCAAAGGACGACATAATAGTCCAGCACACCGGCTACACGCTGTCCTTCAACGATGCCCACAAGCAACCCAACTGGGTGGCCTATCTTCTCACCGCCGACAAGGTCTTCTCCGACAGTTCCGGCAGGGAGGACAACTTCCGCGAGGATCCTTCCATCCCCACCGGCAGCGCCACGCTTGCAGACTACAGGGGCTCAGGTTACGACAGGGGGCACCTGATTCCCGCAGCTGACCAGAAGTGGTCGGCCCAGGCCATGGACGATTCCTTCTTCCTCTCCAACATGAGCCCGCAGACCCACACGTTCAACGCAGGCATCTGGAGCAAGCTGGAATCCGCAGTCAGGACCATGGCCGCCCAGAACCAGGAAATCTGCGTGGTTACCGGCCCCGTCCTCACCGACGGCCCGTACACTACCATCGGCGCAAGCAAGGTCTCCGTTCCCAACTCGTTCTACAAGGTGATCCTGGATTACTACGGCCCCGAGAAGAAGGCCATCGGCTTTGTCCTTGCCCAGGATGCCAAGGGCAACCTGTCCGCCTTTGCAATGACCGTGGACGATGTCGAGTCTCTTACCGGCATCGATTTCTTCCCGCTTCTGCCCGATGACGAGGAGAACGCGCTGGAGGGTACCTGCGATGTCTCCCTCTGGGATCTCGGCGACTTCAACCGCACGCAGACTGCAAAGAAGTACGGCTACGATCTGGACGGTGCCGGCTATAATGCCGACTCCGCCGTCTACGAGGCAAAACCCCAGGGAGTCTGGGAGAACATCCAGTACTTCCTCTACAGCAACTTCGGTTCCATAAAACTCTCTGTGCTCCAGTTTGCGGACGGTCTTTTCAAGAAGGAACAAAAGCTATAATATAATGCTCACCACGCGGCATTAGCACATCGGTAGTGCACGAGCTTCCCAAGCTTGTGAGGCGGGTCCGACTCCCGTATGCCGCTAAAAAAGGTGCAGGAGCCTGAAATGGCCCTTGCACCTTTTTTATTTGTATGTTTGGGGAGTCGGAACGAGCTTGAGACGCTCCGGTGGAGCTCAGAGCTCAAACTCCATCCGGGCACAGATTTTGCCCTTTGAAGTGTATGTCGCCTCAACTCTAGCTCCCTGAGGAGTAATCTTCTCAATCCTTGCCTCGAAAACCGCATCGCACGGCAAACTCTTCTTCATCATCGATAACTCGGCAATCTCCCTGCTGATATCCTCGCCGGTCCGTACGAATACTTCCTTCTCGAACAGGCTCGGAACCTCGGTGCAGGAGTATTCCTGCCCGCCGTAGATCATCATCGGGCCTTTCTGGAAGAACATGAAACGCAGCCACTGCATGCGCTTTGTCCGGTCAGGGCAGAGCTCGGCAAAGCGGCGGTTGTCGTGGTTCTCCACAAAACGCAGCTTGGCATAGTTGTCCGGGTAGATTGTCTCCTGATTGTTCAGCGCGTCGATGTACTCGCGCAGGGCGAGATCAAAGGGAACCTTGCCCTCGAAGCAGGCCATGAACTTCTCGTGGATGTCGTACTGGTACTCCATGTCGAAGGCCTCATAGATCTGGGCATCGGTCCAGATGTCCAGGCCTTCCTTCCTGGCGGCGGCCACAAAGGAGCGGTGGACGGTCTCGGCAAGCCAGAGGCACTGCGGATTGACTTCAGCCACCGCCTTGCGGGCATGTTTCCAGAACTCCAGCGGAACAAGCGATGCCACATCGCATCTGAATCCGTCCACTATCGATGCCCAGAACTTCAACGTCTCCGTCTGGTAGTCCCACAGACCCCGGTTGGCGTAATCCAGATCATAGACATCGGCCCAGTCGCCGAACCGGTTTCCGAAACCCCCGTCCGGATTCTTCCAGTAGAACTCCGGATACTGCGTGCGCAGGACGGCATCGTGTGAGGTATGGTTGTAGACCACATCGATGATGCACTTCATGCCCAGGGCGTGGATGGCGTCCACAAGGTGGCGGAAATCGTCAAGTGTGCCGTAGGTCGGATTCACCGCCCGGTAGTCGGAAATGGAATAGGGGCAGCCGAGCGTTCCCTTCTTGCCTTCCTTTCCGATGGGATGGATGGGCATGAGCCAGATGACGTCGGTCCCCAGAGCCTTTATCCTTCTCAGGTCGCCCTCGATGGCCCGGAACGTGCCCTCGGGAGTATGGTTCCTGACATATATGCTGTAGATTACGAGGTTTCTCAATGACTTGGATGTGTACTGCATGCGGACATTATAGCACATCCCGGGGCCTTGGGGTTTTCAACTGCCGATTAATCTGCTAATGTGTCAGGCATGAAGAAAAGTATTTTATTTGTTTTGATCATCGTTATCGTTTCGGCACTTTTTG
>JAJBWA010000137.1:0-16398 GCA_031935845.1 bacterium | reverse complement strand
TGGTCCGTAACGGCAGCATACAGCGGAACCGAGTTCATGCCGCGCGCCACAGTGCTGCAGTGCGGAGAGCTTTTCAACCACAATGCATATGACGCAGAGAACATAAAGTTCAACAACGTACTGCTTCTCAATGCAAAGTATGATGAATTCAACTACTTCCGTGATTACGAGAACACCGTTGAGCAGGACCTGATAAAGAGTCCGCTCAGAACGGAATTCCTCGGTGTCGGCGCTGATGAGGCTGCCTGGAACACCACGTTCGGTTCATTCAGCGACGGCACCGCACGGCGCGTGGAACTGATAATGAACAACCACAGGCTGACCACACATGACAGCCATGCGATGGCCACTGCACTTGACTGGTTCACGCAGGCTCTGGATCTGAAGACGGATCTCTCCAGCTCTGACCAGACATTCATGATCAAGGAAGTTCTGGTGTTCGCCGCAATGATCTGCGGAATCTTCTCCATGCTCCCGCTGATGAATCTGCTCCTGGAAATCCCGTTCTTCAAGGCCCTGGACAGAAGGCTTGTACCTGACGCAGAGAGAGAACGCGGCATGAAGAAATGGTGGAAGGCTGCAATCATCACCATTCTGATTTCATTTGCAACCTATCCGTTCATGACGCAGCTGGGTCACGGCCTTCTGCCGCTTCCCGAGAACATCTTCCGCATGACCATAGGAAACGGTTTCTTCTCATGGTACCTGCTGCTGATAATCATCATGTTGGTCACTACATACACGGCGCTGCGAAAGAAACGCCTCACCGGGAGCAAGGCCGACGCCATGTTCCTCGGTCTGGGCTATTCCGAGAAGAAGATCGACTGGACCACAATGGGAAAGGGAGCTCTGCTTGCATTGTGCATGGCCGTGTTCATGTATCTTCAGGTGGTGCTGTGCCAGCTGTTCTTTGATCTGGACTTCCGCTTCATCTGGCCGTTCTTCAAGGGCTTCACATTGCAGAGGTTCGGACAGTTCCTGGTATACATACCGGTCTTTGCAGTCTTCTTCCTGTTGAACAACAGCAAGATCTTTGCGCAGATGCGTGCCGTGCACAGTGCTGATGCAGGAGCAAAGGGCTTCCTGAACGCATGGTGGAAGAATGCCTTCTGCATGGCCGGCGGTATTTTCCTTGTGATCCTGCTTGAGTACATACCGTTCTTCCTCGGAATCGGCCCTGGCGCAGACATGCTGTTCGGCTCCACATTCGGCGGTCCGTTCATGAGTCTGCTGATAGTGTTCTTCCCGCAGATCCTGGTGTTCAGCCTCATCTGTACCTTCTGCTACAGAAGGACCAGCTGCGTGTTCCCCGGAGCATTCGTCGTGGCAATCCTGGCCTGCTGGGTTGTAACCGGAGGATCGGCACTGTTCTGAGGTTCCGTGTTCAATCTCTCACGGTTTTGTGCAATAATGCTTCTGTATGGAAAGAGGAATCGTCATGTTCAGGGAAGAGATACTGGAAAGGTTTCTGAGATATGTTGTCGTTGATACCATGAGCATAGAGGCTCTGGCGGACAAGAAGCATCCTTCATTCGAAGGTGAATGGGATCTTCTGAGGATGCTGGAGAAGGAACTCAGGGAGCTCGGGCTCAAGGATGTGGAACTTGATGACCACGGTTATCTGCTGGCCAGGGTGCCTGCCACCGCACCGGATATTCCGGCAGTGGCGTTCAGCTCGCATGTGGATACTGCAGACGATGTCGAAGGCAATCACGTCAAGCCTGTGGTCAATGACTACAAGGGCGGCGACATCAAGCTCCGAAACGGGCTGGTGATAGAGGCATCTGCCAATCCGCATCTGGCACAGTACGCAGGGTCAAAGATCATCACTTCCGAAGGCGACACTCTTCTGGGCTGCGACGACAAGGGCGGAATAGCGGAAATCATGACCGCGGTCTCATATCTTGTGAAGCATCCGGAAATCAGGCACGGAGAGGTGGAGATCCTGTTCTCTCCTGATGAAGAGACCGGATACGGCATGGATTTCTTCGATGCCACCAGGCTGCACAGCAAGGCCTTCTACACAGTGGACGGCGGCGAGCGATACTACGTGGAGCTGGAGTGCTTCAATGCAGCTACCGTCAAGGTCCACTTCTCCGGTGTCTCGTATCATCTCGGTGCGGCACGCGGCAGGATGGTGAACGCCCTCACGATGGCGGCTGCCTACATCAACGCACTTCCGCAGGCAGAGAGTCCTGAGGCAACGGACGGCCGCTACGGCTACTACTGCGCACAGACTGCAAACGGAACGGCAACCGAGATGGACGTTACGGTGTACCTGAGGGATTTCGACTACGAGAACCTGATGCGCAGGATCGATGTCATGAAGAAGCTCGCAACCGCAATCGAGGCACTGTACATCGGCGGCAAGGTCACTGTGGATGCAAAGGTCAGCTATCTGAACATGGGCGAGGCCGCAAAGAAGAATCCCAAGGCCGTGGATGCAATCTTCAAGGCCGGAGAAGTCCTTGGACAGCCGCTCAGGACTGAGATAATACGCGGAGGCACGGACGGATCGCGCATTGCGCAGATGCTCGGAATCCCGTGTCCCAACCTCTATACGGGCGGACACAACTATCACAGCAGATATGAATGGGCTGCGCTTGATGCCATGGCAGAGAGTACCGGCCTCATAATCGAGATAATCAAGCAGTGGGCGGAATAAGGTGAAAAGACTTACAGCGGCGCTCGTCATTGCACTGGTCCTCTGTTTCTGCCTCCAGGCAGGAACGGTGAGCTATGTCTACGGGAACAACATCTCGTCCGTGGACATGGAAGATGCGGTGCGCGGACAGGTGTTCTCCGACGAAGGCGGCAACGTGCTGATAGTTCGCAAGACAACCGGAAACGTCGTGATGTTCGACAAGCTCATCTCCAGGGCCGCTTATCAGAGAGGCTCGGAGCTGACACGCAGGGGGCCGTTATTCACTCTCACGGCCGGCGGCGGTACGAACCATGCCCTGGCAAGGCTTTCCATGACCACGCCCGTCTATCCGTTCAGCCCTTTGGTTATGGCCGGAGCCGGCTACGGAAACGTCATCGGGACGACTGCCCTTGTACTTGCAGGCGTGGAGGTCACCGTGCCGCTGGCAAGGCTCTGGGATGCAACGGGCACGTTCATCCAGAACGGAAAGTTCGTTGGATACGGTACTGCCGGTGTGGCAGTAGGAAAGGAAACGGTTTTTGCAAGCAGTTACGGAATAAGCTACAGGCACAGCTTCGGACTTCTGTGCTGGGAGGCCGGATTCAGCTGGCTGACAGTTCTGGGCAAACCCACCGTGTGGACGCCTTATGCAGGCGTGGGGGTTAACTTCTGATGGGAAGAAAGACCGGTAGACACAGGAAGCTTCTCATTATCCTCATGGTGTTTCTTTCCTTGTGTGTCTTCACGGGGTGCAGCTCGATTACGTCGCTGATCAAGGCCAACTTCTCCGGAATGCCCTTCTGGTACTATGAACCTGACTCGGGCGCCGGAAAAGGCAACACGGGAATGGTAGCCGAAGGCATCGGTATCGCCGAAAGGCAGGCGGAGCTTCTGGCTTACACCAACCTGATTGCGATTCTTTCCGACCGCGTCGGATATGACCTGGGTTCGGAAGCATACCGGGAGCTGAGCGTAATGGGAACGCTGAGCGATTTCGACCTGTATATCGAGGATCACCACGTGACCACGGGTGCGGACGGCAACTACCATTATTATCTTCATGCGGTTATGGACAAGGAACTGCTGGACAAAGCCACGTCAGATGAATCAAAGAGGCGTACGGCGTTGTCAGAGGAGGTCGTGAGACTGGTTGCCGAGGGTGATTCCTTTGTCAAGACGGGCTATGAACTCAAGGCGGTGCAGAACTACATGCGTGCCATGGCCGCAGGCTATGAATCGGATTTCATAAGCGATGAATACTCGTACGACGAGCTCTATCCCGTGGTCTACGAACTGCTTCAGAGCATGAACATCACCATAACCAATGCACGGCCATCGGATGCGGTGTGTACTGTCGTGGTGTCCAGGAAAGGCATGTTCGCATCGTCGGCCGTAGCCGGAGCCGAGATTATGGCCGAGTATCTGGCGGTGGATACACGCGGCATCGAGTACGACGACAGTTTCGTGTACATATCGGACGAGGGTGGTACGTTCACGTTCAATTCCATAAACAACTCCATCCTGCGCACCGGCAGCATAGAGTTCAGCCTGAACCTGTCGGATGAGCTTGCGGCACTTGAGAAGGTGGCTCCCGGAGAGAAGACGCAGGCCCTCAGGGACCTTGTTGCGTCCAAGAACGTCAGGTTCGACTATTCCAAGACGTTCAGAAGCGGAAGCATCGCGGTTGCCGTGATTGAGCATGATGAGCTCGGATATGTCACCGGCGTGCATGAAATCACCGATTACCTGACGGAGAAGTTCATCTCTGACGGCGCCGCGGCGGCAGCTTTCTACGCGGAACTGGACGATGAAGATGACGTGATATACGAATTCAACCACAGCGGCAGGAGGGAAACCGTAATGATCGTGATAAGGACCGGTGTCGTGGACATCGTCCGGTCACGTCTGGGTCTTTCCGTTGCCAGCGTGGAAGGCCTGGTGACCGTGTTCCGCTGTTCGGACGAGCATGTGCTGTATCAGAGCGACGTCCTTAACGCGAGCTCGTTCGCAGAGACTGAGCAAGAGGCAGTTTCCGACGCATTCAGGCGGCTGGCGGACATCGCCTACACACTCGTAAAGGCAATATATGTTTGAACTTGTACGCTCGACTCCCTTTGAGGAGTACAACGGAATTGCGGATTTCTATGTCCATGACGGCACCGGCATGGAGGTGTTCCACATAAGGAACAACGACAGCGAGTGCTGCTGCAGCTTCATGTTCAGTACTCCGTCCGAGGACAGCAAGGGCGTTGCCCACATCCTGGAGCACACCGTGCTGTGCGGATCAGGACGCTTTCCGGTCAAGGATCCGTTTTCACAGGTTCTTCTTTCCAGCCCGAATACGTTCCTGAACGCAATGACGTTCGTGGACAAGACCATGTATCCGTTTGCATCACCCCTGAAGAAGGACTTCGACATCCTGTTCGACATCTATGCAGATGCAGTATTCAATCCGCTCCTGCGCAGGGAATCATTCATGCAGGAAGGCATCCGCAGTCTGGACGGTCATTTTGACGGAGTGGTGTTCAACGAGATGTGCGGAGCGCGGAGCACCGAGGATTCGGTGGTTCAGGGATGCATCTACAGGGACCTGTTCAAGGGAACTCCGTGCCGGTATGACTCGGGTGGAGATCCTCTCCATATCGTGGATCTTACGTATGAGGAATACCTTGAGCGTTACCGCAGGTGGTACAGTCCGTCCAACTGCCGTCTGTTCCTGTGGGGTGATCTTGATGCCTCCGAGTATCTGGACAAGCTTGAGAGACGCTATCTTACAGGATGCCCGCGGGGTGAGAAAATCATTCCTAAATCGGAAAACTATCTACAGAAAGATATGAAACCAAGCCGTTCTGAGGCAAAATGCCCATCCGGAGACTCCAGAAGTGTGGTTCTCTCTTGGCTTACGGCACCGGGAGACGACTCTCTGGAAATCCTGACGGCATCGGTTCTGGTGGACATGCTTCTGGGCAATCCCGGGGCCCCGCTTTACAACGCAATAATAGAATCTGATCTCGGTGAGGACCTGCATCCGCTCAGCGGAACGGACGTGGAATGCCCCGTTCTGACCTTTTCCGTCGGTTTCAGCCATGCCAAAAAGGGAAAAGAGGACGAAATAGAGGCATTTTTCCTGAATCAGATAGGTTCCTACGTGCGTGACGGGCTTCCTGAAGATGTGGTTGAGGCTGCAATAAAGCGCCTTGAGTTCAAGGAACAGGAGATTCCCGGGGACGGTGTGCCGTTCGGCATACTTACATGCATGAAGGCGGCCCGCTGCTGGCTGCGCGGCAAGGATCCGGAGGCCGGTGTCTCCGGCATGGAGCGTCTGAGAAGACTCAAGGAAAAGGTTGCGCATGGCAGATACTTCGAATCCTGGATGCAGGAGAACCTTCTGGACAATCCGAGAAGATGCCTTCTGACAGTCGAGTCCGATGACGGTTATGACGAGGATTTCAAGGCCCGGCTGGCCTCGAAGCTTGCCGCCATGCCGGCGGCCGGAGAAGGGGAGAAGGAACACTTCGAACGCTTTGTCAATGAACCGGATTCCGAGGAGGCTCTGGCTTCCATAGAGAGAATCACGGTAAAGGATCTGCCCAGAAGGATCAACCGCTACGTAAACACCTGCACCCGGCTTGAATCCGGGGCCAGATATTACGAGTACAGTCTGTTTACCCGCGGCATCGTCTATCTCAGCATTGCCTTCGACACCAGGAACCTGACCCTGGAGGAAAAGAGACTGCTGCCGCTCCTGATCCGGGCCATGCAGATGTGCGGCACGGAAAAGCACGATTTCAGGCAGGTGAGTACAATGATGAAGATGCTCACCGGAAGCTTCTTCATGTATCCCAACGCCGGTACCGACGTGAAGCGCAGGCCGCTGTCTGCGGTGATCGTCAGGTCCAAGATGCTGACCCGTGATTTTGCTCCGGCAATGGACCTCATAGGCGAACTCCTGACCCTGCCTGACCTGACGGATACCATGCGGATAAAGGCATCCCTCACGGACATGATCACGGAGTTCGAGAGCGGCTATACATACAGTGCAAACTCATACGCCGTGCTCAGCGCATCCAGTGTGTTCTCGGCCTCTGCAATGGAGAGCGAGCTCAATGTCGGAACGTCCTTATGGCTGTATCTGGTGGACCTGCGCAGGGATCTGGAGAGTGGGAAAACCAGCCTGGAAAGTTTGTCAGCCTCGCTTACAAAGCTCTGGAAGAAAGTATTCACGCAGCGTGCGATGAAAATCCATACCGGCAGTGATTGTCCGGCAGGCAGCCTATTGCAAGTTGTTTCGTCATTTGCAGATAGGTTCAACGTGGGGAAGTTTGTAAGGAGTTCTGACTATTATGATTCGCCTGCGCCGTGCGGTGATGAGGGATGCGGGAATACAAAGAATCCCGTGGTCTACACCGTGCCTTCGGGTCCTGCGTTCAACGCAATGGCCGTAAGGCTTTGTAAGGACGACGAACGGAGCATCGTGGCATCCACGCTGCTGTCTTCCGTGCTGTCGTCAGGCTACCTCTGGTCGGTAGTGCGCGGTGCAAACGGAGCCTACGGAGTGGAGAGCCATGTGGACCGCATGGAGGGACTTTTCGTGTTCTCGTCCTATCGTGATCCATGCATAGGCAAGACGTTCAGGGTGTACCTGGATTCCCTTTCCCAGGATGTCGGCAGGCAGGAGATAGACTACGCCGTGGTGACGATCCTGGGACGCGAGCTCAGGCCGCTCAGTCCTCAGACAAGAAGTTCCGAAGCCTTCAACCGCGTTCTTTCAGGTTCAACGTACAGACGCTATCTCAGGCGTCGCCGGCTGCTGCTTCAGATGACTTCCGAGGACCTCGGCAGGGTTGCACAAATGATTGCACAAAGCTCACGCACCGGGCAGAGCTGCGTGGTGGTGTGCGGGTGCGATATGGTCCGCGGCGGCTCTGAAAAACTGAAGCCGCTCAGGCTGACAGCTCTTCCTATCTGAAGTATATTCGATTATAATTGTCATAATTCACGCATCTTCGGAGGAGATTCAATGCCGGTTACCACCGTTGACTGGATCAGGGTCGTTGTACAGATCCTGATGCTCACGTTCTTCTTCTACAATTTCTATATCGCGCTGGCTCAGAACAGGGCCACCCAGATGATCAGGTCCATCCTGGTCTACGCGTTCCTGTACATCGTCTGCAAGTTCACGGGCCTCAAGGTCATGGAGGATCTCCTGCGCATCTGCGCCGTTCCCGCAGCCGTGGCGCTTCTGAGCATCTACGGACCTGAGCTCCGCAGGACCTTCACTCCGGGTGCCAGCAGACGCACCAGGCTGTTCAGGATCGGTGGCACACAGGCATCGTCAGACCAGATCGAGACCATCCTGAGCGCCTGCCAGCGTCTGGTACAGTCAAAACGCGGAGCACTGATAGTATTTCCCCGCAAGCTTGCGCTGAAGAACATCATCGACAGCGGAACAAAGATGAACGCCGACATCTCCAGCGCCCTGATAGTGACGGTATTCGACCACGATACGCCGCTTCATGACGGAGCAATGATAATACAGGGTTCCAAGATTATCGCAGCCGGATGCTATCTGCCGCTTTCGGGACAGACGGATATCCGCGCAAGTTTCGGAACCAGACACCGTGCCGCCCTCGGTATGGCCGAGGAATCCGATGCCGCCATCATCGTAGTCTCCGAGGAGACCGGAGCCATCTCGCTGGCCTGCAACGGAAACCTCTACTACGATCTTTCCCATGACGAGATAATGAGCATGCTGCTCTCGCTTTTCAACTATGCCGATGTCCAGCCGGCTTCAATCGAGGAGGGCAGAAACGATGCGCAGTAAGTTCTTTCAGAAACTTTTCTACAACTGGCAGGTCAAGATCATCAGCTTCCTGCTTGCGGTGCTTGTCTATTTCGTGCTTGTGTTCTCCATCCAGACCTCGAGATCCATGACTCTTCCCCTGAAGGTGACCCTGCCTGCCGAATATCATGCAGACAGCATTGTTCCTGACAGCGTGGAGCTGGTTATCCAGGGTACGGAGGACCGGATCTACATGATAGATGCATCCAACATCTCGGTGAGTGCGGACTTCTCCACCGTCAACCATGAAGGTGTCAGCTATGCCGTGGTGAACATAGATACCGGAGAGCTCGGCAAATATGTCGATACATCGGTGATCTCGATATACACAAAGCCTTCGCAGGTGAAGGTCTACTTCAGTTATGTCGGAGCGACCAAGTGATTCTGGGAACAGGAATTGATGCCGTATCGATCGACAGGATGAAGAAGCTTCAGGGGCGTGTTCTCCAGAAGATGTTCCATCCCGAGGAGCTTGCGCGCTGGCAGGAGCTTGAGTCTGCCCACGAGGATGTGCGGGCACAGTTTCTGGCATCGCGTTTTGCTGTCAAGGAAGCCTACTCCAAGGCCCGCGGGACGGGATTCTGCCCCGTGGTGGTTCCCAATGAGATAATCACGCGCAAGGAAGAGGACGGACGGCCATACATAGCCCTGTGCGGAACCACGCTGGACAATGCACCCAAGGCCGTAGTGCACCTTACCATCACACATGAGCAGCCTCTTGCCATAGCAATGGTGATCCTGGAATCCGTTTCCGAAGAGAATCAGGAGGGCTGAATGGCACGTGAGGACTGGAAGCGCCCCGATGTGTTCTCGGCTCCCGAGGGCAGGCGCCGTGTTGCGCTTGAACTCAGCTATGACGGGCGGCTCTTCAACGGCTGGCAGCGTCAGAAGGATGCAGTCTCGGTGCAGCAGACGCTTACCGAGGCCGTGATCCGGATGATCGGAGACAGGAACGTAGAGGTCATCGGCAGCGGCAGGACGGACAGCGGCGTGCATGCATACGGCCAGGTTGCCCATGTGGAGTTCGATACTTCCGATATCCCCGTAAAGGCATTCCATATGGGCCTCAATGCGCTTCTGCCATACAGCATCCGCATCAGGCGCAGCTGGGATGTGGAACCCTCATTCCATGCACGCTACAGTGCAATGGCCCGCGAGTACCGCTATTTCTGCCGCGTCGGCGAGCCTCATGACTCGTTTACGGACGGTCTTGTCACGGTCCTGCGCGAGTTTCCTGACATAGGACTTCTGAATTCCTATGCCGCTCAGATTGTGGGAACACATGACTTCACGACGTTTGCATGCTCCAAGGATATCTGTCCGAGCAAAGTTAGAGACATATATGAAGCCGAGTTCGGATGGAAAGAGTCCATGTACGGAGACAAGCTGCTGATGTTCCGCATTGCGGGCAACGCGTTTCTTTACCACATGGTCCGCTCTCTTATGGGAACCATGCTGGACTATGCCGCCGAGAACAGAAGTGCCTCGGATTTCAGGGAACTTCTGGAATCCAAGGTGCGCATCCGCGCAGGCAGGACTGCCCCGTCTGACGGCCTTTATCTCTGGCGCGTGAGCTATGACCCTCGGGAATACATGTGGTTCGAGGAGAAATACGGGAGGAAGAAGAATGTCTGATTCCGAAAGACGCGAGGCCCTTGCATCCGCACTTGAACGCACTGATGAACTAATGGACAGCTTCATGGATGTCCTGAAACAGGATTTCGGGCCCAAGCAGCGTGAAAAACATGATTTCTCCGATGTGTCGGCAAAGATCATTCCCGAGGAGAAGCAACCGGAAACAGAACCTGCCGCTTCCATACTGCCTGAAACTCCGGAAGCTCCGGCACGGACAGAAGACGACAGGATACGCATGAGCTATGCATCGCTTCTGGCCGACAGCGCCACATGCACCAGATGCGGCCTGTGCTCGACCAGGCACAGCGTGGTTTTCGGTACCGGATGCAAGGACAGGCCTGTGGTCATGGTAATCGGAGAGGGACCGGGCGAGAACGAGGACCTTCAGGGTCTTCCGTTCGTCGGCAAGGCCGGTGTATATCTGGACAAATGGCTTGCCGCAATCAGCCTTTCCCGGGATACCAATGTCTACATAACCAACACGGTCAAGTGCCGTCCTCCCCAGAACCGCGACCCGTATCCTGACGAGAAGAGTGCCTGCAACGCATACCTCAAGCGCCAGATACAGCTGGTGAATCCCCAGGCGATCCTGTGTCTGGGAAAGCCTGCGTCCACCCTCATGACCGGTCAGCCGGATGCCACCATGGGTGCCCTGCGCGGAAGGTTCTTCTTCTACGACGGAATCCCCATGATGTGCACATATCATCCGGCAGCTGTCTTGCGTGACCTTTCACTCAAGCGTGCCGTTTGGGAAGACCTCAAGAAACTTGCCCGCTATCTCGGACTGCCTGCAGGTGGAAGCAACTGATGATCCGTTACGCCCAGGTTGTCGTTCCCGTGCCTCTGAAGGCTGAGTTCACCTACAGCTTCGACTCAGATGTCATGGATATCGTTCCCGGAGTCCGCGTGAGCGTACCTTTCGGTTCACGGAAGAAGCAGATCCAGGGCTACGTAATCTCCGTGTCAGACACCAGGCCGGACGGCGGATTCGAGGTCAAGCCGGTCACGAGGCTGATAGACAAGGAGCCTCTGTTCGACGATGCCGACTACAGGCTTGCCCTGTGGATGGAGAAGTTCTATTTCTCCAGCCGCGGTGAGATCCTGGACACCATGATTCCCGGCGGCCGCAGGGACACCGCATTCGGCGCGCTGGATGCCGACGAGGCCATGCCTCGCCCGGAGGTAGTGCTTTCCGACGAGCAGCAGAATGCCGTGCGCACCGTGATGGAGTCGGACAAAGACCTGTTCTACCTGTTCGGCGTCACCGGATCGGGCAAGACCGAGGTTTTCCTGCGCTGTGCAGAACAGGTGATAGCTCAGGGTGGACAGGTCATATATCTTGTTCCTGAAATTACACTTACTCATCAGCTTGCACTGCAGGTGACCAAGCGGTTCCATGACAACGTGGCAATACTTCACTCAGGCATGACCGATTCGCAGCGCATAGCCCAGTGGCGCAGGATCAAGCGCTGTGAAGTCAGTCTTGTAATCGGCGCACGGAGTGCGGTCTTCGCCCCCTTCAGGAACCTGAAGATGATAATCATCGATGAGGAGCATGAGAATTCCTACAAGAGCGGGAACTCCCCGCGCTACCATGCCCGTCAGGTTGCGCAGAAGCGCATTCAGGACTGCGGCGGCAAGCTCCTTATGGGAAGCGCCACCCCCAGCCTCGAGGCCTGGCAGCTGATGAAGGATCCTTCCAGGATGGTCAGGATAGACCTCCGCAACCGTGTGGGCGGCGGAAGCATGCCCAAGGTCGGGATCGTGGACATGACCAAAGAGGAGGGGATCTTCAGCAGCACGCTTCAGGAGAAGATGCTCCGGACTCTTGCAGACGGCAGGCAGGTGATCCTTTTCCTGAACAGGCGCGGCTACAGCTACTATTTCCACTGCCGCAGCTGCGGCTACGAGCTCAAGTGTCCGCACTGCGATGTGGCAATGACATTCCACAAGCGCCACAACGTGCTGCGCTGCCACTACTGCGGCTACTCTCAGAAACCTGTCACGGTATGTCCCGAATGCGGCTCCATGGACGTCATGTACTCCGGTTTCGGTACCGAGCAGGTGGAGCAGGAGCTTCACAGGCTGTTTCCGCTGTACCGCGTGGCCAGACTGGACACCGACACAGTATCCAAGGACCGCGGAGCCATACAGAAGACTCTTGATGATTTCCGCGCAGGCAATATCCACATCCTCCTGGGCACCCAGATGGTGGCCAAGGGACTCAACTTCCCCAACGTCAGGCTTGTAGGCATCATCATGGCCGACAGCGGACTCCTGATTCCTGATTTCCGGGCGGAGGAGCGGACATTCGATCTTCTTGTCCAGGTATCCGGACGCTCAGGCAGGGCCGATTCCGAAGGCGAGGTCATAGTCCAGACCAGGATGAAGGACAATCCCGCAATCAGCTTTGCCTCAAGGGGAGAGGTTGAACAGTTCTTCGACCAGGAACTTGCCATCCGCAGGGAGACCAGCTTCCCGCCGTTCTCGAGGATGGTCAACATTGTGGTCCACTCCAAGAATGCTTCGGCAGCAAGGAGTTTTGCCGACATGCTTGCGCAGAAGCTGCGTTCCGAAGTCCGCCGTACACAGGTGTACGGTGCAAACGAATGCCCCATTGAGAAGATCCGGGAAAGCTACCGTTTCCAGATACTGCTGCGCTCATCGGCTCCGGCCGACATGCTCAATGCAGTCATGCGGGTGACAACTGGCCTGAGCATCCCCTGGAACGTCTCCGTCGACATCGATGTCGACCCCGTAGACCTACTCTAGGCCGGTCTCCAGATAAAACTGGTTTTATAAACCAGATGTGATATCATTATCCTGAAGTCCCATGGGCTCAGGAGGCCGATATGAAGAAAGTACTGATCATTCTGCTGGTGGCTTTTGTCTGTGCAGCGGTGCTTTATGCCGATGCGTACAAGGATGCGAACAAACTCATCAAGCAGGGACTCAAGGACAGCAACATCCGGCAGATCAAGGAGATATCCCTCAGCCTTACTCCCGACCAGAAGCAGTCGCTCTATACATGGAACAAGGTTTCCACAATCGGACCGTTCCTCTCGAACCTGTTCCTCGGGTTCGGCAGCGGCTCGACCAGACAGGGTGACACGCTTCATGGAGTCCTCTTCCTTGCCGGCGATGCCGTCTTCACCGGAATGATAATCTTCGACATCGTCAAGCATGGTGTGGATGAGTTCAATCATTCGGTATTCCATGGTGATGCAGCCGGAGACATGACGATGGCGATGATCGGGCTCATCGGAATAGCAGGCCTGAGGATCTATCAGGCAATCAGGCCGTTCATCTATGCCAACGGATACAACGGAAAGCTCAGGGATGCACTGAACCTTGATTCGGCATCAGTCGCGTTCCTGCCGGTGCAGACAAAAGGCGGCGTAGGCCTGAGCCTGTCCGCAAGAATTCCGTTGTGAGGTGTGTGAATGGATAGAGCTGTTACCGACAGGACTGCAGAGCGCAGAGTCCGGAGGAATTATGCACTGCTGCTTTGTGCAGCGGGACTGATCATCAATATAGGCGGCGTGCATATTGCGCGTGCCACCGGAGTTCCTCTTTTCCTGGACAACGTGGGAACGCTGTTGTCCGCAGTGCTGGGAGGCACGGTACCCGGAATCGTGGTCGGGTTCTTCACGAACCTGATCAATGCCATCAGCGACACCGAGACCGCATATTACAGCTGCCTTTCAGTCATGATAGCCATAAGTGCCGTCTACTTCGAGCACAAGGGGTTCTTCACGTTCAGGAAGCCGTTGAGGCTGCTGCTTGTAATCGTCGCGTTCGCCCTCATCGGAGGCGGGATAGGGTCGGTGCTTACATGGTCTCTCTACGGATTCAGCTTCGGAAACGGGATTTCGGCTCCGCTTGCCCAGAAGCTCTTTGCTTCCGGACATCTGACCGAGTTCTGGGCTCAGTTCTGTGCGGACATGATCATAGACCTTGCGGACAAGGCCGTCACCGTCCTGATAGTGACTGCTGTCCTGAGCCTTCTGCCGCAGCAGCTCCGCAAGAGATTCGTCTTCACCGGCTGGCGTCAGACTCCGCTTTCGGAGGAGAACCGTGCCGAGGCCGAGAAGCAGCACTCCAAGGGGATGTCCCTACAGGCCAAGATAATAATGCTGGTGGCAACCGCAATGCTGGTTGTCGCTGCTGTCGTCACCGCCATAAGCTTCATCCACTACCGCAACGCGGCCATCGATGAGCAGGTAGACCAGGCCAGGGGCGTTGTCAGGGTGGCGGCCAAGGCCGTTGACGGCGATCGTGTGAATGATTACATCGAGCAAGGCTTTGACGCTGATGGCTATGACCTCATCTACCGACGGTTCTACGATCTTGCGAGCAGCTCGGACAGCATCGAGTATGTCTATGCCTACCAGATCCGGGAGGACGGCTGTCATGTTGTCTTTGATGCCGACACGCCTGAACTTCCCGGCTCCGCACCGGGTGAGGTCATAGAGTTCGACGATGCATTCCTGGAGCACCTGCCTGCACTGCTGGCAGGCGAGGAGATAGAGCCGATCATATCCGATGAGAAGTACGGCTGGCTGCTTTCCGTCTACGAGCCCGTGTTCGACTCAAACGGCAGGTGCCAGTGCTACATAGGCGTGGACCTGAACATGAACCAGATCCGCACCATGGGCTATCAGTTCCTTGCCAGGGTCATCTCCCTGCTTGTGGGATTCTTCCTGCTGATACTTGCCGTCACCATCTGGCTGGCGGAGTACAACGTGATCCTGCCCATAAATGCCATGGCGATGTCCACGGAGCATCTTGCGTACAACAGCGGGACTGCGCGTGAAGAGGCCGTGGAAAGCATCCGCGAGCTGGACATCCAGACGGGTGATGAGATCGAGAACCTCTACCATTCGGTGACAAAGACAACCGAGGACATGGTTGCGGCAATCGAGAACGAGGAGCACCAGAAGCAGGTCGTCAGCAAGATGCAGAACGGCCTTATCCTGGTTCTGGCAGACATGGTGGAGAGCCGCGACTCCTGTACGGGGCAGCACGTCCGCAAGACTGCAGCCTACACTGAAGTCATCATGCGCGAGCTCAGGAAGGAAGGTGTATACACGGACAAGCTGACCGATGCGTTCATCTCCGACGTATTCAACTCTGCACCTCTTCATGACATCGGAAAGATCAAGGTCTCGGACGTGATCCTGAACAAGCCCGGCAAGCTGACAGACGAGGAGTTCGAGGTGATGAAATCCCACACCACTGCGGGATCGGAAGTCATCGAGCATGCCATCCGCCTTGTGTCCGAGAAGGATTCTGCATACCTCAAGGAGGCCAACAACCTGGCTCTGTACCACCACGAGAAGTGGAACGGCACCGGCTACCCGATGGGCCTCAAGGGTGAGCAGATCCCGCTGTCTGCACGGATCATGGCCGTGGCCGATGTCTTCGATGCCCTTGTGTCGGTGCGCAGCTACAAGAAGAGCTTCACGTTCGACGAGGCCATGAACATCATAAAGGAAGGTGCGGGGACCCACTTTGATCCGGCCATCGTCCATGCCTTTGTTGCCGCCTCGGATGAGGTGCACAGGGTCATGGAGACCAACATGGCCATCTGAGACAGCGTTCATACGTTGCAACATTGCCTTTGATTCACTATATTTAAGCCATGCTTGATATTGTAAAGATTGGTGATGAGGTTCTGCGCGAGAAATGCACGCCCGTCACCGTGTTCGATGATTCGCTTCATATTCTTATCGAAGCCATGTACGAGACTCTTGAGAACGCCGACGGAATCGGCCTTGCCGCACCTCAGGTAGGTGTGGACAAGAGGTTCTTCATCGTCTCACTTCCCGACGGAACCAAAAAGGAGTTCATCAACCCCGAGATCACCGGTTACTCCGTTGAGACTAACCCCTACGAGGAAGGCTGCCTCAGCGTCCCCGGCGTCTATCACGATGTCGTGCGCCCGTCCAAGGTAATCATCAAGGCTAAGGATGCCGATGGTGCCGAGTTCATGCTCAAGGCTTCCGGCCTCATGGCCAGGGTGATCCAGCATGAGTACGACCATCTTGACGGCGTGCTGTTCGTTGACCGACTGAGCGAAGAGGAGCGTGCAAAGGTCCTGCGCGTCTACGAGAAGAAGAACAGAAGGAAAAGAAAGTAAGAGGTTTCAGTGACAGAGCCCAGAAGCCTGTTGGCAGTAACACCGGATATTTCAGTGCCTCTTCTGCATGGGCTTGCAGGGTTCTTCAATGTCGGTGGGGTCCTGACGTCGACGGAGGAAATCGTGGGTAGGTTC
>JAJBWA010000136.1:0-10370 GCA_031935845.1 bacterium | reverse complement strand
CATGACCATCGCCATCTGGAGACTGTTTTCATGTGACATCATAGGAATTTCCCTCCCCGTCAGTCATAATGACACCGGGAAAGCCTTAATCCAATAGAATCCGGAAAAACAACAGAAAAAACTCAGGTTCTGAGGGAAAGCACCTGCCGGATCACGGCATTGTCCATTGATAGCAGCCCTGGATCGGATGAAAGGATTGCATCAACCTCGTCGCGGGCCATGGACATCATGGACACGTCCTTCTCAAGATCTGCAAACTTCAGGTGCAGGAATCCGCTCTGCTTCAGGCCGGCTAGCTCTCCGGGACCGCGGATCTTCAGGTCTTCCTCTGCAATCTCGAAACCGTCGTTGGTGCGTCTGAGTACGGACAGCCTCTTCTTGCCGTCCTCGGTGATGGTCTTCTCGTAGGCCAGGAAACACCAGCTCTGAAGGGTGCTTCGTCCGACACGGCCACGGAGCTGGTGCAGTGCCGACAGTCCGAAGTTCTCGCTGTGCTCCACAACCATGCATGTGGCGTTGGGAACATCGATTCCCACCTCCACGACCGATGTGGATACCAGATAATCAAGCTTACCGTCGGCAAAATCGTTGAGGATCGAAATCTTCTCTTCTTCCGGCAGCCGGCTGTGGATCAGTGCCCCGCGGAATGAAGGATACTTCTCGGTGGACAGGAAACGGTACATGGTCTCCACATCCCTGAGATCCGAGTTTCCCTCGTCATCGATGCGGGGATAGACGAAATAGGCCTGATGGCCGCGCTGCATCTCCACTCCTACGGCCTCATACATCTTGTCACGTTTTGAATCGTCCACAAGATACGTAATCACGGGAAGCCTTCCCTTGGGCATGGTGCGGATGGTGGATACGTTGAGGTTGCCGAAGACAGTGAGTGCAAGAGTCCGCGGGATCGGTGTGGCGGTCATCAGAAGGACATCAGGCTCTATGCCTTTCTCCAGCAATGCCCGCCTCTGCTCCACTCCGAAACGGTGCTGTTCGTCTATGATCACGTACCTGAGGTTGCGGTACTCCACATCCTTGGAGAACAGTGCATGGGTTCCTATCAGCAGGTGTATGTTGCCGGCCTTCAGCTGGTCAAGCAGGAGCTGTCTGGGCTTCCCGTGGACCTCTCCGTTCAGGAAGGCTACATTCACCCCGGTATCCCTGAACAGATTGGCCGCCACCTGAGCATGCTGGCGGGCAAGAAGCTCCGTAGGTGCCATGAAGGCAACCTGCGCGCCGCTGCAGATGGCATGGAGCGCGGACACCCACGCCACAAGAGTCTTTCCGGATCCGACATCTCCCTGCAGGAGGCGGTTCATGCTCTCCTGTCCGCTCATGTCCTTCCTGATTTCATCAAGGACCTTCACCTGATCATCGGTAAGCGTGAACGGAAGGCTGTTTATGAACCTGGTCTCAAGGGCATAGGTCCTGCAGTCCATTGCCTGGCGCTTCCGCTCTACAGGCGGACGCCTCTTGGTCTCCAGCTGAAGATAGAACACTTCCCTGAAGGCCAGAGCCCTGCGGGCATCGGAGAGCGCCTTGTCGGATGTAGGAAAATGGATTTCCCTGAAGGCCCTGTCCAGCGGCATCAGACGGTACTTGTCGATCAGATTCTGAGGAACCTCGTCATCGATATGGGGAACTCTAGAAAGCACAGTCTTCACGTCCCTGCGCAGGGTCTTCTGCGTAAGACCTCCGCTGAGTGCATAGACCGGAAGGATCCCCTGGTCAAGAAGCATGTCACCAGTGACGATCAGGTCTTCCTCCCGCACAGGCTTGAGCTCGAACTGTGATGCAGTAAGCCCTGTCCCGTACGGAGTGATGTTGCCGTACAGGTGGTAGAAGGCTCCGGGAAAGACGGTCTTGGAGAGGTATGTCCTGTTGAAGCCCATCAGGAATGCCTTCTGGTTGTTCTCCGTGTCCCTGACTATTATCTTTACGTTCTTGCGCCCGGCTCCGAACTCGCTTACGCTCTCAACCCGCACGAACGTGTTGGTCCAGCTTCCGTCCTCCGGATTCTGACGGCCTATGCAGATACGGTGGCTGCGGTCCTCGTAGCCTCTCGGCGTCATTGAGATCAGGTCGCACAGAGTGCTTACACCCAGATTTTCATAGTCCTCCCGGGTCTTCTTCCCGACACCCGTCAGGGTCCCGATTCCCTGGGAGAGCTCAGATACGAACATCGTCCGACCTCAGAGGCTCAGAAGCAGGTTGATCAGGGCATTCACGCCCCAGCTCAGGCCGATGTAGAGCACAACGTAGAAGATCAGGGCCGTGATGACGACCTTCTGATCGTCTACTTTCCTCTTGTTGTAGAAAAGCCTGTAGACGAAGCTCACCGGAGAATCTATCAGCGGGTCTATGGTGTTTATCCAGTTGTTGGAAGACGGATTGCGGCTGTTTCCTATGACAAGCCTGACTATCAGGAGGATTATCAGCAATATCAGCAGGAACGAGAACATCGAACTCCACAGTCCGTTCACTATGATGGCCAGGATGGTCCACAGGGTGAAGCTTGTTGCCTCACCTATCAGGCTCAGGATGCTGCGTACCAGGTTCAGTACCACGAAAGCAAGGAGCGGAGTGAAATCCATATTGCCCCTGCGCAGCCCCTTTGCCCCCCTGAAGAGATTCAGATACGGATCACATATCTTGCCGAGTATGGTGTCTATGTTCTCCAGAGCCGATGGCTGCTGGTCGCTGGTCCTCCAGCCGTTCCTTCCGTTTAGAACCCGGAACCACGAGATGATTATCCTGATGATCAGCACCGTAGAGTAGATGCCCAGGATACTTGCAATGAAAGAACACATGCTCTGAACGAACTTCATATCACTTACTCCGAATAAACGTCATGGACGCTCTGGCATTCCATGAGCTCTGAAATGAGCTCACGGCTTCCGTCCACACGGAACTTCTCTCCCGCAGTAATCCTGCGGACACGACCTTCAAGCTTTCCTTCATCATCCGTACCGCGGTAGACGATTATGGACACATCCGCTGTTCCCCTGTGCTTCTTCAGCATGGCCCTTATCTCACGCAGTGCGTCCCGGCCGGGATAGATGCTCCAGTCCAGCTCTATCAGGACCCGCTTTGCATGCTCCGGCTTCATCTGGTTGGGATCGACGTAGATCATGTCTGCGGAGAAGCCCAGATTGTTGTTGTATGTCTTGAAGCTTCCGCGCACCGCGATGATTCTTCCGACGGAGACTCCGAGGGAACACATTGCCCACTGCCTGGGGAAGACCGTGACATCCAGTCTTCCGTTGTAGTCCTCGATTACAAGACGACCCATCTTGCCGCCGGACTTGGTCTGGACTTCCTTGCACTCCACCACCATTCCGATGAGATCGTATTTCGGACCCTCGCTGATTCTCTCCGGCTTTGACAGATCCAGCTTCACGCAGTTCTCCCACAATGTCCTGTAGGAATCCAGAGGATGGCCTGAAACGTAGAAACCCAGATAGTTTTTCTCTATTTCCAGCTTTTCCAGGAAATCGTAGTCCGGCTGGACCTTCATCTCGAAGGTGTTGGCCTCGACATCGTCTGCACCGAACAGGAGGTTCTGACCCATCATCTGGGCGTCCTTGTCCTCCTTGACGGACTTTATGGCCATCTCGTAGTTGGCAAGCAGCGTGGGCCTGTTGTAACCGAAGCAGTCGAACGTTCCGGAGTTGATCAGTCCTTCAAGGACGCCGGAATTCAGGACCTTGGGATCACTGCGCCGTGCGAAATCCAGGAAGTCCTTGTACGGACCGTTGGCGGCCCTCTCGTCAAGGATGCTCTGGACCGTTGTGGCACCCACTCCCTTGATTCCGGCAAGACCGTAGATCAGCTTGCCGTTCACTACCGTGAAGTAGACATCCGAATCGTTGATGTTCGGAGGCAGGATCTCGATGTTCTGGGACTTCACGTAATCGAGGTATTCCTTGTACTTGTCACCCGACCCGATTTCGTTGGTGAGGTTTGCCGCAAGGAACTCGGCCCTGTAGTGGCACTTGAGATAGGCGGTCCTGTATGCAAGTAGCGTGTAGCACACGCTGTGGCTCTTGTTGAAGCCGTACTTTGCAAACGGCTCAAGCATGTGGAAGATGTCGGCAGCATGCTCTTCGGTATGGCCCAGGGCCATGGCGCCCTTGATGAACTTCTCGCGCTGGGCCGGCATCTCCTTGACCTTCTTCTTTCCCATGATCTTGCGCAGGGTATCTGCTTCGCCCAGCGTGAAGCCTGCAATGATCTGCGCAACACGCATGACCTGCTCCTGGTAGACTATGACGCCGTATGTAGGCTTGAGGAGGTTCTCAAGAGACGGATCCGGATACTGGATGGGAATCCTGCCCTGCTTGGAGTCGATGTAGCGTGGTATGTATTCCATGGGGCCCGGACGATACAGGGAAACCATGGCGTCAAGCTCGTCGAACCTTGTCGGCTCGAGCAGCTTGAGGTTCTTGGACATTCCCGGGCTTTCAAGCTGGAAGACCATCTTGCTGTCTCCCCGGGAAAGCATCTCGAATGTCTCCTTGTCGTCGTACTTTACGTTCTCGATGTCGAAATCCGGCTCTGTCTTGCGGATCAGGCGCTCCGTGTTGCGTATCAGAGTCAGGGTCTTGAGACCCAGGAAGTCCATCTTGACCAGACCGCAGCGCTCCAGGTTGTTCATGGTGTACTGGGTGGAGATGCCGCCGGACTTGGGATCCTTGTAGAGCGGGACATAGTTCTTCAGCGGAGTTTGGCCGATGACCACACCGCACGCGTGTGTGGACACGTGCCTGGAAAGGTTCTCCAGACGCAGGGAGACATCGAAAAGTTCCTCATAGACGCCTCCGCGGGCCCTCGTTTCCTGTAGCTCGGGAGAGACCCTGATGGACCACTCGAGAAGAGATGTGACATGCTCGGCCTTGGCCTCGTCAGGAAGGACATCGAGTATGAACTTGGTGATGCGGTTGGATTCGTCAAAGGGAATGTCCAGGACCCTGGCCACATCCTTGACCACAGCCTTGGCCTTCAGCGTTCCGAATGTGGCTATCTGGCCTACCCTGTCCAGCCCGTAATGCTCGGTGACATAGTCGATGACGGCCTGCCTGCCTTCGAAACAGAAGTCTATGTCGAAATCAGGAAGGGAGACACGCTCGGGATTGAGGAACCTTTCGAACAGCAGGTCGTGGGAGATCGGGTCAACGTTTGTGATGTCAACACAGTAAGCGACCATTGAACCGGCTCCGGAGCCACGCCCGGCACCTACGGGGATGTCATGAGTCTTTGCCCAGTAGATGTAGTCGCGCACAATCAGGTAGTAGCCGTCGAGTCCCATCTTGAGGATGACGCCCAGCTCGTAGTTGAGCCTATCCTCCAGGACCTTCTTCTTCTCAGGATCGTTCTCATAGCCCGGATAGCGGCGTCTGAGGCCTTCCCATGAAAGCGCCGTCAGGTATTCCTTGGTATCCTTGTACTGAGGCGGGACATCGACGCTCGGAAGCAGCGGGCCGGGAAATGCGATGTCGAAGACGCACCGCTCGGCAAGCTCCACCGTGTTGGAGATTGCATCTGGATAGGAGGAGAACAGCTCGGCCATCTCGTCCGGACTCTTCATGTAGAACTCCTCGGTATCGAAATGCATCCTGTTGGTGTCCGACTTCTTGGCGCCGGTACCTATGCACATCAGGATATCGTGCGCATTTGCATCGGCCTTGTCGATATAGTGGATGTCGTTGGTGGCCACCAGCTTGATGTCCAGGTCCCGCGCAAGCTTGACCAGCTGCGGAAGCACCTGGATCTCCTCGGGGATGAAATGGTTCTGGATCTCGATGTAGTAGCGGTCGCCGAACAGGTTCTTGTACCACCTTGCAACCTCGTAGGCACCCTCGATGTTGCCGGCAAGCAGCTTCTGCGGAATCTCTCCCGCAAGACATGCAGACGTGCAGATCAGGCCCTCGCTGTGCTGCGCCAGAACCTCGTTGTCGATCCTGGGCTTGTAGTAGAAGCCCTCGAGGAATCCGATGCTGTTGAGCTCCATCAGGTTGTGGTAGCCCTTGTCGTTCATCGCCAGCAGGATCAGGTGGTAATAGTGGTTGCCTGCGTCCTTGAGCGCACGGCCTTCCGGGTTGATGTAGAACTCGCACCCCGGGATGGGCTGGATTCCCGCCTTCTTGCAGGCGTCGTAGAAATCAAGACAACCGAACATGTTGCCGTGGTCGGTGATGGCAAGAGCCTTCATCCCGTATTCCTTGGCCTTTGCCACATACCTGGAGATGGATGCAGCACCGTCAAGGAGAGAGAAATCGGTATGGTTGTGCAGATGTACGAATTCCGTCATATAGCTCCCGCTGGTATATATCCGAGTACTTATAAATGTAGCAGAATTTCGGGGAACTGGAAACAGATTGGAGGGCAAGAAAAGAAGACAAGCGGCCCTTTGGCTCCATGACCGCTTCACTCTGCCTCAATTCTCAACGTTTGGCTCCAATGTCTCTAATCTCTCTAATGACGCCAATGACTCAAATGACTCAAATGTCTCTAATGTATTCCCGCTCTCTTCCTGCGGCCGGCATAGAGCAGGAACACGAACAGCACTCCCACGCCTACAGACAACACCTGAAGCCACAGCAGCGGCGTGTATCTTCCCCACAGGTCGAACAACGCACCCTCGACATATGAGAAGACGGCGTACGAGAGCCTTACGGATATCTGGACTATCTGAAGGGCCATGGGATACTCGCTTTTGCGCCAGACATCCTTGGCAAGCAGCGGTCCCTGTGCTGTGGCGATGAGAGAGTTCACTCCGAACATGAATGCCGCAATGCAGATAAGCAGGTCGTTGCCGTAAATGAGCATGAAGCACGAGCATCCGAGAATGAGGAAGCTGACCAGCGTGGTCCTCTTTGCTCCGATGTAGTCATTCAGCGAACCGAATCCGATCTTGAATCCCATGTTGCCGAACATGTTGATGGAAAGCAGTATGGCAGGCGCCACAAGTACCACCCCGGTCATCTGCCCGAAAGCGGGAAAGTGGTTGTTGAATATGGTGGAGAACGAGGCACAGGAGGCGATCATCACGATGGAGATCACCCTGATGTCGATCCTTATCCTGCCGTGGCCATGGACCTCTTCCTCCGGAACCTTCTTCTCTCCTCCGAACGGGACGCAGCCTTTCTCCTTGGGTTCAAGAGCCATGAAGAACCAGGATGTGGGAACGGTCATGACGAGAATGGCAATTCCTGACACGAGGATGGCTACCCGCCATGATGCATTCGTTATCAGGGTACCGAAAAGTGCGCTCATCAGGGCCCCTGCAAGACCTGCCGACATGGCGGTCATGCCCAGGGCGAACCCCGCACGCTCGGTAAACCAGTTGGAGATTGCCAGGGGGATGATTATTCCGGTGACGTAGACGATGAAGAATCCCTGGATCACGGCGCAGATGTACCACTGCAGGAGCGAATGGGAGAAGGCAAGCGAAATCTGGGCAAGTCCCACTATCAGGCCGGCAGCAGGAATCAGATACCTGACCCTGTACTTCCTGATCACCTTTGCGACAAAGAGGGTTCCTATGCACTGGAAGACGTTGTTGAACGTGACATGCAACGATATTGCCGACATGGAGCATCCGAATTCCTCCATTACGGGAACAAAGAACACTCCGGCGCAGTTGCTGACTATTCCCAGCCCTGCACCCTGCAGAAGGCAGCAGCTGGCCAGGATCAGCCAGGGATAGGCTTTCTTCATAAAGAACGCTCCAGGGACAGAGCTTCCATGACCGCACCTTCTGCGGCGTCATGAAGCGGTGCCACGCATCTGAGTCCGGGGGCCTTTTCATTCAGCATCCGGAGGAATTCCTGCTTCAGGCAGGTCTCATGTGCAAGCAGACCTCCAAGGAGGGCAACGCTGCACCTTTCCAGTCCGAGTCTTGCCGCGGCAGCAGTGACGATATCCACAAGCGACATGGCGTTGGCCTTCACGATGTCTACGGCAACATCGTCTCCCAGACGGCATGCCCTGTCCACAATCGGAGAGAGTGCCGCAACAGCGCTTTTGTCATTGGAATAGACGTAGGAGATGATCTTCTGCTCTGAATCAAGACCGATGTCTTCCGCAAGCAGCTCCTTGAGTACGGTCTTCCGGCCATAGCCGTCAAAAACCTTGGAAACGGCAATCAGTGCATCGCGGCCCAGCCCGTAGCCGCTGCCGGAATCTCCCATCAGATGACCCCAGCCCCCGGTGAAGGTACTCCGTCCGTCCGCTGTCCGTCCGTAGCAGACGGATCCGGTGCCGGAGATAAGTATTATTCCTTCCTTTCCTCCCAGGGCGCCGGTATGTGCCGTCTCATGGTCTCCGATTATCCTGTAGGGGAAAGCCGAACTTGACAGCACACTCTCCGCCACCCTGCGAACATCCGGATTCGTGATGCCGGATGCCCCAAGGCACAGCGCACGGCATGTTCCGAGGCTGCTTACGTATCCGATTATTTCCTCAAGGTTTTTCCTGAAGGCGTCCTCACCGATGCTGTTCAGGTTCAGAGGTCCGAATTCCCTGCGGCCGACTTCATGTCCGCCGGCTGTACGGCAGACCACTGTGGTTCTGGTTCCTCCGCCGTCAATGCCGCAGACGAATTCCGGAGTCTTCATGCGATTGCCTCTCTGACATGACCCTTTGCCTTTGCAAGGCGGGAATCTGCCTCCTGTGCGGAGCATCCGGCCAGAACCATGACGATGGCACGCTTGACGTTGCCGCCGGCCTTCTCAAGAGACGCAACTGCTTCTTCTCTTGAAATGCCCGTTGCTTCCATCAGTATGGTCTGTGCCCTTGTGACAAGCTTCTCGTTTGTCTGGACCACATCCACCATCAGGTTCCTGTAGCATTTGCCGAAGCGCACCATGCTGGCGGTGGAGATCATGTTGAGCACCATCTTCTGGCTGGTGCCGGCCTTGAGTCTCGTGGACCCGGTAAGTACTTCAGAACCAACAATGACCTCAATTGCAACATCAGTGAGTTTTCCTATGGCAGAATCGGCATTACAGGCTATCGAAACAGTCCTGCAGCCAAGTCCGCGGGCATACTCCAGACCTCCGATTACATATGGGGTGCGGCCGCTTGCGGCAATGCCCACGACGATGTCCTTGCTGCAGAGTCCGATTCCCTCCAGGTCTGCCTTCCCGCATTCGGGACTGTCTTCCCTGTCATCGGTCAGGCTGATCTCGAACTGCTGCCCGCCGGCAACAAGACCGACTACGGTTTCCGACGGGACGCCGAAAGTCGGAGGACACTCGGCAGCATCTACGGCTCCGAGCCTTCCGCTCGTGCCGGCGCCCATGTAGACGATCCTGCCGCCTTTTTCCAAGGCCTCCACACAGAGGTCCACGGCTTTTGCGATGTTCCCGAGCTGAGCCCTTACGGCTCCCGGAATCTTCGAGTCCTCGTTGTTCATCACGGTGACGATCTCGAGTGAACTCATGCGGTCGAGGTCTTCGGACGCGGTGTTGCGCGTCTCCGTAGTCATTCTTTCTGTCGTGCTCATTTTCTGTAGATCCTGAGGATGTTCTCCAGGTAATCCCTGAACTTGTTCCTGAAGCTTGCCGGTTCCAGGATTTCCACCGCATCTCCGCACTGGATGATGCGCAGTATCAGCTCTATCGAGTTCTCGGCCTCGAAGCGGCAGATCCTGGTCCCGTCAGGCTGCTTCTGCGTATCGATCCTGCCATGTGAGAGAGTGTCGAACGAATTCAGGGCACTCTTCTGCCGCACAAGCATGACCAGCGGAATGGTGTCCACCACGTATTCCGGTTCTGCAGGACTTTCCATACGCCTGAAAGCCTTGAGGTTGTCGGGAATGGTATATGTCTCGTTCAGAATGGCCACGCTTCTGATCTGGGAGATGTCCAGCGTCATGATTTCGGTGGTGTGGCGCAGCCTTCCGGTGACGGTCACGGGATTGCGGCCTTTCTCCGTTTCCACGAAGCCGATGAAATAGGGAGCAAGCTCGGTCTCTTCCTCAACCGGTTCTCCCTGCCCTCCGGCTTTATGGAGATGGGTGATCCTGACGATCCGTCCGGAGACCCATGCATCGATGAGGACCTCGAGTATCTCGTTCTGCCGCGTGTTTCCCGAGCCGACCTCTGCTTCTATCTGGTCTGCTATGGACATGATGTTGCCGCTCACCTTGGGAGCATAGTTCTGCATTCCCATGGCTATCTTGCGCAGACCCGAAGCCAGATGCGGGGTCCTGAACTCCGAGTTCTTCAGGAGCATCTCCACACTCATGTTGAGTGCAAGGCTCTCATAGACGCTCAGGGCCAGCGGCTCCTCGTCAGGATTCGGTATTATCTTTATAAGATTCTTGTCCTCATATACGCGGCTGTATTGCTTGAGCTCTTCGATGT
>JAJBWA010000135.1:0-7278 GCA_031935845.1 bacterium | reverse complement strand
CCGCAAAAGCCGATAAGAAGAAATAATCAGTCGTACAGGTCAAGACCGTTTGAGAGGGCAGCAAGTCTGCCCTCGTCTTGTGTCAGCTCAAGGGTATCGAACCTGAAGACCTCAAGACCGGTCCGGGTATAGTCTTTCTGAAGCGATGCGCACGGATGCATGCCCAGATCCAGCTGGAAGCGCATGTTGACACAATCTTTCTTTATGTCTTTGGAGAAAAAGAGATAGACCTTGTCCGTCTTGAGATTCCTCAGTGCAACCACTCCGGATTCCTTTTCCATATGCACCCCTACTTCAGCCTTACGTAAGTCTTGCCCTGACCGCCGTCGTCAGGCAGGGCGAACTTGTATGATTCAACCAGGGAGTTCTGTCCCAGATGCTTGTGGATGCCTGTGGACAGGATTCCGTCGCCGTAGCCGTGGATGATGGAGAAGCTCTTGAGTCCGTGCACGCAGCAGGCCTCTATCTGTGCATCAATGGCATCCAGAGCCTCAAGCAGCCTGTAGCCGCGCAGGTCCAGGCTGAGCTTGGGTGACGGAGAACGCGAGCCCTGCTCGAACGAATATGTCTTGACCGGAGCCGAACGTCTGGGAACCGTGAGCTCGGTTTCCTTGAACGTGAATTTCATGGGCCCTATGGCAACCTGCCATCTGCCCTTCCCCAGGTTCCTGACAACGGTGCCTTCCCTCTTGGATGCTCCGCACAGCACGTCCATGCCGACCTTGAGCTCGACGCTGTCGGCGCTTGAGTTGTCCTCCTCAAGCTGCAGGGCATCGAGTTCGTCGGCTTCGGCGGCCACAGAGGCCTTGAGCTGTTCGCCCTTCTCCTGAAGGTCATTGAACAGGGCCTTCATCTTCAGCGTCTTCTCACGTGTTATCTCGCCTTCCCTGAGCTCGGCCACCATGTTCTCCATCTCACGGCGGGAAGAGCGCATGAAATCATCGAACTCGTTGAGCCGTTCCTTCTTCAGGCGGTTCTCGTAGGCCTGGAGCCTGCGCTTTTCCTTGGCAATATGGTTCTCCTCGTTCTCGATTCCGCGCAGCCTGCGCTCCAGCTCGGCCTTGTGGGCCTCGGCGTCCCTGCGCAGTGTCTCCAGATTCCGGATGATTGAGGAGATCTTCATGGCCTCCTGACCCATGTATTTCTGGGCGGATTGTGTCACGGACTTGGGCAGCCTCATGCGGCGGGCCGTGTCTATTGCATGGCTCTCTCCCGGAAGTCCGCCGATGACACGGAACGTGGGTTCCAGAGTCTTTTCGTCAAACTCCATGGAAGCGTTGAGGACTATATCGGAGCCATAGGCATACTGCTTTAGCACGCCGTGATGGCTTGTAGCCAGAGTCAGACAGCTCTTCTTTGTGCAGAACTCAAGGATGGAGCGCGCAAGAGCAGCTCCCTCCTGAGGATCGGTTCCGCTTCCCAGCTCATCCAGGATCACCAGCGAGTCCTTGGTGATGGTACGCAGTATGAAGCCGATGCTCTTCATGTGCCCGCTGAACGTGGAAAGATGGTTCTCTATGCTCTGGTCGTCACCTATGTCCGTGAACACCCTGTCAAAGAGAGCCAGCTTGCTTCCGTCCGATGCAGGAACGTAGCCGCAGATCTGGTTCAGCAGCGAGAACAGGCCCACCGTCTTCATGGTAACCGTCTTTCCGCCGGCGTTGGGACCGGTAAGCACCACTGCCTTTATTCCCGACGGAACCGTGAGGTCTATGGGCACGCATTTGGCTCCCAGAAGCGGATGGCGTGCATGTATGAGGCTGCAGGTGTAGTCTCCTGCAACCGATGGCTCACCGATGTGGACCCTGCAGCAGTCGTTTGTCTTTGCCCAGGAAGCAAATGCATAGAGGAAATCGGCCTCAGTGACCTGTGACGACAGAACGCGCAGTTCCATCTCGGCTTCCTTGACCATGTCCGAAAGCTTTCCGATCAGGCGTGCAATCTCAAGCTGGATCTCCTCCTGCGCCATAATCACGGCATTGTTCATGTCCACGAGCCTGAACGGCTCCATGAACACGGTTCCGCCGCTTGCAGATGCGCTCTGGACATAGCCTTCTATCATTGACTTGGACTCGTTCCTGACGGGAAGCAGGATCCTTCCGTCCCTCATTACGGCGGCATCGGACTGCATGACCGATGCATTGCTGCGCATCAGGTCTGCCGCAAGGCGGCTGCGCTCCATCCTCCTGTGGTCGGCCTTGTCCCTCAGTGCCTTGACCGTGGGATAGTTCTCCTTGACCGTACCCGGAGACTCCAGGATCCTGAATATCTCCTGCTCCAGATAGAGAAGGCTCTCCGGAATCGATTCCATTATTGCGCCGGCACCGCTGTCCTTGTCAGGGCAGTCGGGTTTTGCAGATAGAGCCAGAAGCGATGACAGCAGCCTTGCGCTCCTGATGAAGAGTCCTACGTTGAAGACCTGCTCGCCTTCCAGCGACAGCGTGGGATTGCGTGTTATGGATTCGAATACCGGGGACAGGTCGGGAAAGCTCTCCACCCTCATCCCGTCTTCCTTGGCTGCCTCAGATATGGCGAACATAACGGCGGAGACCTGGCTCTGCCGCTTCAGATAGGCATCCGTGTGGAATACGGGAACGGAATTCTCCACCGCCCTTGCCCCTTCCGGGCTGAGCGAGTGCCCTGCAACCGTCTTCAGCACAAGGTCAAGACCAAGATCTACTGCTGTCCTTTTGAACATTTCCTGCCCCGGTTCCTTCCCCAGACGGGAAGTCTGTCTTCCATGGTATCAAGCATGCGCAGGTAGCTTTCATACCTGTCGGCATTGATCTTTCCTTTCTCCACAAGCCGCCTGACCTCGCAGTCCGGCTCGTTCACGTGCAGGCACCCGTCATATGCACACTTGGCAGATGCCTTGACGAACTCAGGGAACGACTGCGCCACAAGATGAGGATCATCATGGGGTACGGATATCTCCCTGAAGCCCGGAGTGTCTATCAGCGTAAATCCGGGGCCGTCCAGCATCAGCGAATGGTTGGTGGTGTGGTTGCCCCTGTTGTACTTTGCGTTGAGGTCTCCCACCCGCTGCTCCGTTCCCAGTATCCTGTTCACCAGAGAGCTCTTTCCCACTCCGCTCTGACCCACGAACGCCGCCGTAAGACCGCTGAGCGTCTTTACGAACTCATCCACGTTCTCCCCGGTCTCGGCCGATACGCTGGCAGTACGATAGCCCAGTTTCTTATAGAGGTTGAACCTTTCAAGTTCATCCTCTGTCAGAAGGATATCGCACTTGTTGAGCACTATCATTACCGGAACGCTCCTGCAGCACGCTATGACCCTGTCTATGAAACGGGGTCTGAACGGAGGGCTCTCCACGCTGCATACGCACACCACAAGGTCCATGTTGGCACATATGGTCTGGTTCAGTGATCTCTTGTCGTTCCATCTTGCGAACTCGCTCCTGCGGTCATGGCGGAACGTCACGAGACCTTCCGTACTGCCGTCCGATGCCGGAGTGAAGTCGACGACATCACCCACGACAATGGGATTGTACTCGCCTTTTGCCTGCTCCAGCTGCTTTCCCTTTATCCTGCAGCTGTAGACCGTGCCGTTGGCATCGCGCACCGAGTATATGTTGTTGATTGACCTGAGAACGATTCCTTCCATATGTCAGCTGTTCCTGAGCATTTCCTCAAGCTCCCTGAACCTGTCCGGAAGCGGAGCCTCGAAATGCATCATCTCCCCGGTGGCCGGATGTGCTATCTCCAGAATGGCGCTGTGAAGCATCAGGGGCTGTCCCGGGAACCTGGAGAGCCTGTTGTTGTACATCACGTCCCCTATCACGGGATGTCCGATATACTTCATGTGAACCCTTATCTGATGCGTCCTGCCGGTGAAGATCCTCACCTTGACCAGCGCAGCCTGCGGAAGCTGGCGCACCACCTCGTAATGGCTCTTGCTGTACTTTCCCTGGATCCTGTCCAGGCTGCCGCCGATGCGGTACTTGGGGTCGTTGTAGACCTCGTTCTCTATCTCGGCCGTCCTCTTTGCGGAAAGACCGCCCTGGATGATGTATTCCCTCTGCTCCCGCACGGCAGTGAACAGCTTGCGGTCATTCCTGTCACGGGCAATCATGCACTCGATGTCATCCTCATGGTTCTGGAAGATTCCGTCGCAGAAAGCATAATAGTACTTCTCTATTTCCCTGTTCTGGAACTGATCACTCAGGCTTGCGTGGGCACGTGCATTGAGCGCAATCACCATGACGCCGCTTGTATCCTTGTTCAGCCTGTGTACGATTCCGGGTCTTGAGACATCGCATTCGTCCGCCATCTCGTCGATGAATGACTGTCCGTATCGGAATGCAAGCGCGTTGACTACCGTGCCGTGTGTGTTTCCGGCACCGGGATGCACCACCATCCCCTGCGCCTTGTTTATCACGAGCATGTCGGAATCCTCATACAGGATGTCCAGCGGGATATCCTCGGGTTCGACTTTCTCGAATACATCGGCAGCATATGACAGCTCAACGCTGTCGCCAATAGAGACCTTGTCGCTCTTCTTTGCTTTCTTTCCGTTTATGAGAATACTGCATTCATCGCCGGTAAGCGCAGACCTGGACAGCTCCGTGATCCTTGATGCCAGAAAGGCATCAACACGCAGCTTGCCCGAGGATCCGATATCGGACTCCTCCACGATGAAATCGTAGTCGCGTTCAATCCGCATTCACGACCCCCAGGATGTAGTCCACTACGGTTATCACAGCGGAAACGGCACAAGCGACTCCCAGAGTCTCGAGGAATGTAGGATCCTTGCCTGCCAGATTGAAAGCCAGCGCCGTCACCGGAAATGCAATGGGAATGCCGCCGAAGAATATGCACTCCGCCCTTCTCAGATCAAGAGACCATTTTGGGAACTCGTCCTGGCTGTACGGCTCATAGTTGTCCAGAGAAAGGCTGAACAGCGGAGTGAAAAGCCCCGCAGTGAGGGCAATAAGCAGAATTGCAACAATCTTCTTCATTTGCTGTAGTCCCTCGGCCCGAATATGGCAGTCCCGATCCTCACCTCCGTGGAACCGTTCCTGACGCCTATCATGTAGTCTCCGCTCATTCCCATGGAAAGGATTCCGAAATCGACATCCGGATAACGCCTTGCGCACTCATCCCTGAGTGCCACGAGTTCCTTGAATGCCTTGTCCGTCAGTTCATCCTTCTGCGCAGGATCGCAGTCCACGGGTCCCACAGTCATGAGTCCGCGGATACGTACGTGTTTCATCTGACATGCTGCATCAATGCAGGAAAACAGCTCTTCCAGTGTCAGGAAACCGCTCTTTGCGGCCTCTGAGGATGTATTGTACTCCAGAAGCACATCCATGACCTTGCCGCAAGCATCCGCAGCCCTGTCGATCTTCTCAAGCAGATGCAGTGAATCCACGCTCTCGATCATGTCCACAAGCGGCACCACCTTCCCCACCTTGTTCGACTGCAGGTGTCCGATCATATGGAGCTCAAGGTCAGCTGGCTTGCTCTGGAACTTGGCCACAATCTCCTGGACATGGTTCTCTCCGAACAGGTGCACGCCTGCATCATAGACCGACATGATTTCATCTATGGAGCGTGTCTTGCTCACTGCCATGAGCCTGGCATTGCCTATTGAGGATTCTATATCGCTTATTACCTGTTTGTAATCGACATTCATACCCTATGATTCTAGCTTAATCAGATACTTAATACAATATTGACAGCGTGCAACCAAAAATGCTACTTTTACACCGCACGGCGACATAGCTCAGCGGGAGAGCCCCAGTCTTACACACTGGTTGTCGTAGGTTCAAATCCTACTGTCGTCAAAAAACAGAAGCCAGCCTGGAGCTGGCTTCTTGCGTATGGCACAAAAAAGGGACGGCGATGAACCGTCCCTTTTGCTTCACAGCGAATCCCGATTACTTGATGATCGTGATTCTTCCCTGCGGCTCGGCATACTGCTCGCCGATGACGCCACCGAGAACCTCGGTGATGTAGGACATGACGGCCTCATCAAGAGGTACGCTTGTGTCGAACTTTTCGGTTGCGGCAAGGAATGCATAGTAGGTATCTCCACCGTTCGTGCAGAAGTCGTTGGTGACGACTGCATATGTGGCATTGATATCGAACGGCTTGCCGTTGATCTCGTTGATTGTCACACGGTTGATTGTCTTGGGTCCGTAGTATGTTGATCCCGGATAGGTCTCAGGCTGCGGATCATATGCCTTTGTGGTGTCGATTGTGTACTTCATTCCGGAAACCTGCGGGAATCCGCCGATCTTCTCCGGTGTGCAGTATGTTGAAGCCTCGAGAGCCTCAAGCAGCTCCGCACCTGTGAGGTATGCGACTGTGACAGTGTTGCCGAACGGCAGGACATCGTTGACATCCTTCATCGTGACATCACCGGCATGGATCCATGCACGGATTCCGCCGCCGTTGGTGATTGCAACGACATTCTCCATGGGAACCTTGATTGCCTCAGGATCGCTTGCTGCGAACCAGAGCATTGCATCGGTGATCAGGTCACCGTTGTTTGTTTCCATGTCTCTGTTTCCGGGAGCCTTCTCACCGTTGAGCTCGACCTTTGACTCTGCGAACTTGATGCCCCATATGGCGTCGACTTCTGCCTCGATTGCCTTTGCAAGAGCGAGGACTGTCGGATCCGGAGCAATCGGTGCAGTATCGAGGAGGTAATAATCCTCGATTTCGGCTGTCTTGTTGTCGATGATGATGACACCGATGTTTGCAAACTGTATTCCGGTCTGCTGCATCTTGTATCCCTCATAACCGGAGAAGACTGAGTGTGAGTGTCCGTCAATCCAGAAATCGATTCCCTTTGTGTTGGCCAGGACGTCGATTGATCTGTTGCCCATTGACTCCTGGTCGATTCCGAGGTGTCCGATACAGATGATGAGGTCACATCCCGCTTTCTTGAGGAGATCGACGTACTTCTGTGCCATATCGTAGAGTTCTTCTCTCTGAATGAAGTTGACACCCTTGATCAGAGCGGGGTTGACCTTTGTCTGTGTCTCGGGAGTCTCAAGTCCGAAGAATCCGATCTTCTTTCCGTACGCGTTCGTGTAGATGGCATAGCCGGGGAATAAGGGATTACCTGCGTCATCGAAGACATCACCGCAGAGAACCGTGAAATCTGCTTCAGCCAACAGCGCCTTGAGGTGCTCATAACCGAAGTCGAACTCATGGTTTCCGAGACCGGAGAAGTTATATCCCACAGCGTTCATCAGCAGGACTGCGGACTTTCCCTTGGGGATGTTGACATAAGATGTTCCACGGACGT
>JAJBWA010000134.1:0-3349 GCA_031935845.1 bacterium | reverse complement strand
GGATAATCATCGCCCGTCACATAAGACCCGACGGAGATGCCATAGGCTCGGCACACGGCCTTGCCCGCATCCTCAGACTGTCTTTCCCGGAAAAACAGATCATCGTCGCGGACGAGGACAATACGGACTTCCTCTCATTCCTTGATGTCGAGGAATCGGATCCGGAGAACGTGGACTACAAGGATGCCCTGGGCATCGTCCTGGACACAGGCAATATTGAAAGGATTTCCAACAAGCACATCTTCGAGACCGAAGAGCTGATTAAGATCGACCATCACATCAACAACACCCCGTACGGCGATATCAGCTGGGTCGAGGAGAAACGCTCCTCCGCAAGTGAGCTTATCACAGAATTCCTCTTCACCTTCAGAGATGTCCTTCGCTTCGACCAGAAGGTTGCCCTTCTTCTGTACACAGGAATCATCACAGACTGCGGCAACTTCAAATATGACTGCACCACAGGTGATACTCTGCGCTATTCAGCATTCCTGCTGGACACAGGCTTTGACCTCTCAACTCTTCATGCAAATCTTGAACTGGAGTCCTTCTCGTTCTTCAAGTTCCAGGCCCACGTCTTTGAGAAGATGAAGATCACCGAAAACGGTGTTGCCTACATCTACGTGGACAAGGAGATGCAACAGCGCTTTGACCTCTCAAGAACCCAGCAGAGCAACAGCGTCGACATGCTGGACAAGATCCGCGGCAGTCTGATCTGGATGGCCTTCATCGACAACCCGGACAAGGACATCAGGGTAAGACTTAGATCGCGCTTTGTCACAATCAGCGACCTTGCCCAGAAGTACGGCGGAGGCGGTCATGCCAACGCAGCCGGAGCCACGGTGCACAGCATTGAGGAAATGAAGGCCCTGGTAAAGGATGCGGACGAGCTTCTTAAGAATTTCAAGGCCAACCACGGAGGCTGGCTGTGAGAATACTTGTTGTCAACGACGATGGAATCAGAGCCCCGGGGTTGGAGATTCTTGCCACCTGGGCAAGAAAGCTCGGTGATGTGACGGTCATTGCTCCCAAAGAGGAGCAGAGCGCAAAGAGCCACAGCATCAACATCCGCCATCCCTTTGAAGCCAAGAAGGTCAGCTGGCTGGATGGAATCGACTGCTACAGCGTCGAATCATCGCCTGCCGACTGCGTGCGCTTTGCTGTCAACGGCCTTTATCTGGACTTTGATCTTGTTTTCTCAGGCATCAACAAAGGCTACAACGTCGCAGACGACATTGCCTACTCCGGAACCGTCGCAGCCATCTGCGAGGCAGCCCACCTGGGGCACAAGGCCGTGGCTTTCTCCACTGTCCCCATCTCATTTCAGTGGGCACAGGAGAGCCTGGACCGGGTTTGGAAATACATTTGCGACAACAAGTATCTGGACTTAAACGGACTTTGGAACGTCAATATTCCCGAGGACCCCAAGGATATTCTTCTGACCCGTCAGGGCAGAGCATACTTTAGGGATGTCTTTGACGAAGTCAGCCCCGAGCAGTATCAAGCCCGCGGAACCTCGTTCTATGAGAAATCGGGTAAACTTGAAGAGGATATCGATGCGGTGATGAGCGGCTTCATTTCAATATCACCGCTGACCGTGGATCACACGGCAATGGATGTGTTCAGAAAACTCAGAAAGTAGTATTACTCTTCGATTCCGACATCGGATCCTGTAAGGACTGCAAGACCGGCCTTTTTGAAGGTGTCGGAATTCTCATGTGTCTGGAAGACCATGATGGCGCTTGAGGTGCCGTTTCCGCCGAGCATCGAATACATGTACTCAATGCTTATTCCCTTCTCTGCGATGATGTCCAGAATTCCTGCAAGTCCGCCCGGATGATCAGGGACACGGACTGCCACCACTTCGGTGCAGCTGCAGACCAAAGACTGGGCGGTAAGGACATCCAGAGTCTTGTGGGGCTTGTCGGTGATGATTCTCAGAACCCCGTAGTCAGAGGTCTCGGCAATGTTAAGAGCCTTCAGGTCGATGTTCGCATCTGCCAGGATTCTGCACATGTGTGCAAGCTGGCCAGGTTTGTTCTCAAGGAAAACCGAAATCTGTTTGACTTCCATAACCCCTCCCTTCTCAGATCTTTCTTCTGTCGATGACCCTGACGGCCTTGCCTTCGCTTCTGACAATGGACTTAGGCGCAACAAGGTGGACGTTCGCATGTATTCCGAGCATTGCCTTGAGCTCGGCGACAAGAATCTTCTCCTGAGCGGTAATCTTTCCGAGGCTGTCGGAGAAGTTTTCGCTCGTCATCTCTATCATAACATCCAAAGTGTCGCTGTTGTTCTTTCTATCTACAATTATCTGATAGTTCGAAGAATAACCCTGCTGGATAAGTACTGTCTCAATCTGTGACGGGAATACGTTCACACCCTTGACGATGAGCATGTCGTCGCTTCTGCCCATCGGACGGGACATCTTGACGAATGTGCGGCCGCAGGAGCACTTCTCTTCGCTGAGGATACAGATGTCACGTGTTCTGTAGCGAAGAAGCGGGAATCCCTTCTTTGTAAGAGATGTGATGACAAGCTCGCCCTTGGAACCCATCGGGAGGGTCTCTCCGGTATCCGGGTCGATGATCTCGGCCAAGAAGTGGTCTTCGTTGATGTGCATTCCCTTCTGGGCACTGCATTCATAGGCGACACCTGGGCCACTGAGCTCGGTAAGACCGTAGATGTCATGGGCCTTGATTCCCAGAGAAGACTCGATTGAGGCTCTCATGTCCTCGCTCCAGGCCTCGGCTCCGAAGATTCCGCGTCTGAGGTGGATTGAGTTTCTGAGGCCTGTCTCATTGATTGTCTCGGAAAGATATGCGGCATAGGACGGTGTGCAGCAAAGAACCGTGGACTTGAGATCCACCATGAACTGAAGCTGGCGCTCCGTGCTTCCGGAAGACATGGGAAGAACCATGGCTCCGAGCTTCTCGGCTCCGCCGTGAAGGCCAAGGCCTCCTGTGAAAAGTCCGTAGCCGTAGCAGACCTGGACAACGTCCTCGTCCGAGATGTCGGCGGCCACCAATGCACGTGCGACACAGTCGTTCCAAAGCTCAAGATCGTCCCTGGTATAGTAGGCCACGACACGCTTTCCGGTGGTTCCGCTTGTGGAGTGGATTCTCACGCATTCCTTGGCGGGAACGCCCCTCAGGCCGTCGGGATATGAGTCACGAAGATCGTCCTTCTTGAGGAACGGAAGCTTCGAGAGGTCCTCGATGCCCTTGATGTCATCCGGAGAAACACCCTTCTGTTCCATCTTGTGTCTGTAATAAGGCACGTTGTCCCACACAAAGCGGACCTGCTCCACCAGACGCCTGCTCTGGAGGCTTCTGATCTCATCGCGCGAGGC
>JAJBWA010000133.1:0-9853 GCA_031935845.1 bacterium | reverse complement strand
TGTGGTTGGCAAGCGGACTGACGGTTGATGAACCCTGAAGCTGATCCTGGATTGCCGATTCCGAATCTACGGCAATGGCACCTTCGACGAAGACGGTCCTCATGAGGGAGGTTCTGCTTCCCACCGTGACGCCGTCATGGTTGAGAAGCTTGTAGTCCTTTCCGTAATCGGTCTCGCTGAGATAGATCACCTCCGTGGATTTCTGACTTGAGGTCAGGGATCTGGAGAGCGTGATGTTCTCCGTGTCGGCCAGATCCGTGAAGCCTTCGGCATAGTAGTCTATGAGTCTCTTGAGGTTCTCGCCCTTCAGGAGCTCGTATGTGCCGGGCCGTAAGACGGAACCGCTGATGGAGACACGTCTTTCCGCCTTTTCCAGCGTGATGACGTCATTCGGCCTGACATAGGGATTCTGGCTCATGTCGCCGAATCTGTTAGCATGGAACAGGTCATAGCAGCTAGTATTTCCGCCCGAATCCGTCACCGTCACGAAAATGAGCGAAGCGTTGCTGTTCGCAGCCGAATAGACTATGTAAGACAGTCTGGTGAGCCCGTTCACGCGCATCTCGGTTACGGCATTCACTTCTCCCATGACGGTTACCTTGAATGTCGAAGGAACGGTGAGGACCAGCTGGACGGCACTCATCGGATAGTTGGAGGAAACGATGTCCTCGACTTCCTGCTTCAGTCCGAGGAACGTCTTGCCCTTTGCGTCGATTATTCCAAGGTTGGAAATCCTGAACTTGTATGACGGGTCGACGATGACCGTATACTTCACTGCAGTTCCTGCAGCATTGTAGGAAAGGACATAAACATCACCGGGGGTGACCAGATAGTCGGGAGATGAGAACACATCCTGATAGACGGATGAAGTGGTGATTCCGAAACTGGAATCCTTCTCACCTGATTCATCGTCATCTGCAAAGACAGGAGTGAAGACGGCGAGCAGCAGTAGCAATACGGCGATAAACCTGATTTTCCAGTTTCTCATTTCTTCTCCTCCTTGGTGTCGGCAACCAGAGCAGCCTGCTGCTGGCTTACGGCGAACTTGTAGTACTTGATGAACACGAACACGAAGCAGAGCACGAACACGATGAGTTCGGCGACTATGCAGATCATGCCTCTGGAAGGCCCGGACTTGAGATCCGGAGTCTCAGCAGCCTCGATTAGCTTCAGCGTGGTCGGGTTGTCCTTCATCTGGATGGACAGAAGCTCATGCTGGCCTCTGAATGTGGCGTAGATGGTCTCCTCGGCCTCAAGCTCCATCTTCTTCATCGTTACGTCGAACATGATTGACGGCACCGATGTGGCATATGCATTGGACACGCTCTGCTCAAGCTCCTGGATGTCCTTCTGATACTGGACGATCTTCAGGAACGACTCATCCATGGCCTCCTGATAGTTCTTGAGGTTGATGGTGTCGTCGTCCTCGCTTACCTGGTAGAACATCTCGATGAGAAGGTCTGTGGCGTAGGCAGTCACCTCATGTGCGAATTCAGGATCGATATCCGTGAAGCTTACGGAAAGAACACCGGTCTTGTCGTCGAGTTTGACGGACAGGGCCTTGCTCAGTGCCTTTCTGGAGCTGGTCTTCACATTCTTCTTGATCTTGTACCTGGAGATGAGGTCGAACTTCTCGATTATGTCATCCCGGAACGTGTTGGTCTCTGCAAGAGTCGTGATCAGTACTCCGTTGGATGTGCCGCCGCTGGCGGATCCGAGATTGACTCCGGCCATTGAAGCCAGACTGGAGAGCGAAGAGGAAATACCCGATTTTGCCGATGTTTCCCTCACGAGGATCTTTGCAGTCGATGTATATTTGTTCGGAAGCGGGGACTTCTCGGGATCCATCTTGATGGATATGACGCAGAATGCAACCAGAAGGACAGCGGCAACCGCCATGGGGATGACGAAATACCAGACTTTCTTCCAGCAGAATTTTATAAGGTCGACGAGATCTATCTCGAATTCTTCTCTAGCCATGCATACCTCCTGCTAGTAAGATAAGATTATCGATTATTAAACGTATTAAATCAAGTATATTCGGGCACACGCACGCTCACTTCACTGTATGGATACCCACACCGGAAGATGGTCCGATACACCGGTGAGGAGCCTTCTGTCCCATGCGGCAGGCTTTTTCCCTGCATTGCTCAGTATTCCCCTGAACACGACTCCGCATCCGGTCATTTCCAGCCCGGCACCGTCTCTCCCCGAAGTAGATACAAGGATGTTGTCATAGCATTTCCAGTTTCCGTCGTACCAGTATGAGCCGTTGGGCCACAGCGAGGCTTCGGGATCTTTCCAGAAGCAGTACCAGTTTCTTCGTCCGAACGAATCCGATGCCGGAAGCGGGCCGCTTTTTCCCATCATCCTCTCGTCCCAGCATTCCTCGTTCATGTCTCCGCAGATCATGACAAGGCACCCCGGGTTCTCACGCTCGATCACATCGGCAACCTCAGCCGCAACACGGGCCCCGGCCTCACGTTGCGCGGCAGTCTCATCGGTTCCGCCGATGTTGGACTTGAAGTGGACGGCAAGTATGAAAAGCCGGCCCCTGTCCGTCTCGAAGCAGACTTCCAGAACAGGCCTGAGCCCGTCACCCACGTCATGCACGTTGGCATATGAGATGGGGATGGAACTGACCACGGCAGTCTGGACAGCAGAACCCTCTGATTCGGTGCAGGCATACCAACGAAGTCCTGATTTTGCAAGATCGCCTGTTTTTATCAGATCTTCAACCACATCCGGGCCCTCGACTTCGTTAAGGACCACAATCAGTTCTCCCGAGTCAGGAAGGTACCTGATGACTTTTGCGGCGTTGGAGAGACGCTTCCCGTAAGCCTCCTGATTCCATCCGGATTCCGGTCTGTATTCATCGTATTCGCTGCCGTCAAGTACGGCATTGAAAAGGTTCTGGACGTTCCATGTAGCAACACATATGGAACTGTCTTTTTCAACCGATGCCTGGGCGTCGCATGACGGCATTCCCAGGACCGTCACCAGCAGCAGTGCCGCCGAACATAAGATGATGCTTGTTCTTCTCATGCCCGTCTATACGAAAAAAGTGCGGAAAATATTACGGTTATCGGGAAAGAATTTCGGTTTTTTTGTGTGTTTCGGGGAAAAAGGACTCAGAGATCCTTCCTGCTCTCCACAACGCGGCTTATCAGACCGTACTTCACGGCCTCCCGGGCATCAAGCCAGTGGTCCCTGTCCGTGTCGGCAGTGACGGTCTCCAGCGGCATTCCGGTAGCCTCCGAGATAATGGCATTCAGTTTGGCCTTGATCTTCTCAAGCTGCATGGCGTGGATCTCGATATCCGTGGCGTTGCCCTTCATCTCGCTCAGCGGCTGATGGATCAGGTAGGATGAATTCGGAAGTCCGACCCTGCGCTCGGCAGGAACCGCAAGAAGAATCAGGGAAGCGGCACTTGCCACGAGACCCATTCCCACCATGATGACCGGGCATGAGACAAAACGCACCATGTCGTAGATGGCACATCCGGCATCTACATCTCCGCCGGGAGAATTGATGAAGATCTTCACGGGCTCGTTACTTTCACCCTCAAGTACCAGCAGGTCCTTTATCAGCCTGTCTGCCGAATCCTTGTTGATCTCACCGGAAAGAAGCAGGGACCTGGTCTTCAGAAGCCTGTCATACTGGGCTGCTGCATTCGGGTTCTGCTCGGTTTTCTTCTCTTTGTCCTCAAGTCTCATAAGACCTCCGCGGCTTTCTGGAAGCACACGTCTAAAATATCAGCAATCCGTCATAATTACAACCTTGGAAGCAAGACGCTATTCCATTATAATCGCAGACATGAAATGCGCATCAGTTGCCATCATCGGCAGGCCGTCATCCGGCAAATCCACATTGCTCAACACCATCTGCGAGTCAAAGGTCTCCATCACCAGCCCCACCCCGCACACCACCCGTAACGCAATCCGCGGAATCTATACCGATTCACGCGGCCAGCTGATATTCACAGACACCCCTGGCTTCCACATCTCGGAAAAGAAGTTCCAGAAGCGCATGCAGGAAATCGCCGTGTCGTCTCTGGAAGAGACCGATGCCGTCCTCTACATGCTTGATGCCACACGCAGGCCCGGAAGCGAGGAAGATGCAATCACATACATGCTCAGCGGACTCTCGGTGCCCGTCATCTGCTGCATAAACAAGAAGGACATCCTCTCCCAGGCACAGATAGACGATGCCACCGAATACCTCAGGCGGAGCATGCCGGGCCGCACCATCCTTGTGGCATCGGCAAAAGCCGATGACGGTGTGGACGAGATACTCATAGAACTGTTCAAGCATGCTCCCGAGGGAGACCTGCTGTACGACCAGGACACATGGACAGACCAGAACCTTGAGTTCAGGGTATCGGAGATCATCAGGGAAAAAGCCATGAACTCCGTCACCGCAGAGATTCCCTATGCCATCATGGTAGAGGTCTCGGACCTCGAATACAACGAGGCGGAGAACAAGGTATGGGTACGTGCCTTCATTACCGTAGAGCGAGAGAGCCAGAAAGGAATAATGGTCGGAAAAGGCGGAGAGAATATAAAAAAGATAAGAGTTGCCGCATTCAAAGACATCAAGAAGATATTCCCGTCGGCAAAGCTGGAACTGGATCTGCGCGTACGCGTCAACAGCAAATGGAAGTCGAACGACATGATCCTGTCGAAAGTCTTCAAGGAGACACAGTCCTGATGAAACGCTGCATTCTGATCTTCCTGGCCTTGGCAGCGGTCTGCCTTGTCGGCTGTTCGCAGGACAAGGTCAGCATGGAGACATACAACGGCATGTATGACCATCTGTCACAGGTGTGGGCCATGAGTCTTTCCCATGCAGATGCAAATATTGCGTTCTTCGGGGATTCCCGGGTCATAGGGGCAGACTGGAACAGCGCCTATCCTGATTCAAAGGTAGTCAACCTGGGAATCGGAGGCGACAAGGTGGACAATCTTCTGCGCCGCATGGGCCAGATCAGGGCGCTTGCCCTGGACGGACAGCTTGAATGCGTGTTTCTGGCAATAGGCGGCAACGACTGCATGAGCAGCAGTTATGACATCAGGGTGTTCAGGGAGGAGTACGACCGTCTTCTTACCGAACTGGAAGACCTTGGCCTGACCGTTTATGTAAATACCGTTGCGGGAATAACCGACGAAGGCACAAGCGTATCCGCAAGGACGGCAAGAACAGTAAACAGCAGGATGAACGAGGCAAACGCCGTCATAAAGGAACTTGCCTCTGCCCATTCGATGACCCTGATAGACATGGCGGCCCTGATGAACAATCCGGACGGAAGGCTCAGAAAAGAATTATGCACCCCGGACGGAGTGCATTTCTCGGAAGCCGGAAACAGTCTCTGGTTCGAGACCCTCCGGCCTTATGTCGAAGAATTCTGATCAATATCTTGAAAGAACCTCTACCACCCTCTTCTTTCCGATGGTGTTCATGAAACCGGCAAGCTTGGGGCCCTTCTCCTTTCCGATTAGGGCAAGGTACGTGGCCGTGAACAGCGCGGCGTTCTCTACGCCGGCCTCTGCGGCGGCATCATAGATCAGCTGTGAAAGATCCTTCTCGTCCTTACCGTCCCACGAAGAAACCTTGGCGCACAGTGCCCTGACGGCCCTGAGTCCGTCGGCATCAAGGTCAGCCTTCGGAGAATCGGCTGTAGCAACCGAGAAGCGGAAATCCTCAGGTGAGAATGTGGTGATCCATGTCCATGCGCAGCGGCATCTGGTCCTGAGCCTTTCCACCTGGTCTTCCTTGACATCCGGAAGTGATGCGATGACGGCTTCGATGTCTCCGCTGTTGATCTGAAGCAGGTTGCACAGGTGTCTGAACGGAATCTGGTAGCCCGGTGTCTTGGGAACATCGCCTACCTGCGAGAGCTCGTACACCCTCTTTTCCATGGCAAGCTTCTTCTCGTTGCACGGCAGAAGTCCGAAATACCTTCTCTCGCAGTTGTCGTAGTCCTCATAGAGCTTGAGCACATCAAGATCGAACGAGATGGCGAATTCCGTGTTGGGTCTTGTGGATGCGAAGAGGAACCTTGTCAGCTCCGGTGTATACACCTCGAGGACATCGCCCAGGGAAACGACCTCGCCGCTTGAAGACGAAATCTTTCCGCCGCGGCCCTTGATGGAGATGAAGTCATACTGGAAACTCACCGGAGCATGGCCGCCGAAGAACTCGACGATCTGCTTTGACGTGTCGAAACTTCCGCCCTTCGAGTGATGGTCCTTGCCTGCAGGCTCGAAATCGACGCCTTCTACGACCCAGCGCATGGGCCAGTCCACTCTCCAGTGGAGCTTTGCATACGGGGTGGTCCTGAGGTCGATGGTCTCTTCCTTGTTCAGGTCGTTGTCGCGGTATGTGATTCCGTACTCGCCGTCCCATGAAAGTATGGTGGTGTTGTCCTTGTCCGTGAAGGAGCTGAAGACTGCTATCGGCCACCATGAGTCGTCAAGGGGCTCGGCCCTGTACTGGTTCAGGACCTCGATGATCTGCGGCTTCAGTTCAAGGGCCTTCTTCATCTGCTCGGCGTACATGCTGCTTCTGTAGCGCTGTGCCTGATAGAGATACTCGGGATAGACGCCGACGATGGGAAGCTTCTGCTCGACATCCAGCTCGTTCCCGCGGGCATAGTTGTCCGCCCTGCCGGTGGTGTCCGGAACAAGAGTTATGGGCTTTCTGAGATAGGTCTCCAGAAGCTCCGGCTGGGGCATGTTCTTGGGAACCTTCCTGAATACGTCGTAATCGTCCCATGAATAGATGAAGCGGACCTTCTGTCCCTTCTGCCTGAGGGCCTTGACCACCAGGTCAACCGAGATGATTTCCCTGAAGTTTCCGATGTGGACTGTGCCTGACGGAGTGATTCCGGATGCACATGTGTAAAGATCCTTCTGACCTTTCTCCCTGATGATCTTATCGGCGTATATATCCGCCCAGTGTACTGAATTCTGTTCCATAGTGAGTCAGTATATAGAAATCAATTTCCTTAGACAATAATCAGAAGTCCAGGAAGAAAGTTGCACCCGTAATGAACTTCTCTCCCGGTGTCCTCATGTTGTCTCCGCTGATCAGGTACGACAGCTGGAATCCGAGGTCTATGAAGTCGAATATGCACATCTCCAGCTGGAAGCCTGCGGAACACAGGAACCTCTTGAGGTCATACTTCTCCGCCATGGCGGATGCACTGTTGTCCGAGTTGAAGTAGTTTCCTGCGTGCCATCCCATGTCGAAGAAGAGATTGAGCCTCGGGAACACTCCGTCCATGATGAACTCCGGACCTGCAAGACGAAGATCAAGGTTGTTGACCACCGTGAAGTTGGTGTTGTAGCTGTTGGTGTTGAATCCGCGGACCTTTCTTCCGAGGGAAACGGGCATCGATGCATAGACGGGGACCTTGCTTCCGTCCGTCCAGTTCACGTTCAACCTGTCGATCAGGACAATCGAGAACAGGTTCTGGCCCTTCTTGTTGGACACCTCCAGAAGTGTGGTTCCTGCCACAGCATTGAACGTAATGCTGTAGTAGCTTGCCTTCTTGTTGAGGAATGACGGAGCGAACTGAAGCTTTATCTCCGCAAGAGCTCCTTCGTTCGAGACCATCCTGTCATCCATAAGGTTCAGCCTTGCACCCAGATAGAAATTGGTCATGAATGCGGTATAGTCATCGGCCAGATCGGGATAGATCCTGTTGCCGGCAAGCGTCGACGGGAAATGGTCGTTGAACCACTCGTCAAGACTCGGAATCGGAGTCTTGCCCTTTGTCCTTGTGTCCGCATCGGCATAACCGCGGTAGCGCTCCTCATGGACCTTCATGGAGTCAACGGCCTTCTCATAACGGCCTTCATAGCCCACATAGGCCGTGACCAGATCCTTGCCCTCAACCCATGAATCGCCGAATCCCTGCAGGAACTTGAAATTCCAGCGCAGCTGGATCTGGTCGTACAGCATGATGTCATCCAGAAGAGGCTCGCCGTTGTCGGGGTTCTGGAACAGAGCCCTCTGCGTGTAGCCTCCGCCTATGGTGAACTGCAGCTGCGTCAGGTTCCCGTCAATAAGCGACAGTCCTTCATACCCTGCTCCGATTGCAGTAAGGGTCGGAAGGAATCCGGCCAGAATCTCGGGGTGCTGGTCAAGTTCCGTGAACAGGAACTTGAAATCGCCTGCGAACACACTGCACAGCGCAAGTGCGAGCACCAGAACAACGGTCAATGCTTTCTTCATGATATCCTCTCTCTCTTGTGTATTCAGTTGGACCAGTCTGCGCCACCGCCTGCTCCCGGAAGGGAGAAGGTAACCCTGACGGTCTCCGATGATCTGAAACCTTCCTTGTATGCCTGGTTGTCTCCGGTGTACAGGAAGATACGGCCGATTTCATAGTATATGTGGAAGAACTCGAACAGCTGGAGTTCCACATGCAGCCCCATGCTTCCCTCCCAGACCGAATCAATCTTCTCGGCCTTGCAGTTGTTGAGCTTACCGCCGGAGAAGTTGAAGTCCAGGAACATGTATATGTAGGGGATGCAGTTTCCGAAGAACTGCTGTCCGTAGTAGTTCAGTCTCAGCGTGTTCCTTGCGATGAACGTCATGTTCTCAGGCTCGTACCACCAGATCTGGGACTTCATGGTCCTTGCATATTCGGGAACATAATCGCCGCCAAGGATCCTCATTTCCATCTCGTCCGTCACGCCCACAGACCAGCGGTTCTCTCCGTTCGGATCGGTCTTCTGGTAGATCATCTTGGCATATTCCGCATAGATCCAGACCTTCCAGTAGTCGGAGTATCCGCCGTAGGCCTTGGAGAACGTAAGGAATGCCGGAGCCCAGACAATCTTGAACTCAAGCGACAGGCCGTCCAGAAGACCTACCTTGAAAAGCTGGTCCGAGAACTTACCGTAAAGGTCGATGCTGGTGCTCAGGAACTGTCTGTTGCCCGAAAGGTCGGGAGTGCCTTCCAGCACCTGGCCGGGAACTGCCGAGACAAAAGCAGGGATGGTCCTGAAAGGATAGCCCATCCTTGACTGAACCTGCATCAGCGGATCAAGCGCAACCTCCCACTGGCCGTCATAGGTAAGCCTGAGGGTCAGCAGGTCATAATCCGTCGAGTCCGACCAGCCCAGTCCCTGCGCGATTCCGATCTTCCATGCGGCATAGGTAACGTCGTAGTATCTGTTGTTCTTGAGGACCTCAGGGGAGGAATCCCTGATGATCTGCCCGGTCTCGGGGTCCTGCGAGAGTGTTCTGGCAATGGTGCCGGTGGCAATCTCCATTCCTACTTCGGTTATCCTGCCGGGAACGAACTGAAAACCGTCTATTCCTGCATAACATCTTACGCTTGAAGGGAACAGACCTAGCCAGAAATCAGGATGTGTGGTGACTCCCGTGAGCCTTGTGGAAAATGTAAGGGCAGACAATGAGGCGCATGCAGCAACCATCAGGAACAATACCAATGTAACAAACAGTCTTCGCCTCATTTCCTTACTATTCTATAAACTCACGAGGACAAACACAAGAATATTCTACATCATGGGAAAGTCAGGGTTGAAATTCAAATTCAAAAGTGCTAATTTAAAGCGCCACTGAAAAGTAGCCGGGCCTGTAGCTCAGCGGTTAGAGCAGAGGACTCATAATCCTTTGGTCCTGAGTTCAAATCTCAGTGGGCCCAAAGAACCTTGAATTGCAGGGAATTGTCCAGGCTTTTCAAGGTTCTTTATTTATCAGATCCGGGAACGCCGTCAAAATTTCCAGCACTCCCTTCCCTTTCTGGTGTAACATTTGGACTGATTATGATGAAAACTCTTCTACCCTGGATACTTTGTTTCGTTGCCGCGCAGGTCAT
>JAJBWA010000132.1:0-3375 GCA_031935845.1 bacterium | reverse complement strand
TATCAGAACTGGACCTTGACGTTCTGCCTCTCGGCTTCTGCGACCTCAAGGTATGTCATCTTGGAGAACTTGCCTCCGAACATACCCACGATCAGTGATGTCGGGAAGGTCTCGATCTTGGTGTTGAATGTCTTGACCACACCGTTGTAGTACTTCCTGGCCTGCAGGATCTCGCCCTCCAGCCTTGTGAGCTGGTTCTGGAGGTCCTTGAAGTTATCGTTGGCCTTGAGGTCAGGATAGGCCTCTGCGAGTGCAAACAGGGACTTGAGGGTTCCTTCGAATGCCTTGTCGGCCTTGTCCTTGTCGGACACGCCTGAAGCGCTCATGGCCTTGTTGCGGGCCTCGATGACAGCGGTGAGCGTTCCCTGCTCGTGCTTGGCATAGCCCTTGACGGTCTCCACCAGATTGGGAATCAGATCATATCTCTGCTTGAGATGTGCATCGATCTGGGCATAAGCCTCTTCTCCCTGGTTCTTGAGTCTGACGCAGCTGTTGTATGTCGAGATAACAAGCATGATGATAATCACGACAACTACGGCAATGATGATTGCTACTGTCATTTTCTATTCCTCCAAAACATATTATTGTCAAAAATCGATTCCAAGCAACTTGGAATAAGCCATGAGCTTCTCATCTCCCTCGCAGCCGGCAAGAACCTTCTTTGCAAGGATCTTACCCAGCTGGACGCCTTCCTGATCGAAGCTGTTGATGTTCCAGACAAAGCCCTGGAACATGACCTTGTTTTCAAAGTGAGCCAGAATCGAACCCAGTGCAAAAGGAGTGAGCCTGTCGGCAACCAGAACGCTGGAAGGTCTTCCGCCCTCGAAAGCCTTGTTGGGATTCTGTGCATCTTCCTTTCCGCATGCGAACGCCACGATCTGAGCCACCAGATTGGCCTTGAGCTTGGTCTGGCTGTCCGAACCGCCGTTCATGGCATCAAGGTTTCCTTCCTTCTTGCGGAAACCGATGAACTGCATGGGCACGATGTCGGTTCCCTGATGCAGGAGCTGGTAGAACGAATGCTGTCCGTTTGTTCCCGGCTCTCCGAAGATGACCGGACCGGTCTGATAGCTTACGACCTTTCCGAAGCGGTTGACGTGCTTTCCGTTGGACTCCATGTCCAGCTGCTGGAAATGGGCCGGCATCCTGTGCAGACTCTGGCTGTACGGTAGCACGGCAGTGTATGGATAGCCCAGCACGTTGCGCAGATAGACGCCGATCATGGCATCCATGAGCGTTCCGTTCTTCCTGATGTCCGGCTCGAGTGCGGCCTTGTCCTCCGCAGCTGCGCCGTCAAGGACCTGCCTGAAGACGTTGAAGCCGTATGTAAGGGAAAGGATCACTCCTCCCACCGGGCTGCAGACCGAGTAGCGGCCTCCGATGTAATCATCCATGAAGAACACGGCAAGGATGTCCGGGTTGCTTGCCAGCGGGCTCGTGTTGCTTGTGACGGCAACGACATGCTTCTGAGGAACAAGTCCCTTGATTCCGCTCTGCTCCATGACCTTGAAGACAAGGTCGCGGTTTGCCAGCGTCTCCTGGGTGGTTCCGCTCTTGGAGACCAGGATGAAGAGCGTGCTCTCCAGATCAAGTCCGGAAATGACCGCGCATGCATCATCGGGATCTACGTTCGAGATGAACCTGGCCTCAAGTTTCTTGGTGCATCCGTCCTCAGGTCCGATGAGGTTCATGGCATAGCACAGGGCTCTGGGTCCGAGATCCGATCCGCCGATTCCGATCTGGACCACCGTCTTGATTTCCTTGCCTGTGGATCCCTTGATTTCTCCGCTTCTGACTTTCTCGGAGAATTCCTTTATCTTTTTCAGCTCTCCCTCGTAGAAGTCACCCTTCTCCACGCCGTCGGCCATGACCTTGAGTCCGTCGATGGCACGTCCGCGTGTCAGCTGATGAAGGACAAGCCTCTTCTCTCCGGTGTTCATCACTTCTCCGGAAAGAAGCGCCTTGTACTTGTCGATGAGCTGCTGCTCGTCGGCAAGAGCCTGCAGGGCATCCACGATGGAATCGTCTACCGGCATTGCGCCGTAATTGTATACCAGACTCCCTGCTTCCCTGACGGTGCAGGTGTCGATCCGCTTTGCGTCCAGACCCTTCCTGATGTCAAACGGCTTCAGGGCCTTGAGACGTGCGTAGTTCTCCGTAAGATTGAAATCCGTGTATTTGATCAAAACATCCCCCTAATCCGGTCCCGAGTCAGTCGTCGATCTCGGGAATCCTTGTCTTGAAGCTTTCCTGAAGATCTTCCTTGGTCATGCCTTCCCTGAGGATCACCATGATGGTATCGTCTCCGGCAAGAGTTCCGAGAATCTCCGGAAGGCTCAGTGCCTCAAGTCCCACGGCCACACTGTTGGCATGACCCTCTCTGGTCTTGATGACGCCGATGTTGCCGCTGAACTCCATCGAGATGATTCCCCTGCGGACATCCTGGATGTAGCTCTTCTCGGACTCGGCCACAAGGTCGTTGTCAGGAAGCGAATAATAATACCCGCTCCATCCGTCGGAAATCTTTCCGACCTTCAGTATCTTGAGATCTCTGGAAAGAGTCGCCTGCGTGACCGTATAACCTTCCTCCTTGAGAAGATTCAACAGCGTATCCTGGTTGTCTATCCTGTTTTTCTTGATCAGATCCTTGATCACCGAAAGCCTGTTGTACCTCTGCTTCATGTGTTCCTCTTGTTCATTTTTTGATTTAGATGCAAAACAGCAACACATAATATACAACTTATATGCATAAATGGCAAGGATGACCGGGGTGATTCCGCGATGCTATATACAGAAACAGCCGCTTTCAGTCTGCTTTTCTGCAAGTTTTTGCAAAAAGCTCTCCCGACTCCAGATCCATGACCGTGATATGCCCCTCTGCGGAAAATGAACCCGTATCCATGCAGGTTATGTGATATTTGTCACTGTGAAACACCTTTTTCAACGGTGTATGCCCGCAGGTGATGGTCTTCTCAATCTCAAAGGGTTTTCTGTTCAGATTCTCAGCTTCCCTGGAGCCGGAGAACTTTTCCCATCCGATTGCCGAGCGTATGTAATCCCTATCCCATACGATTCCGTGGATCAGAGAGGAGTATGAACCTGTCTCCTGCTTTTCTTTGAATGCATCGGCAAGGGTCAGTCCTTCCGTGAGTCTGATAAGGGTATCTCCGTCAGCAACGGTGCAGGGAGGTCCGGCATGAAGGATTATGAAGTTTCCGACAGCGCGTATGAACGGGAAAGAGCCGTACCAGTCTCTGATCCGTGTTTTCTTATTGGGGTCGAGGTCCTTGAGAATGTCATAGGTTGTATTCCCGCCGTTTCTCGGATCGAGCCAGATGGGTGCGGGGCCTTTGCCGCAGAGGTATTCGTAGAGCC
>JAJBWA010000131.1:0-6476 GCA_031935845.1 bacterium | reverse complement strand
AGCGGCAACTCGGGAGGTCCCGCATCCTCTTCAGTGAATGGAGTATGACCTACAAGCAGAATATGTGAGGAGGTCAAACGGGAAGCGGGAAGTCGGATCATCGAATAGTACCAGTGAAGTCGGGTAATGCCGATGGAGGGAAGGCGATGACGCAATGGAGACCTCAAGAAGGCGACATGTACCACACAGGAGGTGGAAGCTGCATGGGAACGGAACTCGAGAGGATAGCCGAGATGGCGAGAAAGCATCCGGGAGAGAAACTGACGACCTTGGCCCATCACATCAACGAGGATACCTTGAAAGAGTGTCATCGAGACATGGACCGCCAGAAGGCCGTTGGTGTGGACGGAGTGAGCTGGGACAGATACGAGCAGAGCCTGCAAGAAAATATCAGCGGGCTCATGCAGCGTATGAGAAAAGGGGCATATCGACCGCAACCGGTAAGGAGGGTGTACATCCCCAAAGCGGGAAGCGATAAGATGCGGCTCTTGGGCATTCCCTGTCACGAGGACAAATTGGTGCAGATGCAGGTAAGCCGGATACTGGATGCGGTGTATGAGCAGGAATTCCTTGATTGCTCATTCGGATTCAGGCTCGACCGGAACTGTCATGATGCACTGAAAGTCCTGAACCATGTCATCGAAAAGAGAGACATCAACTATGTAGTGGATGCGGACATCAAGGGATTCTTTGACAACGTAAACCATGCCGTATTGATGGAGTTGCTTCAGATGCGCATCGGCGACCCGAAACTGCTCAGTCTCATCAAGCGGATACTAGTGGCGGGCGTGATGGAAGATGGACAGGTGAAGCCGACTGAAAAAGGGGTACCCCAAGGGGGTGGCTCGTCAGCGGTCTTGTCCAATGTCTATCTGCATCATGTATTGGATTCATGGTTCATGGAGGTGGTGAAAGGGTATTGCAAGGGTGAGGCGCACCTCGTAAGGTACGATGACTTTGTTGCCTGCTTCCAATATGAGGATGACGCAAAAAGATTCTATGCAAGCCTAGTCAAGAGATTGGAGAAATTCGGTCTCGAGGTGGCAGTCGAGAAGACGCGTATCATTGCATTCGGAAGAAGCGCCAGCCATGAACGAGAGAGAAACGGCCAGGGCAAGCCCGAGACGTTCGATTTCCTGGGTTTCACCCACTACTGCGGGAAAAGCACAAACGGGCGATTTCGTGTAAAGCGAAAAACCAGTGCGAAGAAATTCAGGGCGTCGCTGGCACGGGTGAAGGAATGGCTTCACTTGAACCTTGTCTCACCCACTGCGGAAGTAATCAGCATGCTGGCTATGAAGCTGGTGGGGCACTACCGGTACTATGGCATTACCGACAACAGCATAATGATTGGTGATTTCTATTATCATATCAGAAAAATGCTGTTCAAATGGTTCTGCAGACAGAGTCAGAAAACTGGCATGAACTGGGACAAGTTTCAATGCCACCTAAGTCGACATCCGATACCCCGGGGTAGAATCATGGTGAACATCTACGACGTGAAACCAGCCTTTATTAGCTACGTTCGGTGAACGACATTGCGAGGAGCCGTGTGCGTAAATAGCGCCAGCACGGTTCTGGGAGGGGTGTGTGACCAATGGTCCATGGAGCAAATAGTGTGACACTTTCAGAGGAAACGGAAAGCAACAGGGAAAACAAACCTGTTCCTAAAGTCACAAAGGCGCACATCTACTCGACCTGAAAAAGTGTCTCCAAATCGAGCTCCTGTCCATCGAAAAGTGTCTACTAAAACGTACGCATAGCACAGCGACCTAGGCTCCACCTATCTGTCGTATGCATACAGGAATCTTCTGGAGAAACTCGGCATGCGCATGAGCCTGGGAGGGGTGTGCTACGACAACGCGGCGATGTCATGCGAAATCTTAATTTATACGAAAGAAAGGCCTGAAACTGTAACTGAGAGCTCCATTTCAGACCAATATTTCGCATAATACTGAAGCTACTTAAGACCTAGCAATCTCCTGATTTCAGTTTCCTTGCCGGTCCAAACTGGTTTCTGCCTAAAGGCTTCTTCTGGTATGGACTTCTCCATATTCTGACGCATTTGTTCAATTGATGGCTTTGCGTAAACTCGGGTTGTCTCTATCTGGTTGTGCCCAAGCAGGGAAGAAACAAGCTCAATCGGCATGCCGCTGCGATAGAGTCCTGTGGCTCTTGCCCTCCTCAGGGCATGGGGGTGGACATGCCCTGGTATGGAAGGATCCTTCTCCCTTGCCTTTGTGGCATACTCCTGCAGCATAATCTGAACATTCCGCTCACTCATGCGGCTGAAATCGCCTCTGGATTTGGTGAAGAACAGATATGAGGACACCCCACAATGATATTTTCTGATGTATGTCTTCAGAATGTCGGCCATCTTCTCAGACAAGGCAATATGCCTATCCTTATTCCCTTTACCCCGGACTGCCACGAACGGTCTCTTTCGGTCAAGATAGAGTTGGTTTGTCTCGAGTGCTGTAAGTTCCGACACTCTCATAGCAGTATCATAAAGAAGCAGCAGCATGACCCTGTTCCTACTGCCTTTCTCATCTCTCGGTGCTTCCGCAAGGATATGAGCCACCTGCTCGTCTTCAAGAACGTATTTCTCTCTTTTCGGAACTCTCAAGCACTTTATCCCGGCGACTGCTGAGTATACCGATGAAAGGGAGACATCCTTTCTTGCTGCATACTCCAAGTATCCTTTGATGCAGGTGAGGCGAATGTTGCGGGTTGCTTCCTTGTTGCCTTCACTCTTGAGCCAGTCAAGAAACTCCATGACGAAATCCGGAGTACAATCCGAGAACTTGAAAGCAAGCACTGAGATCTGCTTTTCCCCCGCCAAGAACCTGTTCAGCACTGTGAATGAACTGGAATAGGTATCAACTGTGTTGGGGCTCCTTCCCTTCTGGTCCGGTAGATAGACGTTGAGGAACGAGAAGCTGTATTTGTAGAAGGCAAGCTTGTCAAGTTTCATAGCCAGCCCTCCGTTTCATCCTCAACGGCAGAAGGCAGGTCAATGAAGCGTGCAAAGGCCCCTGTCTCGGTGTCCCACGTGTGGTAATAGTACATCGTATCCTCAATACTGGAATGGCCCAGGAACCGGGAAAGATACGGGAACAATGCCGAAGCATCCTTTCCATCCTCGACCCAGTCGTTGACGGTATACACAACGAATGCGTGGCGCAGCGAATGCACTGTCGGCCTTTTGCCTTTCCAATCGGGAAAAGACAATTGCCAGAATTGTCGAAACCGTCTGCATACATTATGTTTCCACGGGTGCTGGCCTTGCTTCTTGCTGGGGAAAAACCATTGCCGTCCAGGGAGGTATACACTGATTTTATCATCAAACCGCTTCATGAGATCCAGAAGGTCATCCTGGACGAACACAATCCTGTCCTTGTCTCCCTTGGAGTGACGTAAATACAAGGTGCCGCAGTCGAAGGATACATCTTTCCGCTGCAGCTCCACTGCTTCATTCAAGCGTAGCCCGAGGCAGTAGTACAGTCGGAACAGCACGGAATATGCACAGGATATATATTCAGGGATCCCTGATACTGGATTCCATGTATCGATTACTGAAAATAGTACAGAACACTCTTCCCTGGTAGGTACATACGTCTTGGGGTGCTCCGATGAGCCAAACTCAAATGATGCACACATGGGCAATCCCATTGAATCCATATATTCTGAAAGGAGCTTTACCCGGCCTATCCTGGAGTTGCGTGACGCCTTGTTTTCCGTAGGTCGCTGGATGCTCCAGCCATCTGCGAGCGCCTGGGAAAACATCCCGTCATCGAAACCTTTCTCAATGATGAAGGTATCAAAATCCTTGAGGCAGACTATGAGGTCTCTTGTGAAGAAGCCTGAATCATCCCGCTCAGCCAGAAGCGCACTCATGTAAGGTGCCAGCTTTGAATTGAAGCAAGGGGCAATCATAGGACATCCCCCTTGTATTCAATTCCATGCAAGAACATGGAGCACATACGCATCATATCTGTATTGGTGTCGATGTAGGTGTCAACCGTGGAATCCGAGATATGTCCGAGTGCATCAGAGATTGCAGAAACATTGGCACCGCTTCGTAGCATCCTTGTTGCAAATGTCTTCCTGAGCATCTGGAAGTGTACGGCTTCCCCTGGCAGTGCTTTGTGGATGATCTTATTGGTTATGGTTCTCGAGTAATGCCTGAAAGGAGCCCGTGAACTGCAGAAGATGAAACCAGCTTCGCCTTTCACAGGTCTTGATTTGGTTATGTAGTTCCAGATGGTGTTCCCCAGGTCTGCAGGGAATGGGATCCTTATGTGGACACTGGTCTTCTGCTGGACCAACGACAATTCCATCCTGTCCCAGTCGATGTTCTCATCTGCCAGTTTGCAGATGTCCGAAGTCCTCAGGCCGGTCCAGAGTCCCATCTTCAGGATGGCTGAATGCAAATAGTTTCCACTGTTCTCGGCTTCTGCGCAATAGTCGAGGATATGTGAATACTGGTCCTCAGTGAGCGTCTTTGTCGGCCTTGCCCTCACAATGTTGACTTTGGGGATAGCCTTCCCGACATCCTCCTTGAGGATGTCCTCCTCAAAGAGGAATTGAAGGAAAAGCCTTATGACCCTGTTGTACCGGTTCTTCCCTTCATATGAGTTGTGGGAGTCAGCATGGCTGAAATCCTTCAGGCGCTGGCGGGTGATGTCACCAACACAGCAGCACCCTTGCTTTGCAAGGAATGACGAAAATCGTACAAGTGCATTCCTGTCTCCCTTTAGGGTAGAATCCCCTATATGATCAAGCTCCCGATGTTTCCGATACCTGTCTGCATAGGGCTTGAACCAACCGATAAATTCGGCTGATGGTCGAGGCGATCTGTATCCCTTGGTTTCTAGCCGCTCCCCGTTCAGATATCCATCAAGTAAGAGAAATGGATGCCGGACGTTTGCAGGATATTTGCTGACTTTTTCCACATAGATGCGGGAATACAGTTCCATTGCTTGGCGGGAGTATCCCCTCCCGGTTGCATAGAGGAAGCAGGCCAGACCGTTGAAAGCTGTTTCCGCAGTTTTGAGCACACTTCGACTATACCCTGCCGCAGCTAGGTCTCCAATCAGGAGCTCCTGGCAAGCGTATACATCAGAAATCTCATTGGTGGTTGGATACACGATATCCTTGTAGCAACTTGCGTACATCTGCAGGCGCTGGGGGGAATGATTGTAAACAGCTCCCAGGTAAGGCAAGGCTATATGCCTTGCGGCAATGAAGTTCAGGAAGGAACCGATATCCACAAACTCAGTTGACGTCGTTCTATACAGGGCAACATCATCCCAAGTTATCTGAGAGACTGAAGTATACCCGTTGCGACAAACCATCTCATTCAGAAAACCGCCGATACGAAGTTGCTTCATCACCCATCCCTTGGGGCTAAGGACCCCAGTCTGGATGAAATCATCAAGCAAGGAATCCATCCCTTCTGGCAGGTTGTAATAGGGAATCGAATCGGAATAGAAGATTTTGAGATTCTGCAGAGTGGAATCTGGGTATAGTTCCTCCGCAATCTGGAACTGGATTTTCCTGAATAGATTGTAGCGAGGCTTGGCGATACCTGACTTGATGGACAAGAGACAGTTGACCGCCTCTTCCCGGGAGTAAGGACTACCTTTTTCTGATAGATGCTCCCTGACCAGCCGCGCACTTCGCCTCAAGTCATAGCCCTTGGCTTCTTTCCGGGTTTTTTCTGGCAGGCTACTCTCAATCTTCCTGAAAGCTTCATCATAGGATTGATACATAGTGGGCCCCTCCTTTGGGCTACAAATAGTATCAACCGAAATCATGATGTAACAAAATATTATGCGAAATGTCGGCCTGGAATGGAGCCTTCAGTTACAGTTTCAGGCCACTCTTTCGCATGAATTAAGATTTCGCATGACATGAGGATGTTGTCGAGACATCTCCCGACCCCATCCATGCTGACAGCCACTCCAAGGTCTTCCAGGATTGCCAGGAACTCAATGCTGGTGAACTGGCTGCCTTGGTCCGAATTGAAGATTGCCGGTACCCCATACCGATCAATCGCTTCATGCAGGCATTCCTTGCAGAATGCCACATCCATGGTATTGCTCACTTTCCATGCCAGCACCTTACGGCTGAACAAGTCAATGATGGCCACCAGATACACCATGCCGCTGGGGAGACGGATATATGAGATATCTGTTGCCCAGGCTTGGTTCACATGCTGTATCTTCTTCCCCCGCAACAGGTATGGATACTTCTTGTGTTGTTTCCCTTTCCCCTGCCTTGAAGTCATGGGTTTTGGGGAAACCCCTCGGATACCAAGGCGTTTCATGATCTTACGCACCCTTTTCTCGGTCGCCAGCTTATGCCCAACAGCCTGGAGCTGCCTTGCCATTTTCTGGTGTCCGGTTGCAGGATGGGCGGTCCACCAGTCAAGGACTGCCTCGACCAAAGCGAGTTCCTCGTCACAGGACTGT
>JAJBWA010000130.1:0-18217 GCA_031935845.1 bacterium | reverse complement strand
TTGAACCCACGGCCGTTGCACTCCGGGCATGCTCCGAACGGATTGTTGAACGAGAACAGCCTCGGCTGCACCTCTCCTATGGAAATTCCGCAGTGCGGGCAGCTGTTCTGCTCGGAATAGATCTCCGATGTCTCCGTCCTGTCCTGGGCTATGTACGTGATCTCGACAAGACCGTTGGTCATGTCGGTGGACTTCTCTATGGAATCGGCAAGCCTGAGCCTTGAGTCCTTCTCCAGGATAAGTCTGTCCACGACAATGCTGATGTTGTGCTTCACCTGCTTGTCCAGCGCAAAACTTTCATCCAGCATGTGCATCTGGCCGTCTATGCGTACCCTCTGGTATCCGGCCTTCCTGGCATCATCAAGGACCTTCTTGTACTCGCCCTTTCTGCCCATGGCAACAGGTGCCATGACCATGATCCTTGAGCCCTCTCCGCCGCGTCTGAACACGGCCTCGATTATCTGGTCCACGGACATGCGGCTTATGGTGCGGCCGCAGCTGGGACAGTGCACCTCTCCAATCCTGGCCCAGAGGAGCCTGTAGTAATCGTAGATCTCGGTTATCGTTCCCACAGTGGAACGCGGATTGCGGCCGGTGGTCTTCTGCTCGATTGCTATGGCTGGGCTCAGGCCCTCGATCATCTCAACATCGGGCTTGTCCAGACGGCCGAGGAACATCCTGGCGTAGGAGCTCAGGGACTCGACGTATCTCCTCTGCCCTTCTGCAAATATCGTATCGAATGCAAGCGAGCTCTTGCCGCTTCCGGAAAGGCCGGAGACGACAATGAGGCTGTTCTTGTCCAGATCCAGATCGACATGCTTGAGATTGTGCTCGCTGGCACCTCTGATGATCAGCTTGTCCTTCATTCGAACTCCGCCACCGCTTTCAGAAGCTCATCCCTGGCACTGGCGCTGTCGATTTCCTTGAAAACCTCGCCGTGTCTGTACAGATAGACCTTGTTTCCGATACCCGTGACCGCAAGGTCTGCGCCCTTGGCCTCGCCGGGTCCGTTGACCTGGCAGCCCATGATTGCCACGCAGATATCCTTGCCTGTAGCCAGAAGTTCATGCTCGACTTCCCTGAGGAATCCCTGGCTGTTGAAGCTGCAGCGGCCGCACATCGGACAGGAGACGATCTTCATTCCGCCCTTGCGCAGTCCAAGGGTCCTGAGGAGCTCGGTTCCGGCCTGGACCTCATCCTCAATGGAACCGGTGATCGAATACCTGATTGTACCGCCGATACCCTGATCCAGAAGCCTTCCCAGGGTCCAGGTCGATTTGACGCATGAAGATACCACTCCACCGGCCTCTGTAACACCCAGATGCATGGGATAATCGCTCCTCTTCGAGAACGCGCGCGCGGCCTCATAGCTCAGGGCGCTGTCGGATGCCTTCAGCGACACCACTGTGTTGTAGAAGCCGAGGTTCTCGAACCATGAGATGTATTCCAGAGCGGTATCAACCATCAGGTCCACCATGCTCTTCCCGCCCTCATTGCGCGGAAGGGAACCGCTGTTGAGACCTATCCTGATGGCAACGCCCTTGTCCAGGGCCTTGCGCACGACTTCCTCCGTCTTCCATCTGGCTCCGATGTTCCCGGGATTGATGCGGATCTTGGCCACGTTGCAGTCCATGGCATCCATGGCGTTGCGCCAGTCGAAATGGATGTCAGCAACCACAGGCATGGGGCACAGCTCAACGACCCTGCACAGGGCATCGTGCTCCTTTATGTCAGGATACGAGAACCTGATGATGTCGCAGCCCATTGCCTTGAGCACGGCCATACGCGACTCAAAGCGTTCTTCCAGCCTTGAGAGAGGAATATCATACATTGTCTGGACGCTGACGGGAGCTTTTCCGCCTATGACGAGGCTCCCGACCTTAACTTCTCTGGTCATACTACAGAGAGTATCACTTTTCAGCTAAATGATAAAGAGCATTACTTATTATTTTTTAAGTATTACTCCATCCCTTTGGCATTCACGTTCCTGAAATGCTCCAGGGCTTCGTTCGTGCCGGATATCACTATCCTGCAGCCTGTCGGAAACACCATGTCCGGCGTGATTGTGGCGCAGGAGCGGCCCTCCGTAATCACGGCGATGACGTTGATGTTGAACTTCCTGCGCCAGTCGAGCTCCAGAATGGTCTTCCCGACAAAGGACGGGTTCAGATCCAGGATGGCTATGGAGAAATCCTCCGAAAGCGGGAGCATGTCCAGATTTGCGTGGCTTATCAGTTTGCGTGCAAGACGCTCGCCGGCCTCTTCCTCCGGGAACACCACTTCGGCGCCGAGCTTCTCCAGGATCCTTCCGTGCTCGAAGCTTCCGGCCTTGCTGATCACGCGCGGCACACCGATCTCGATGCAGCTCATCGTGGCAAGGATGCTGGACTTGAGGTTCTCTCCCATTCCGATGATCACCGTGGCGCAGTTGCCGATTCCTGAGTCCTCCAGGGCTTCCTTGGACACACCCTTCATCATATAGACCTCAGACACCAGGGGCCCCAGTTCCTTGAGCTTCTCCTCCTCGGAATCAATTGCGATGACGTTCTTGCCGGCAGCTGCCAGCGTGCGGATGACGGCCTCGCCGAAGCTTCCGACTCCGATTATGCCGTAATTGTCTGAACTGAATTTTGCCATGGCAATCCCCCTAGCCTATGAGGACATGTTCCTCTATGTATTCCAGACGCTCCTGCCTGACTTTGGTGAACATGGCCACGATAGTCAGCGGTCCGAGACGGCCCAGGAACATCACAGCCATTATTATAAACCTGCTGCCGACCTGCAGCAACGGAGTCACCGACCTTGAAAGACCCACTGTGGCAACGGCGGACACTACCTCGAATATGATGTCCAGCGTAGAGAACCTCGAGCCTTCGATCATCGAGATACCCAACGCCGCCACCATCACCACGATCATGCCCATCACGAACACGGTAAGGGCCTTGATGATGCTGTCCTTTGGAATCCTGCGCCTGAACACAGACGGCTGCCTGCGGGATATGACGGCGGCCATGGTGACGAAGATGACGAACACAGTTGTCGTCTTTACTCCACCGCCTGTCGACCCGGGATTGGCGCCTATGAACATCAGGAAAATCATGATCATGGACGAGCTGTTGGAGAGCTTATCCACCGGAATCGTCGAGAATCCCGCCGTTCTGGCGGATACGGTAAGGAAGAAGGCATCCAGCGGCTCCGTTCCGCCCGCCATCATGAGAAGCGTTCCCGCACAGACCAGCACGAGCGTCATGAACAGCACTATCTTGGAGTGGAACGAGAACCGGCTCCATCGCCTCTGGTGAAGGACATCCTTGATCACGAAGAATCCAAGCCCTCCCAGCAGGATCAGCAACGCCACCACGATGTTGACGTACGCATTCCCCTGGAAGCATGAAAGCGACGAGAAACTGCCGTTGAGGTCAAAACCTGCATTGTTGAACGCAGATACCGAATGGAAAACCCCCATACCCAGTGCTTTCAGGAAATCACCCGTCATGCGGTAATAAGGAACGGCCAGCAGCACGGCTCCCACGGTCTCGATGCACAATGCGTAGCGCAGCACGCTGTACACCATGCCGATGATCCCCTTGCCCGAGTCATAATTCATGGCCTCTTTTGCGAGGGATATGCTTGAAATCGATACATCCCTTCCCAACAGGGTTATGATGAACAGTGCGAACGATGCGAATCCAAGACCTCCCACCTGTATCAGTAGAGCCACGATGACCCTGCCGAATACAGTGAATGAGTCTGCGATGTCGACTGTGGTGAGGCCCGTCACGCACACGGAACTGACTGATACGAACAGGCAGTCCAGATACCCGGCTTCAGAGCCGGATCTGCGTGACACGGGAAGAAAAAGAAGCAGCGATCCCAGCATGATTATCGAGAAAAAACCCAATACAAGTATCGTTCCAGGCCTGAGACGCCTTCTTACTTTCTCCATGGCACAAGAATAACATCAATGAAAGTACTTCTCAATAACCCCGGTCCATCTTGAAACGTGTGGCTATAAAGAAGTATTCTCGCGGGTATGAACAGATTCAAGGAATTCCTCAAGAGAAAGGACATAGAGATATCCGCCAAGAGATATTTCATCGACGCAATGGGCGCCATGGCACAGGGACTGTTCTGTTCCCTGCTGATCGGAACCATCATAAACACGCTGGGAACCCAGCTGAACATAAGCTTTCTTACAAAGACAGTGGCCACAATCGGTGGCTCGGAATATACGGTTGGAGGTCTTGCTTCTGCAATGAGCGGACCCGCCATGGCAGTTGCAATCGGCTATGCCCTCCACTGCCCTCCGATGGTCCTCTTCTCGCTTACGGCGGTAGGATTCGCATCCAACGCGCTCGGCGGAGCCGGCGGACCGCTTGCGGTCTTCTTTGTTGCAATCATCGCATCGGAGCTCGGAAAAGCCGTCTCAAAGGAAACCAAAGTAGACATCCTGGTGACTCCGCTGGTGACCGTACTTGCCGGTGTTGCTGTTTCGGCACTGATTGCGCCTCCCATCGGGAAGGCAGCGCTCAAGCTCGGTTCCGTCATCATGTGGGCAACTGACCTTCAGCCTTTCCTCATGGGAATCGTGGTCTCCGTACTGGTGGGAATGTTCCTCACCCTACCCATCTCCTCTGCCGCCATCTGCGCTGCACTTCAGCTCACCGGACTTGCCGGTGGCGCAGCCGTTGCAGGCTGCTGCGCACAGATGATCGGTTTTGCAGTAATATCTTTCAGGGAAAACAGATGGGGAGGCCTTGTCTCTCAGGGTCTTGGTACATCCATGCTGCAGATGGGCAACATAGTGCGTAATCCCCGCATCTGGATTGCCCCGACCGTAACATCTGCCATAACCGGACCTATTGCAACATGCCTGTTCAGGCTCCAGATGAACGGTCCTGCTGTTTCATCAGGTATGGGAACATGCGGTCTTGTCGGTCAGATAGGAGTCTACTCCGGCTGGGTATCAGATGTTGCTTCCGGCGTAAAGGCCTCAATAGGCTTCATGGACTGGTTCGGCCTCATCATGATTTCATTCATCCTTCCTGCGGTCATCTGCCCGCTCATCAACCTAATCTGTCGCAGGCTCGGCTGGGTAAAGGACGGAGACATGAAGCTCGCCGGCTGAGTCTTCTTGGCGAGGGAGCGGATTTGTTCCTATCATTTTGGGGAGTTCTGCCTGCAACTTCTTCTTGTTCATACTGTCATTATACAAACTATTTTGCGATATTCGAATAATAGTTTGACTTTTACAAACTTCTATCTGAAATTCTGAAAATAGTTTGCCTGCCTGTTAGGCTTCGCCCGAAAACCATATCCAAGAAGGCAAAAAAAAGGCTCCGGAAACCCGGAGCCTTTGCCGAATAGCAACAACACTTATCTCTGACCCTTGTCGTAGGGGATACCCTCCGCCTTCGGGGCCTTGGAATTCTTGGACGTAAGTGCAAGAACGATAATCGAGATGATGTACGGCAGCATGTTGTAGAACGTGCTGGGCAGGCCCAGATTCGTCAGGAATCCGAAACCGAAGTACGTGTTGCTCAGTGCGCGGAAGAAACCGAACATCAGGGCTGCAAGTGCAATCTTAGTCGGCTTCCACTGACCGAAGATCATGACGGCCAGGGCAAGGAATCCGAAACCGGCTACGCCGTACTCGAATCTCCACTCTGAAACACCGGCCAGGATGTAGCAGATGCCTCCCAGACCACCCAGTGCACCGGAAATCATGACACCGGCCCAGCGCATCTTCAGGACGTTGATACCGACTGAGTCGGCTGCCTGAGGATGTTCGCCGCAGGCCATGAGGCGCAGACCGAACTTGGTCTTGTACAGGACGAACCATGCGCAGGCCAGGATGATGATGGTAATCAGCATGAACCAGTTGAACTCGAATGAGCCGAGCTTGAGGATGAACTTCTTCTTGGGCTCGATGTACTGGATGATGGAGCTGACATCGTTCGGGTTGGTTGCCGTGTTGATTGCCTTGACGATGACTGTTGCAGCAGCGGTTCCGAGCATGTTCAGGGCTGTTCCGACGATTGTCTGGTCAGCCTTGAAGTTGATGGCCGCTACGGCAAGCAGTGCCGAGTATGCAACACCGACGAGAACTGCAAAGAATATCACCAGCAGGATATAGAAGAATGCCGGGATACCGATGGGAAGATATCTCATTGCAAGGGCTCCGCCGAGGGCACCCATGACCATGATTCCTTCAAGACCCAGGTTGATGACACCCGAGTGCTCCGAATAACAGCCTCCGAGAGCCACAAGAGTGAGAACGGAGGCAAATATCAGTGTGTATTGGATAAGTAGCAGCATCAGTTCTTCCTCCCGTCCTGTTTGAAGTTTTCATATTGACCCGACTTCTTCATCTCTCTCTTTCTGATGATGCTGTTCATGAACGACTTGAGGAAGAGTACGAATCCGCACAGATAGATGATCAGTGCGCTGATGAGGTCGGTGATCTGCGAGCTGTATTTTGTCAGATCGACGAATGCACCGCCTGCGGTGATGTGCGTGATGAAGTACGATGAGAAGATCGTTCCGATCGGGTTCAGACCTCCGAGGAAGGTTGCGGCGATTCCGTTGAATCCCATGGCCGGGACAGTGGATGAAGTGACCGCCCACTGCTCGAAGTCCGTCAGGTAGTAGCAACCTGCTCCCATTCCGGCGAGAGCACCTGAAATCACCAGGGTGACGATGATGTTTCTCTTCTCCATCATTCCGCAGTACTTGGCTGCGTTCTTGTTCAGACCGGTGGCCCTGAGCTCGTAACCGAACTTTGTCTTCTCGAGGATGATCCAGATTGCCACTGCAACCAGGATGGCCACGGGAATTGCTATTGTCACGTACTTGTCGTTGAAGATCTTGTCCAGTCCCAGGGACGGGATGATTCCGCCCTTGTTCACGCTTGCGATGGTAAGAGTATCCTTACCGGTGGGGTTCTTGACCGGTGTGAGCGTGGCGTTGGTGAAGTAGAGGCAGATCCAGTTCAGCATGATACCGGAAATGACCTCGTTGACGTTCAGATAAGCCTTTAGCACACCTACAATTGATGCAAGCAGAGCACCTGCGACCATTGCGAAGAGCAGACACGGGAACCAGCCCCAGTGCCAGGTCAGCGATGCATACAGCGCGGCACAGATACCGGCGCAGTACTGACCGGGGGTTCCGATGTTGAACAGACCGACCTTATATGAGAAGAGGACGGCCAGTGCACACATCAGAAGCGGCACGGTCTTGGCCAGCGTCTCACCGAAATACTTCAGTCTGGAAGCAGGATTCTTGAACCAGAAGAAGTTCTTGATGACGTTCATGATAGAGCCGAAAGCACCTGCCGGATTGATGATCAGCAGAACGATGAATGCAATCAGCAGTCCCAGGATGATACAGACCAGAGAAGAAATGAAGGACTGTACGCCGGGCCTCTTGAAGATGTTTTCCTTTTCCTTGCTCATGCCTTGACCTCCATTCTCTTTGCGCCGGCCATGTAGAGACCCAGCTCTTCCTGAGTGGTCTTCTTGGGATCGAACTCACCCACTATCTCGCCTTCGTACATGACCAGGATTCTGTCAGGTACATCCATGACCTCATCCAGCTCCAGCGAAATCAGAAGGACAGCCTTTCCGGAATCACGTCTGTCAATCAGCTGCTTGTGGACGAACTCGATGGCTCCGACATCCAGGCCTCTTGTGGGCTGGACGGCGACCAGAAGGTCAGGATCCTTGTCGATTTCCCTGGCGATAATGGCCTTCTGCTGGTTTCCGCCGGACATGGCTCTTGCCATGGTCACGGGACCCTGACCGCTTCTTACATCGAATTCATCAATGAGTCTTTCCGCTGTCTTGCGGATGTTATCCTTGCGCAGGAAGCCCATCTTAGATGTATATTCAGGCTCGAAATAAGTCTGAAGCACAAGGTTGTACTCAAGGCTGTAGTCCAGGACAAGGCCATGCTTGTGCCTGTCCTCGGGGATGTGGCTCATTCCCGAAGTGTTGCGTTTCCTGATCGGAGCCTTGGTGATGTCCTGCCCTTCCAGCTTGATTGTTCCGCTCACCAGCGGCTCAAGTCCGGTGAGGCCGTGGACGAACTCGGTCTGACCGTTGCCGTCGATACCGGCGATACATACGATCTCACCTGCACGGACCTTGAGGGACACGTTCTTGACTGCATTGTTGTTGTGGGTCTTGGACGCAACGGTCATGTTGTCGATCTCAAGGACCACGTCACCGAGCTTCTGCGGCTTCTTGTCGATGTGGAAGTTGACGTTTCTTCCGACCATCAGCGATGAAAGCTCCTGGGCCGTGGTGTTCTTGGTCTCGACTGTACCGATGTACTTACCCTTCCTGAGGATTGTGCAGCGGTCGGAGACGGCCATGATCTCGGCAAGCTTGTGTGAGATGAACAGGATCGACTTTCCCTCGGCCTTGAGGTTGCGCATGATCTGCATGAGCTCGTCAATCTCCTGAGGCGTCAGAACGGCCGTCGGCTCATCGAAGATGAGAATCTCGTTGTCCCTGTAGAGCATCTTGAGGATTTCGGTCCTCTGCTGCATTCCGACGGTGATGTCCTCGATTTTGGCATCCGGATCGACCTTCAGTCCGTACTTTTCCGACAGAGCGAGGATCTTCTTGCGTGCCTCCTCCTTCTGAAGGACGCCCATCTTGTTGGGCTCGACACCAAGGATGATGTTGTCCAGAACGGTAAAGCATTCAACAAGCTTGAAGTGCTGGTGTACCATTCCGATTCCAAGGTCATTTGCGTCGTTCGGGTTGTTGATGTGAACGACTTTGCCGTCTTTCCTGATTTCTCCTTCTTCGGCCTGATACAGTCCGAAGAGGACACTCATGAGAGTCGATTTTCCGGCACCGTTCTCTCCGAGCAGTGCGTGGATCTCACCTCTCTTAAGTTGGAGCGTGATATTGTCATTTGCAATGATGCCCGGGAAACGTTTGGTTATGTTGAGCATCTCAATGGCATATGGAGTATCCACAGTCCGATCCCTCCTATTTACATAGTTAGAACCATTATATTATGAATTCATTGTGAAAGGAACAAAAAAAAGCAGGAAAGGACGAATCCTTTCCTGCCGTAATCAGCAATTTACCGCTGTGCGGAAGATTACTTGATTGTTCCCAGGTCGATGACCGTGATGCTCTTGGCCATGTTTGCGGGAGCGACATCGATGGCGTTGTCAACCTTGATGTTTCCTGCAAGCAGATCAGCTACGAGAGCCTTGTAATCCTCGAGTGTGAATTTTGCGCTGAACTGTGTGCCGCTTCCGGTAGGAATTCCGACATAGTTGAGCTCAGGATCCTTTGAGACAAGTCCGAGGTTTGCGCTCTTTCCTGCCAGTGAACCCCAGTTCTTGTCCTCGACGATTGTCTTGAGGGCTGCCTGGGTTGAAGCATACAGACCCTTCATTGCTGAAGTGACCGTGATGCCCTTGCCGTATGCACCGTCAATGATCGGAGCCTGGTCAACGTCAACGCCGATGACCTTTCCGCCGACCTTGGCTGCTGCCTCGGCTGCTGAAGAGTAGATGCCGCCGCCACATGCGAAGACACACTCTGTTCCGGCCTTGTACCATGTATCCATGGCAGCCGTGATGTCAGCATCACCGAAGAACTGGTTGCCGTAGGTGTACTTGATCTCAACCTTGGCGCCTGTTGCCTTGGCTGCTGCCTCAGCACCCTGGACAAAACCGTAACCATAGCGGATGACGGCAGGAACTGCCATACCACCGAGGTAACCGAGCTTTGTGTAGCCGAGCTTGACTGCTGCGTAACCTGCGAAGTAACCGGCGATCTCCTCCTGATAGACTGCTGCGTAGACGTTTGACGGAACCTTTCCGCCGAGGTCGAACTCAGAAACATCAAGAGCGATGAACTTTGCATCGGGATACTGCGGTGCAGTCTCCTGAATTGCCTCACCGAATGCGAAACCAGGCATGACGATGACGTTGTAGCCCTGCTCGATTGCAGCGACGATCATCTTGACACGCTCAGCTGTGCTGTCGCCTGTCGGCTTGAAATACTGGAATCCAATACCCTGTGCAGCTGCATAGTCGCGGCAAGCCTCATAGGTTGTCTGGTTGAATGACTGGTCTGTGATATCACCATAGTCTGTGACCATTGCAATCTTGACCTCGTCTGACTTTGCTGTCTCAGCACCGGACTGTGCGAAAGCTGTGAAAGCAACAGCGAGAACCATGAGAACTACGAAAAGTTTCTTCATCTTTCTTATTCCTCCCATAAGTAGTGAGTCCGAAAAACGGACACTTCAAATATAGTTGATAGATTCCTAGGAATCAACCAAAACCGTAATTATGTTTCCGGAAAGGCAACCGTCAGGCGCCGGCGACCGAGTTCAGAAGCAGCAGGCAGAAGACCAGAGTGAACAGAGCGACCGTCTCGATGATACCGATGACGATGAGGTAGTTCGATGTTCCCTTGCCTGTCTCGCCCAGAGCATCACAGGCTGCTGCGGCACAGCGTCCCTGGAAATATGCCGAAAGACCGATGACCAGACCGCCGAAACCTCCGATAAACACTGCAAGAAGTCCGTCCAGACCACCCTTGAGGGCGCTTGTGATGAAGTTCATCAGCAGGAAGCCGTAGATCGTCTGTGTCAGAGGTGCACCGGTGAAGGCGACCATCATGAACGGTGCGGGCTTTCCGTTAGCATAGCACTTCTTCCATCCGCCCACTGCAGCCACTGCAGCGGCTCCGATTCCGAAACCGGATCCCATTGCCGAGAGGCAGAGAGCCAAAACCAAACCGATTAATCCGATACCCATATTTAAATCTCCTATTTAGTATCCTGGAATGTCAAACGTTCTTCCTGAAAGGTTCGTATGGAATTCCTGCCCACTCCATTCCGAGCTGACCCGAGAACTCCAGAAGGTTCAAGCGCACGCCGTGGACAACCACGCTGAGCATGCCCATGATTATATTAAGACCATGTCCCACTATCAGGATCAGCATTCCCGCCGGGAAAGCCCAACCCTTGAGCATGGAACTGGCCATACCGTTGAAACTCTGTGCTATGGCCAGACTGGCCATACCAACGGCAAACAGACGGATGTAGCTCATGACGTTACCGAATGCACTTATGGTATCCAGGAACGTCGTGAAGGCACCGCCCAATCCTGCCTTGACACCCTTGCCGAAGCTCTGTCCGGGCTCCTGAGCACCGAACAGTATAACGGTCACCAGGCCGCCTATCACGACTGCAAAGACTACCGTCATGTTGACGGATTCTCCGATAACCAGCATCAGTGCAAGGAAATAGATGCTGATGATCATTGCAAGCCAGGCAAAGTCCGCAATGAACGCAAGGCTCTTTTTCTTCCAGTTGCGCACCACGTTCATCAGACAGGCCAGCGACAGCTGGATCATGCCGATGGAGAAACAGAACTTCATCACCGCATTCTGCGCCGACACGGATTCTATACCGAAGTATTCGGGATAGTTCGCTATGGACGGAATCACCAGCGACTTCAGGAGCGGGATCTTCATCGCGGCCTCGGCGCCGAACCAGGTGCCGGTCACGCTGCCCCACGCTATCGTGGCTATGCTCATCACATATAGAAGAAGGTTCAGATTCGAACACTTCTTTGTCTTGATGTGCAGCACCACGCCCAGAATGAGGAAGATGACTCCGTATGCTGCGTCTCCTATGATCATTCCGAAGAACAGCGACAGGAACAGCAGGAACCACATGCTGATGTCGTACTCCCTGTATCCGGGAACGGTTCCCAGCATGTCGAAGAGCGGCTTCATCATCTTGGTGACCTTGTTGTAGCGCACCTTTGTGGGAACGGGGTCGTCCTCGGCGGGATCGTCCAGGGCGTAGGCCCAGCAGTTCTTACCTGCGGTCTCCCTGAACACGGAAAGGTCCGACTCGGGGATGAATCCTGAAATCAGGGTAAGCCCCTCCTCGGTTCCGGCACCGTCGCTCACGCTGTGGTAGACGATCTCGTCCGTCAGTACGGCAATGGCCTTGTCATAGCTAGGAATCAGCTTCACCGAAGACGAGACAAGCTCATCCAGCTCCCTGATCCTTGCATTCTTCTTCTCTATTTCCGCCGTAAGCTGGCTCACGCCCTTCTCCGGAACGTTGAACCTGGCAGATGCATATTCCGGTCCCAACTCTCCCAGGACGGCTATTGCATTCTGCTTGTCCACGGCCTTGAGCGTGATATACCTGACATCCTCCGGCAATAATGCAACTTCTTTCTTTCCGATGATATAGAAGCTGAACGACAGTCCTGCATCCTCAAGGGACCTGAGCTCCGACGGATTGAAATCACCCCACTTGGAGATGCCGTCACGCAGCACCGTCATCCTGAGGATCTCTTCGGAAAGGGCCCTCTTCTCATCTACTGCGGAGACCAGCGAGGCGTGGTAATCATCAAACTCCTTGCCTTCCACAAGCAGTGCATCGGCCTTGGCGGCACCGCCCTTGCCCGTCTTTGACTTGGAAGCAGCCTTGTCCAGAGCGGCCTTCTGCTCCAGAAGGACAGCCTTCATGCGGCTGAGGCCTGCAAGCTTATCCGACAGCGCCGAATCAGGCGCGGCCATCTCGGACACGTGCAGCACGCCCATGTCGCGGATTCCGTCGAGCATGGCACTCTTGCGGTCCTGCGGAGCCACGACAATGATCTTCTTCATTTTCTCAATCATCAGTCATCCCCCTTTGCCGCAAGCTTCTTCTTGGCGATCTTTCCACGCACGACCGCGGCGGTCTGCTGGTCACCTATATAGATACCGATACGGCGGATGTTCTCCTTGGTCTCCGGTATCTTCACCTTCTCGAACAGGTTCACGCGCTGGCTTGTTGTCCTGAGTTCCCTTCCCAGAAGGTCTATCTGGACCTCAAGCGTCTTCATCAGCGCGGAAATCCTGGCGGTATCCTTGAGCGTGACAACGGCCTTGTCCACCCACAGCGGATAATCCTCCACCTCATATTGGATGGGCTTGAACGTCAGGTCCTCGAAGATGGGAATGGTAACACCTGCGATGTTGCCTTCCTTCCTCTTGATCTGATCGGGCTTTACCAGGCTGTCCAGCTGTGCGGCGCTGCCGAAGGCAGTGTTTTCGCCGAACACGGCTATCCAGTCCTGGATTCCGTTCAGAAGCGAATCCTGCTGTGCCTTGTAGCCGGCAAGCTCGGTCTCTATCTGACGTATGACCATCTGAAGCTGCTGTTTCTTGAGCAAAAGCGTAGGAAGATACCGCTGGAACTGTTTCAGCGAGTCCTTCTGTTTCTTAAGTTCATTCTTTGTCAGCTTGACTGCCACTTATGCCTCCAGTTTCTTGGGCCATCTTTCGGCGATAAGTTCACTTCTGAGTCCAGTCTCGTTGGGCTCGAAGCATTCGGCAAGAATCTCCCAGCCCAGGTCCAGCGCCTCTTCAAGCGGGATGTTGACTGAAAGATCCATGAGCTTTGACTCGAACAGCTGACCGTACTTGAGGAGCTTGTCGTCCCATTCGGTCATCATGAAGCCCATGGACTTCTTCTCAAGCGATTCCTTATAGGAGGCATACAGCTTGATCAGGCCGTCCATCAGGGCCCTGTGGTCGTTTCTGGTATCCTTGTTGACGTTCTGCTTCAGACGGCTCAGGCTTCCGAACGGCTCGATGTGGCCGTTCTTGAGGTAGTACTGACCCTCGGTGATGTAACCGGTGTTGTCCGGTACCGGATGGGTGACGTCGTCTCCGGGCATGGTGGTCACGGCCAGGATGGTCAGTGAACCTGCACCCTCGAAGTCGACCGCCTTCTCGTATCTTGAAGCCAGGGAGCTGTACAGGTCTCCGGGATATCCTCTGTTGGACGGAACCTGTTCCATGGTGATTGCCGTTTCCTTCAGGGAATCGGCGAAGTTCGTCATATCCGTAAGCAGGACAAGGACTTTCTTTCCCTCCAAGGCAAAGCGCTCGCCTACCGCAAGGGACATGTCAGGGATCATCGTGCACTCGACAGTGGGGTCGCTTGCCGTATGGATGAACATGATGGTCCTGCTCATGGCGCCGCTCTTCTCCAGGGTGTCCCTGAAGAACAGGTAGTCGTCATACTTGAGTCCCATGCCGCCCAGGATGATCAGGTCAACCTCGGCCTGCATGGCTATGCGGGCCAGAAGCTCGTTGTAGGGCTCTCCTGAGACGGAGAAGATGGGGAGCTTCTGGGATTCGACCAGCGTGTTGAATACATCGATCATCGGAATACCGGTGCGGATGAGGTTCTTGGGAACGATTCTCTTTGCAGGGTTGACCGACGGACCGCCGATCTCGACCATGTTCTCGTCAAGCTCGGGACCGTTGTCACGGGGCTTTCCGGAGCCGTCGAATACGCGGCCCAGGAGGTTTTCCGAGTAGCTCACGCGCATCGGAACGCCGAGGAACCTTACCGGATCGTTGGTCCTGACGCCCTGGGCTCCGGCAAAGACCTGGAGGCTCACCAGATCGCCGTCCAGCTTGATGACGTTGGCGTAGCTGTCTCCGACCATTGCAAGGTCGTTGTACTTGACACCCTCTGCACGGACGGTGATGACGTTTCCGACTATTGATTCAATCTTTGTATAGACCTTTTTCATCTCAGCCCTCCTTCACCTTGGAAGAGAAGAGATCATTGATCTCCTGCTCGTATGCGGCATAGCGCTTGTCTGTAGTCAGAACGCTGTTCCAGTCGAGGAACTTCTGCCTGAGCTGGTTGAAGAAGGCTCTGACATCCTTCTTGTTGTCTATTGCGTATTTTGCCATCAGGACCTTGTACAGGAGGTTGAACTCCTCCTTCTGTCTCTCCACCGGCACGGCGGCATCGACAAGGTCGAACGAGTTCTGCTGCAGGTACACGGCATCCAGGAGCTCTCCCTTCTGGTACTCGATGTAATCCTCCACCGATGTTCCCTCTTCACCGACGACCTTCATCATCTGGTTGATCTCATTGGACCTGAACAGGACGCTGCGTGCGTTCTCCACCATCTTCCGGTCGATGATTCCGGTGTACTTGGACCATGACTCCAGCGGGTGGATGGCAGGATACTTTCTGGCATCCGAACGCTCACGTGAAAGACCGTGGAATGCGCCGACGACCTTCAGCGTGGCCTGCGTGACAGGCTCCTCGAAGTTACCGCCGGCAGGGCTGACGGTACCGCCGATTGTGACCGATCCGATGCTTCCGTCATGGAGGCGGACCTTACCGGCACGCTCGTAGAATGCGGCGATGACTGACTCGAGGTATGCCGGGAAGGCTTCCTCGCCCGGTATTTCCTCAAGTCTTCCGCTCATCTCTCGCATGGCCTGGGCCCAACGGCTTGTGGAATCGGCCAGCAGCAGGACGTTCAGTCCCATCTGCCTGTAGTACTCTGCCATGGTGATTGCCGTATAGACGGATGCTTCTCTGGCTGCGACAGGCATCGATGACGTATTGCATATGATGATGGTTCTCTCAATCAGGGATCTTCCCGTCTTGGGGTCGATCAGCTCGGGGAATTCCTTGAGGACCTCGACGACCTCACCTGCACGCTCTCCGCATGCGGCGATGATTACGATATCGACGTCCGCGTTACGGCTCTCCATGTGCTGGAGAACGGTCTTTCCTGCGCCGAACGGGCCGGGAACGCAGAACGTTCCGCCCTTGGCAACCGGCAGGAACGTATCGATGATCCTGATCTTCATGATCAGTGTCTCGTCCGGTCTCAGACGCTCGTCATAGCAGCTGACGGCTCTCTTTACCGGCCAGCTGAACACCATGGTGAGCTTTCTTTCCTCGCCCTTGGGGCTTACGACGGTGGCCACTTCCGACCTGACGTTGTAGGTACCCTTCTCGGCAATCTTGGTGATCTTCCAGTCCACGTCATCGAATCCGAACGGAAGCATGATCCTGTGGGTGAAGATTCCCTCCGGAACGGTTCCGAAGGCATCGCCGGGTCTGAGGATGTCTCCGACCTTCTTTACAGGAGTGAACTCCCAGTCCCTGTTCGGGATCGGATCCAGATAGACTCCCCTCTGGAGGAAGAATCCGCACTTCTCCGCCAGTGACGGAAGCGGGTTCTGAAGTCCGTCGTAGATCTGGGTGAGAAGACCGGGGCCGAGCTCTACGCTCATGAGCTCGCCGGTGAACTCGACTTCGTCTCCGACCTGGATTCCGTTAGTCATTTCATAGACCTGCATGCTGGCCTTGCTGCCGTTGATCCTGATGACCTCTCCCTTCAGACGGGTGTCGCCCACGTGTACGTAACCGACCTCGTTCTTGGAGATGGCGCCATCAAAGGTAACGGTGACAAGGTTTCCGTTCACACCGGCCACATGTCCAATTGTCTTTGCCATATTCACTCCGTTCAATCCGTATTTATCTGCTTCTGAATGATGTCGAAGAGCCTGTTGTACTCAGAGTTCCCCGACTCGACGGTGAAAAGATCCTTCCTCAGCAGGATCCTGAGCTGAAGCGCATACGAAAGCAGCGCTTTCTCCGAGAAAGGCTCAAGGCCCTTCTCCCTCTCAAGCCAGTCATACCTGAACTTCATCAGGATCATCTCCGCTTCAAGGGGATTCTTTGCTCCGCAGGCCGCATTGGAGACCTTCTCGATGTCGAGTTCCCTGAACACGACGCCCGAGACATCGTCAAGACCCAGGTTGCTGCGCCTCTGCGCGTTTACGGCATCGTCCAGCCTGCGGTTCATCTGATTCCATGACCTGAGGAATCCGTGTCCGCCGTCAGAGCCGTCCGCAATGCCGCACAGAATCCTGTAGTCGGCTTCGGAGACATTCCCGTGTGCCTCGTCGAGGAACCTCTCCCAGGTTACGGGAGCATGGTCCTGGAAACGGAGCATGGGAAGACTTGAAAGAAAATAGTATCTGGAAGGCATCTCCCCTCCTCAGATCTTCATCTCGCCGAGGAACGGCTTGAGAAGGGCCGCGATCTCCTCATCGGAGAAATCATAGTAGCCCGAACCGTCCTTGCAGGAGAGCCTCATGGAAACACCCTTGACCGGATGGATCTCCAGACCCTTCTCTATCTGCTTTGCAAGCGCACTCTTGAGGGCGGCATTTGCACTGTTGACCTCAACCTGATACTTCGAGGGATCCTCTCCGTTCATTGCGGCCACGACGAGCTTTGCAAGACTCTCCTCCGTGATGTCCTTGGCGATCTTGTCGGACAAGATGCGCTCGACCACCAGTCCCAGCTCCTTCTTCACGGAAAGTACGGCATCACGCTCGGCCTGCTTGATCAGAGCCTTGGAGCTCTCGATCTCGCGGTTTGCGCTGTCGATGTTCTTCTCCGCCTGTGCTTTGGATTCTGCGATGATCTGCTCTGCCTTTGCCTTGGCATCGGCGATAATGGCATCGGCCTCCTTGCGGGCCTCCTCTATGCCGTCACGCTTGATTGACTGGACCAGGTCCTGAATCTGAATCTCCATCCTAAACCATCCTTGGAATAATCTTTCTCTATACTAATTGATGTGCCTGTTTTCAGCAATAACGAAAACGCGCAAATCCGTTTCTTTTTTTTCCATGAACAAATGTTCAAATTTCGTTGACAAAGCGTCAGACAGGATTGTAGAATGGACATGCTTCATAACTCTCTTTGCTTTTTGCAGACATGAAGCCTGGGCGTCTCAGTCGGGCCTTTTTTGAGACGCCCTTTTTTTTTCCGGGGAGAAGGACATGCTCACTTTTGAATCAGACTACACCACGGGATGCACGCCGGAGATACTCAGGGCGCTGGAAAAAACTAATCTGGAACAGGTTTCGGGATACGGATCGGACAGGTTCTGCGCTTCCGCGGAGCAGAAGATAAAGGCTGTGTGCGGAGCACCGGAAGCCCAGGTGGAGTTCATCTGCGGCGGAACTCAGACCAACCAGGTGGTCATTGCATCCATGCTTCAGCGCTATCAGGGCGTGATTGCCGCAAAGACAGGTCATATCAGCTGCCATGAGGCCGGCGCCATAGAGTACACCGGACACAAGGTATTCGAGCTGCCCCAGGTGATGGGCAAGCTCCGTGCATCCGACATCAGCGACTTCGTGGACATCTTCAACAAGGCCGATGCCAAGGACCACATGGTGTTTCCGGGCATGGTCTACATCTCCCACCCCACAGAGTACGGAACGCTCTATACCCTCTCCGAGCTCACTGCAATCTCCGATGTCTGCCGCAGATACGGCCTGCCGCTTTTCCTTGACGGAGCAAGACTGGGATACGGCCTTATGAG
>JAJBWA010000129.1:0-11905 GCA_031935845.1 bacterium | reverse complement strand
TTACGGTACAGGGTAAGCTGTCTGATTATTTTCTCTCACAGAATATCGGAGCAGAGAAGTTCAACCTATACGGAATCCCGGAGGATGAGTTCCAGGGAATGCTTGAAAAGGCTAAGTCATTTGATTTTGCCGGCATCTCCCTTTCAGAGCCTGTTGGAATCCAGATTTCCGATGACCCGAAGCTCAGGGTTCCCTCTATGGAGATCCTTCTTGAAAGACTCGGCTGCACATGGGAAAACGTGATGAGCATAGGCGACAGCATGCCGCTGGATGGCCTGATGATCAAGAAGGCTGCTTTCGGCGTAACTCTGGAGAATGCCTCGGATGAGGTCAAGGCCATTGCAGACTATGTGACGGACCGCTTTGACGAAGACGGCTTTGCCAAGGTTGTGGAGAAGTTCATTCTGTAGGATGGAAAAGCAGAGACTTTGCGATTTCTATGCCCATGAACTCAGGCACAACATCCTGCGCTTCTGGCTGCAGAGGTGCGAGGACAGGGAATTCGGCGGCTATCTGAACTGCTTTGACAACAGAGGAAAAACCCTGGTCAGCCATGACAAATACTCATGGAGCCAGGGCCGTTTCCTGTGGATGTTCTCCAGGCTCTGCACCACGAAGGCACCGCTGTTCACGGATGCGGAGCGCAGAAGATTCCTCAGCCTTGCGGAAAACGGTTATGAGTTCCTGAGAAGGCACTGCCTCATCGGGAAAGACGACTGGCGCTGCGTGTTCCTGATGGACCGCGACGGATCTCCGAAAAAGGTCGGCAGCTACGAAACTCTGGACATGAGCATCTACGCGGATTGCTTTGTGGTAATAGGAATGGCTGCATATTCCGTGGCCGCAGGAAACGCACAGGCCTATGGATTTGCACAGAAGCTTTATGATTCCATAAAGGAAAGAGTGGAAAAGGGTGTGTTCAACACGCTTCCGTACCCACTGGATCCGGCATACCGTGCCCATGGCATTCCCATGATACTGACCAACGTAGCCAAGGAACTCAATGAGGCCGCAAGGATACACAATCCGGCGGTATGCAGCAAGCTGCTTGAAGATATGGACAGGACATCAACGGATGTGGTGATGCATTTCATGGATGAAGACTTCATCATCCACGAGGTAATCAGCAGGGAAAACAGGCCTGTGGCAGGACTTCTGGGACAGCATGCCAACCCCGGGCATTCCATAGAGGATTCGTGGTTCATTCATGACGCGGCAGTCCTGCTGAATAAACCCGAACTGACGCAGACGGCAGCAGGCATAATGAAAAAGGCCTTTGAGATCGGCTGGGATGAACGCTTCGGCGGCATCCTTCATTTCGTCAATCTTGACGGAAAACCGCTTGAGTTTATCTCTGACAGCACCGAGCCTACCGTCAGTCTGGTCAAAGGCGGATGGGGCGACAAACTCTGGTGGGTGCATTCCGAGACACTCTATGCGTCGCTGCTCTTCTACTGCATCACGGGTGATGACTGTTTCATGAAGATCCATGACAGGACGTTTGAATATGTGTTCGGTCATTTCAACAATCCCGACAACGAAACGGGGGAATGGATACAGATACTCACCAGGGAGGGCTTTCCCCAGGACAAGGTGGTGGCTCTTCCTGTAAAGGATCCGTTCCACATTACACGCAATCTGCTTCTGATCTGCGAACTGCTGGGGAAATAAAAAAACTGCGACACCGGAGTGCCGCAGTCGACTTTGAAAAGGAAATCACTACATCTTCATCGAAGACGAGAGATCCGTTCCCTTCCTTGTGTTCATCGTGTAGATGATTGCGAATACAACCACCAGCAGGACGGTGGAGAGGGCGCTTGCCTTTCCGAGTTCTCCCGAGTTCACTGCATTGAAAATCTGGATGGGGACCGTTTTGGTCTTGACTCCGCACAGCAGGATTGTGGTGCTCAATTCCTGCAGCAACGTTGTCAGCGTCATTACCGATCCGGAAATGATTGCCGGCATAATGAGAGGAACACTGACCCTCCGGAAGGTGTAGAACCAGGTCGCACCGCTTATGGTACTTGCCTCCTCAAGCGACGGATTGAGCTGCGTCAGGTTCGCCGCAACCGATCTGTAGACGTACGGGGTTCTTCTGATCATGTAGGAGATAATCAGGATGAGGTACGTGCCCGTGAGCTTGAAGATTCCGTTTCCTCCGAAAGCGGAGAGCAGGGCAATCGAGACAACCGTACCGGGCAGGATGAACGGGGCCATGATGGACAGGTCCAGCAGGGCGGCTCCCTTTGGCTTCTTTCTTTCTGTGATATAGGCCAGAACGGATCCGAACAACGCGCACATCAGCGTTGCGGTCAGAGAGAGGAAGAATGAGTTGAACATCTCGTGACCGGAGTTCTTCCAGATGCCGGCATAGTTTGCCCAGGTGAAACCTGTGGGCAGCAGGCCGTCCCATTTGGTAAAGAAACTCATGATGATGATTGTCAGCTGGGGCAGCAACGAGAAGATCAGGATGATAAGGCAGAAGACGATGGCGATGATTCTGACACCGACGCCTTCATGCAGTTTAGCATCTGTATGTGTCGACGAGATAGTCTCATATTCGTGTCTGGAGACAATGTACTTCTGCACATAGAGAACCAGTCCGGTGATCAGGACGTTTATGACAGCAATGGCCGATGCCAGGTTGATGTCTCCGGATCCGCCGTATGCGAACTTGATCAATGTGGGAAGCACGTAGTTGTTGGCTCCGATTCCTATAACGGCGGGGATTCCGTAGTTTCCGATGGCCCTGACGAACACCAGAAGAGCCGCGGCACCCAGTGACGGGATGATCAGCGGCAGCGTGATGGTTCTCATGATCCTTGCCCTGCCGGCGCCCATGAGCATTGCGGACTCCTCAAGCAGAGCGTTGGCACCGGAGAATGCCCCATATGGCATCTGGAATACGAACGGGTAATAGGTCAGCGTCATACACAGAATCATTCCGAACATTCCGTAGATGCTTGGCAGAGTGATTCCGAAGGGACGCAGCAGGAAGTTCAATGCAGTTCTGACGATTCCTTTGTTTCCCAGAAGGATGACCCAGGTGTAGGCGCCTACGAACGAAGGCATGATGATCGGCAGGATTCCGAGCGATACCAAAAGCTTCTTGCCCGGGATTTTGACGCGTGCCACGCAGTAGCCCATCGGCACACCGATGAGGATGCAGAGCAGCGTGACGGATACGCTCACGACGAGGGAGTTGCGCAGCGCCCTAAGGTAGATTCTGGTCCTGAAGAAGGTTCTGAAGCTTTCAAGCGACCAACCCGTGAATGCGAAATCATAATCAGCAGGTGCCCAGAAGGCCCTGATCAGTGTAATCGCCATCGGGTAGAGCAGGAAGACAGCAATGAACAGCATTGGGATTGCGAATATGATGACCTGTGAGAAATCCTTTTGAAAGAATTTCCTGATCCTGCTGGTCTCCGCTCCATTTTCAGTCATGGAGTATTTTGCACTCATAGCTCTCTTCCCTCCGGTGAGAACAGGGCGACCCTGCTTCCGTCGAATGTGACGAATACCGAATCTCCTTCATGGATGCCAGGCTGCAGGCTGTCCATATCGATCTCCAGGGTCACGGGTGAGATATCGCTGCTGATCTGGACCTCATAACGTATGAATGAACCCAGATGCTGGATGATTCTGACAGTGCCCGGTATGCACTTGTCCGTAGGCTCGGATGACACTGCAAGATACTCCGGTCTGGCTCCTATGAGAACTGTATCGCCCATCTTGGGTTCTACATGTCTCTTGTCAGCCTTTATGGCTACTCTGATTCCGGAGGCCTCGATTTCGGCGATGGTTTCCTTCTCGCCGGATGCCACGACCTTGGCATTGAAGAAGTTCATTTTTCCGATGAAGTTTGCGACGAATGCGTTCTTCGGCTGGTTGTAGAGCTCGTCCGATGTTCCGATCTGCTCCACAACACCTTTTCTGAGGACGGCAAGCCTGTCGCCTACGGCCATGGCCTCTTCCTGGTCATGGGTGACGAAAATCGTGGTGATGTTGGTGGCCTTCTGAATTCTTCGGATCTCTGCCCTCATGTAGCGGCGCAGCTTGGCGTCAAGGTTCGCAAGAGGCTCATCCAGTAGCAGAACGTCGGGATCATAGACCAGTGCGCGGGCGATTGCAACCCTCTGCTGCTGTCCTCCTGAGAGGGCCGTGGGGCTCGGATTGCGCTTGAGCTCTTCCTGGAGGCCTACGAGTTCCATGACCTCGTTGACTTTCTTGGTTACGATGTCGTTGGGTGTTTTCCTGACTCTGAGCCCGTAAGCAACATTCTCGAAAATCGACATATGGGGATATAGTGCATAGCTCTGGAATACCATGCCGATGTTCCTCTTGTACGGAGGGATGGTGGAGATGTCCACATCGCCGTAATACATCTTTCCGGAAGTGATCGTATCCAGGCCTGCGGTATTCCTGAGAAGGGTTGTCTTTCCGCAGCCCGATGGTCCGAGCAGGCAGAAAAGCTCACCTTCCTCTATTGTGAAAGAAATATCCTTGAGGGCATGGACCTCGTTCTTGGTTCCGAGCCCGAAAATCTTGTTTACATGCTCATATCTGACTGTCTTGCTCATGAGATGTCATATCTCCTTTTCTCTTGATAAAAAATCGGGCCGCCCGCCAGGCAGGCAGCCCATGTTTACCGATGATTCAACGGATCAAAGGAATGTCGCGAACTCGGCCTTGAGCTGCTTCTTGAGAGCTGATGCCTCGGTTGCGTCATACTCGAAGAACGGGAGTTCGTCGAGAGCAGGGAGGAAGTCGGGTCCCTCGACTTCTGTCGAGACGGGTCTTCTTCCGACACTTCTGATTACCTTTGCTCCTTCAATGCTTGTGAACCAGTCCATGAAGATCTTCGCGGCTTCGAGGTTCTTGCAACCTTCGATGATTCCCGCACCCTCGATTCTTCTTCCGGTTCCTTCTTTGGGATAGAAGTATGTGACGGGGCTGCCCTGTGCGATTGCGGTGGAGACATTGCTCTCGCCTGTCATGGTCAGAGCATACTCTCCGCGTGCGACAGCCTGCGGGCCGGCCTTGGAGTCGGTGACGTAGACCGTGCCGTTATCGACAATAGCTTTCGCCAGGCTGAGGTCGCCGGCGAGCTTGTACATCATGTAGAGCTGTGCATAGGCGCTTCCGGATGATGCCGGGTCGGTCATGATAATCTTGCCCTTGTATTTCGGGTCGGCGAGGTCGAACCAGGACGTGGGAATGTCATCGCCCTTGAGAAGGTCCGTGTTGTACATGAATGTCTGCAGTGGCATCGAGCATGCATACCATCTGTTCTCTGCGTCCTTGTATGCGGCATCGAACTTGGCATCATTTGCGTTCTTGTACGGAACCATGTTCTTTGCGATGGACTCGAGGTTGTCCTGAGCGAGCAGGAGGACGACGTCGGAGTCGGATGACTTCTGATTGACCAGAGTCACGACGTCACCGGAGTCTTTCTCCAGGTGGGTCACCGTGATGTTGGGATACACTGCATTGAATGCCTCGATGATTGCAAGGCTTTCTTTTTCCTTTCCTGCGCTCAGAAGGACGAGCTCCATTTTAGCGTCTTTCTTCTGGGCTTCTGTTGCGGCCTGTGCGAACACTGCCGAGAAGACAGTTGCCAGAACCAGTAAGATAACCAGTAATTTCTTCATTATAGCCTCCTGTTTGCTATTTCCACATTAGTGTAAAACCATTCTATCATACCTAGGGGGTAAAGCAACTAATATTTTTTACTAACGCTCGCGCATGTGCTATAATCCATCGTGCGAGGTCTCGTAGCAATGATACTTAAGGGAAGACTGGTTCTTGAGGACCGCATCGTCGGCGGTTCGGTCCGCATTGCGGACGGAAAGATAACGGAAATATCTCTTCCGGATATTCCTGCGCGGCCGGGAGAGGAAGTCCTTGACTTCGGCGGTGACTACATCATGCCCGGCTTTGTGGATCTCCATACCCACGGAAGCGGAGGGTCCGACTTCATGGACGGCACGGCCGATGACATAATCGGTGCAGGCTCGAACCACGCCCGCCACGGAACAACTACCTGTCTGCCCACAACCCTTACATGTTCGGATGATGACATGTTCCTCTTCCTGAAGAACCTCAGGGAAGTAAAGGCCCGGCAGGATGCCGGAGAACTGACGTCATGTGCCCGCATGCCGGGAACCCATCTTGAAGGTCCTTATTTCGACATGGTCGAGAAGGGAGCACAGGATCCCAGATACATCAGGGACCCCGAGCCACGGCATTACAATGCGCTCCTGGAATCTGCAGACGGTCTGATAAAGCGCTGGTCGGTGGCTCCGGAAAGACCTGGTGCCATGAAATTCATAGAGGATATGGTGAAACAGGGCATTGTTGTGTCTGCTGCCCATACTGCTGCGACATACGACATCATGTCGGAAGCATATGACAGGGGCCTGAACCTGCTCACCCATTTCTACAGCGGGATGAGCACCATCACCAGACGCGGAGGATTCAGGGTCCTGGGTGCGGTTGAGAGCGGCTATCTGATCGACGGCATGAATCTGGAGCTGATATGCGACGGCAGCCACCTTCCGCCCGAGCTCCTTGAAATGATATTCAAGCTCAAGGACCACCGCCGGATAATCGCATGCTCCGACAGCATGAGGGGAGCCGGAATGCCTGAAGGCCCGTCGCTGCTGGGCCCGAAGAACAACGGAACACCCTGCATCATCGAGGACGGAATTGCCAAGATGCCGGACCGCACGTGTTTTGCCGGAAGCGTGGCCACCGGAGACAGGCTGGCAAGGACACTCCACAGGATAGTGGGACTTGAAATGGACGAGGTCTCGAGGATATTGTGTCTTCAGCCGGCCGCGCTGATCGGTATGGACGGAGAAATCGGATCCATTGACAGTGGAAAGAACGCGGATCTTGTGGTCTGCGATGACGATATCGACATAAAGAAGGTTTTCATCGGCGGAAACGCCGTGAGATGAGGTGCCAAATGAACATCAACATTTCTGTTTCTTCAACTCCCGTCGAGAACGGGCGCAAGGCTGCGGCAAAGATCGCAGAAGTCATCAACAGGGCCATAGCCGAGAAAGGCCATGCAAGGATAGTCCTCTCGACCGGCGCTAGCCAGTTCGAGATGTTCGATGCCCTCGTGAAGATGGACGTGGACTGGTCCAGGGTCGAGATGTTCCATCTGGACGAGTATGTGGATCTTCCGGAGACCCATATCGCATCTTTCCGCAAGTACCTCAAGGAGAGGTTCGTCAACATCGTACATCCCAAGGCAGCCCATTTCGTGGAAGGCGAGGGTGACGTGAAGAAGAACATCGAGAGGCTTACAAAAGAACTCAGAAGCGATGTCATCGATCTCGGGGTCATCGGAATAGGCGAGAACGGACACATCGCATTCAATGATCCTCCTGCAGACTTCGATACCACGGACGCCTACAGGATCGTGAACCTGGACCACAAGTGCCGCATGCAGCAGGTGGGCGAGGGCTGGTTCGCAACCGAGGACGATGTCCCCAGACAGGCCATCTCCATGCTCCCCAGGCAGATCATGTCATGCAAGGTGATAGTCTCGGTGGTTCCGCATGCAGTCAAGGCAAAGGCAGTCTACGACACCATCACACAGCCGGTGAACAACATGGTGCCGGCCACACTGATGAAGACCCATCCGGACTGGAATCTCTTCATCGATGACGAGGCTGCATCACTGCTGATAAAGTAATCGGATCAGATCAGAAGAAGAACTGGAAAGCCACATAAGCTGCGTAGACAATCAGGAGAATTATTCCCTGATATCTGCGCAGTTTCTTCGTACAAAGGGCCGGTACAGTCATGAAGGCCATGACAAACAGCATCAGCGGGATATCCACAACAAGCGATGCGTTGCGCCCTGCAATGAGTTTGTCTGCAGGTACATTGAACGGTTTGATAGTCACCGCCATTCCGCTGACGAGCACCAGATTGAACAGGTTTGCGCCCACGATGTTTCCCAGGGAGAGCGACGAATGGCCCTTGACCAAGGATGTTATTGCCGTCACCAGCTCAGGCAGCGAAGTGCCCAGGGCGATGAACGTCAGTGCGATGACGGACTCCGGAACCCCGAGGCCTGCGGCTATGATCTTTCCGTTGTCCACCAGAAGCTTCGCTCCCAAGGCAATGACTGCGGCGCCGAGGATAAGGAAGAGGATATCCTTCCAGAGCGGATTCTCCTTCTTGTCTCCTTCCTCTTCTTCCTCCGGATCAATGACCAGTCTGCCGGTAAAGGCCTGGCGTACCGTTATGGCCATGTAGGCGATGAAAATCGCAAGGAGAATGATTCCGATTGTCCTTGAGAAATAGCCGCCGGTGTATGCGGTCACGGAGTATAATGCCGCCGCGATGAAGAAGAAGATGACAGGGGTTCTGAAAGTCCTGGTGTCAACATCCATGCTCGGCTTCGCCGCTATGGTTATGGCCGCTATCAGTGCCGTGTTGCAGATAACGGAACCGATGGCGTTGCCGTATGCCGTCTGGCTCTGACCCACGGCGGCGGCCATTGACGAGACCATGACCTCCGGGATTGTCGTTCCGATCGATACAATCGTGGCTCCGATGAGGATTTCCGGTATGTGATACCTGTGCGCGATTCCTACAGCGCCGTCGACGAACCAGTCTCCTCCCTTGATAAGAAGGACAAAGCCGACAAGAAACAGAACAATTGCCAAAGCCATCATTAACTCCTGAAGCGGGATTTCCGCAGTTTACCTTACTATATACCAAATGTTTCCATTCCGAAACCCTGCTGGACAAACAGTTTCCGATGATGGAAACTTGAATCATGCAGAAGAACGAAATCCAGGTCATTTACGGAAAAGACGCGCATGAGATGGCAACAAGGCTCATGGAAAGCTGCGACCTTGCCTCCATGATAGGAGACAGGAGCAGGAAGATCGGGCTGAAGCCGAACCTCATTACATCCTCCACTGCAGACTACGGGGCAGTCACTCATCCGGAGATAGTCATTGCCGTCATCGAGTATCTTCAGGATCACGGATTCCATGACATCAGGATAATCGAGAGCTCCTGGGTGGGTGATGACACACGGCGTGCCTTTGCCGTCAACGGTTATCCGCAGATTTCGGCAAAGTACAACGTTCCGCTTGTCGATGTCAAATCAGATGCCTATATCAAGCAGACCATCGACGGGATCACCATGGAGCTGTCGAAAGAGGCCATCGGACTGGATTTCCTGATCAACCTTCCGGTAATGAAGGGCCACTGCCAGACCCTGATGACATGCGCCCTCAAGAACATGAAGGGACTGCTCTCCGACAGATCGAAGAGGGTGTTCCATTCACTGGGTCTCCACAAACCCATAGCTCTTCTGAACAAGGCAATCCGCCAGGATTTCATCATTGTCGACAGCATCAACGGAGATCTGGATTTCGAGGAAGGCGGTACTCCCGTGTACTCATACAGGATGTTCGCAGGAACCGATCCGCTTCTGATGGACTGTTTCTGCGCCACACAGATGGGATTCTCCCCGGACGAAATCGGCTACATCAGGTATTCGGAAAAGCTGGAAGTCGGCGAACGCGATCTTTCGAAACTCAAGGTGACGGAACTCAATCAGGCCATATGTATCCCCGCAAGGTCCACCGGCAGGGCCAGGCAGCTGGAGAAGTACATAACACAGGATTCGGCGTGTTCTGCATGCTACGCCAACCTCATCAATGCACTTGCCAGAATGGATGAGAACGGCGAACTGAGATCCTTGTCGGGAAAGGACATCTGCATCGGCCAGGGTTTCAGGGGAAAGAGCGCAAGCGGCATAGGCATAGGCAACTGCACACGTCTGTTCGGTACAAACGTGCCCGGCTGCCCGCCTTCGGCCAGCGCCATCAGGGAAAAGCTGGAGAGCCTGATCTGAGCTTCACTTCTCAGGTCTAAGCGTGATTACTTCGTAGTGGCATCTGTAGTCGGTCCTGAACGGGAATCGCCATCCGGATGCTCCCGAAGACACATACAGGATCGTGCCTCCGTCATAATCATACTCTCCCACCACAGGGATGAAAGGCATGTAGATCAGGCTGAGCGGGAACAGCTGTCCCGCATGTGTATGGCCTGAAAGCTGGAGGTCGGCTCCCAGAGCCTGGTTCTCCGGTACTCTTACGGGCTGGTGGTCGGCGACAACGAGATACTTCTCCGGCTCTGGATTGGACATGACGGAATCAGGTATGGGATCTTTCATCGCTGCATCTTCGCGGCCCAGCAGAATCAGATCCGAAGCGATGCTTGCATAGGTGTTGCACAGAATCCTGATCCCGTTTTTCCTCACGATATCCATCAGTTCCTGGTTTGTGTAGTTCAGTCCGCCCTTCATATATTCGGCATGCTGCACTATCTCATGGTTGCCGTCTATGTAGTAGACAGGGACTCCAAGGGACCCGAACAGACGATAGGTTTCCTCCAGCTCTTCCTTGGTCGTGTAGTCGTCGGTTATGTCTCCTCCGAGGATGACGAAATCCGGCTGTTCGGCGCGGATGCCTTCGATTGTCCTTCTCGTGACTTCCATGCTCTGTGAACTTCCGACATGCAGGTCGGAAATGAATACCAGCTTGTATTCCTGCGTCAGCTTGGGTGAACTGAATGTACTGTAGTTCGGCGTAACGGTCTCCATGTTGACCGTTCCGTAGATGAAGAAGGCCAGTCCCAGGACAAGACTCAGGATCCTTACCTTCATGAACGTTCTTTCCTTGTGTCTTATCAGGCACCACAGCGTGACGATCAGATCCGCTACGGCATCAGGGAGCAACGCTGCGTAGAAGGCTGCGAGCGGGAAACCCACCGGACGGAGGAACTTCGGTCCCGCAATGACCAGAAATGCCAGGACTGCAGCCAGTAGAGCCTTGAGCAGGATGATGCATATGCGGACAGCTGTCTTGGGCCGGCGTTTCCTCAGTGCGAACTGCAGCAGGCTCAGAATGACCTGCGCGGCAACGAAACAAAGTATCCAGGGTAGAAGAGTTTTCATCATAATCAGTCCAAATGTTACACCAGAAAGGGAAGGGAGTGCTGGAAATCTTGACGGCGTTCCCGGATCTGATAAAAAAAAGAACCTTGAAAAGCCTGGACAATTCCTGTGGAGTTTCTTTGCTAACTCCGACAAAATCCCCGTTATTCAGGAGGTCACGGCAGGAGTCTTTCTTTGCTGACTCCGACAGAACAGTGTTTTGCCGTGAGGTCCTTTTTCGCTATTGATTCCGATAACCGTGATGTGCGGAAAAATTGCTTTTATCTCCGACAATCTCGAAAAACCGGAAACGGACAATGACAGTATACCCGAAACTGGATCAGTCGGCAACGGGGGGTACCGCGGCGGACGATTCGGGCAGCATTGCCGGGGTAAGGATAAATTCCCCATCAGGGCTTTGCAGCCACATACCGACAGCCAGTTGGCAGTTGTCGTTGAGTCTGGGGTCATTGAGGGTGGAATCGAGTTCGGGGTCGAGGCCGAGTAATTTGGCTCTGGCGTTGAATACCTCGTTGCAGTGTTGCATGCCGCAGGGGCAGGCTTCGCAGTCGTTTCCCCAGATGAGGCTGCAGATGAAATCGGCCATCTGCTTTTGGTCCTTTTCCGTCAGGCGGTCCAGGTTCGTAGGTCGGGTTTCCGGATTTTCCGGCTCACCCTGTTCCCTGTACAGATAATCGTACTTCTGCCTGATTCTTATTCTTTCGGCAAGTTTCTCTTCATCTTCTTTGTTGAGTCCTTCCATCGGGTCCTCCTATCCGGAAGGGGAAAGAAGACGCGCTCAGCGCGTAAACAAAAGAGAAGCCCCGCCGTTGTCCGACGGGGCTGAAGGGAAGAAGAGATGGGACTATATGTTGTCTGAACAAAATGCCAGACTTTTCGGCAATACGATTTCGTCGACGATTCCGT
>JAJBWA010000128.1:0-7373 GCA_031935845.1 bacterium | reverse complement strand
GCCGCTGTTGGCCCACTTGGAGCCGCGGTTGCCAGGAGACATTCGGTTGACAACCACCTGGTTGGCGTCCGATGCCGCCGGAACCACGAAACCTCCCGGGCACATGCAGAACGAGTAGACGCCTGCGCGCCTGCCGTCCACATCCACCTGTGTCGTGAACGTATATTCAGCAGCAGGAAGGAACTGCCCCCTGCCTGCCGGGTTGTGGTACTGGATCTGGTCTATCAGATGCTGCGGATGCTCAAGGCGCACGCCCATGGCAAGACTCTTGGCTTCCATGGCCACATCAAGACCGGCAAGCATCCGGAAAGTATCGCGCGCGGCGTTGCCCACGGCAAGAATCACGGGCCCGTCGAAGGAAAGCTCCTCCCCCGTGGAAAGATCGACTGCCCTGACTCCCACGCAGCGGCCGCCGTCAAGCACAAGGGATGTGACCTTGGTGCGGAAGCGCACGTATCCTCCGTGGCTTATGATGGCGTTGCGGATGTTCTCTATTATCTTGGGAAGCCTGTCGGTGCCGATGTGCGGATGGGCATCGCAGAGGATGTCGTCGGATGCTCCGTAACGCACGAAGGTGCCCAGGACCTTGGAGTTCTCTCCCCTTTTCTTGCTCCGTGTATAAAGCTTTCCGTCGGAATACGTGCCGGCGCCGCCTTCACCGAAGCTGTAGTTGGAATCGGAGTCCACCATGTCCTGCGTGGAGATCTTTGCTATGTCAACACGGCGTGCATGGACATCCTTGCCGCGCTCCAGGACTATGGGTCTGATTCCGTGCTCGAGCAATGTCATGGCGGCAAAAAGGCCTGCCGCACCGCTGCCGACTATAACCGCCTGAGCTGATGCAGATGATGCATCCTTCATCTCGATCGGCTCTGCAACAGGGCTTTGGGGATTGATGCGGCAGACAAGGTCTATCATTATGTCGCGCCTGCGGGCATCCACCGACCTCCTGAGTATGACGAAGGTGTCGGAACCGGAGATTCCGAGCGCCTTGCGCAGCTGCAGCTCGTCATAGGCCTTGTGCGGCGGGAGCCTGAGCGTGATGTCCTTCTGCAAACCTTTCTGCATACCTGAATACTATAGAATATTGCTTGAAGATGAAACATCTTTCTGCTAAAACAGACCTGTGAACGCGCTTTCCGTATACAACGTCGCAAAATCCGTCAAGGATGACTATCTTTTCTCAGAGTTGAGCTTCGGCCTGGATACCGGAGAGAAGCTGGGCATCATCGGAAAGAACGGTGCGGGAAAGTCCACGCTGCTGAGGCTGATAGCCGGCACGCTTGAGCCCGAAGAGGGCAAGATCACCATAAACAGTTCGCTGCGCCTGGCATTCCTGGAGCAGGACGTCAGCTTCCCGGAAGGATGCACTCTTGCCCGGTTCCTGAGGCTGAGCAATGACCCGCACGTCCGTATGCTTGTGCGATACGAATCAGGAGACCACCAGCTGATGGACAGGATGGAGGCGCTGGGGATCTGGGACATAGAGGACCGCTACAGGCGGTTCCTCACGGAGCTCGGCGTAGACCGCCCGCTGGACACAACAATGTCCGTTCTTTCAGGCGGCATGCAGAAAAAGGCGGCAATAGCGCGTATCCTTGCCATCGAACCCAACATCCTGCTTCTTGACGAGCCCACCAACCATCTGGACATCCCTGCCATTGAATGGCTGGAGGAACATCTGGGATCGGATAAGTTCACGGTCATTCTGGTGACGCACGACAGATACTTCCTGGACAGGATCTGCAGCCGAATCCTTGAAATCGACAGACGCAAGGGCCACTTCTACGAAGGCGGCTACACCAGCTTCCTTGAAGGGCGCGAGCAACGCATCAACGCACTTCAGAAGGAGCAGGACAGGCTGGCCACCATACTCAGGCGCGAGCTCGAGTGGCTGCACAGGGGGCCCAAGGCCAGGACCGGCAAGGACAGCGGCCGCAAGCAGCGCATAGAGGACATGCTGGGTCAGCGGACCAAGGCCGAGGAAGAGACCCGTGCGTTCTCCAGCATTGCGCGGCGCATGGGCAAGAAGATTCTGGAGCTTGAGGACGTCAGCGTGAGCCGCGGCGGCAGGAAGATACTCGACGGCTTCAGCCTGGAGTTCGTCAAGGGACAGCGCTTCGGCGTAATCGGCCCCAACGGAAGCGGCAAAAGCACGCTGCTTGAAGTAATCACCGGCAACCTTGCGCCTGAAGGCGGAACTGTGGACACCGGCGTGAACACGGTGTTCGGCTATTACGACCAGACTTCCGTGAACCTTCCGCTGGACAAGACGCCCATCGAGTTCTTCTCAGAGATCAGCGAACTCATAGTTCTTTCCGGAGACTACGCCGTCACCCCGGCGCGTTTTCTGGAGCTGTTCGGCTTCCCGTCATCGTTCCACAGGCTGCCCATCGGAGTTCTTTCCGGAGGCGAAAGAAGGCGCCTGTACCTGCTGAGCACGCTGGTACGCAACCCCAACTTCCTTGTTCTTGACGAGCCGACAAATGATCTGGACATCGATACCCTGAGACGCCTTGAACAGTATGTTCTGGACTTCAACGGCTGCGTGGTTGCCGTAAGCCATGACAGGGCGTTCCTGGACCGCACGTGCACGGAGCTGATAGTCATGCCCGAGGCCCGCCGTTTCGAAGGCACGTATTCGGATTACCACAGCACGCAGGTCCAGCAGCAGAAGGCAGCTTCGGATACGGCAAAGCCCGCGGCAGAGCGCCCGCGTGAGCATAAGAAGAAAGGACTTTCTTTCAAGGAAAAGAAGGAATTCGAAGAGCTCACGCAGACAATAGAGGATCTCGAGACGGAAAAACAGGAACTGGAGCAGTTCTTCACTTCAGGCCAGGCCGACCAGGACGGAACCAGACAGAAAAGATACAGGGAGATCGATACCCTGCTGGCTGGAGATTATGCAAGATGGGAGGAGCTCGCCGCTCTGGCGGAGTGAATCAGAAGAAAATCAATCGGACTTCTTTCCGAGGAAATTCCTCATCTCGAGGATGGGAACAGGCTTGGAGTACCTGAAGCCCTGCAGGAAGTAGGCGGACATGCTCTTGCACAGCTCCTCGTCGGACTCCTTCTCCACACCTTCATACAGTACCCTGAACCTCATTTCCGTGAACATCCTGGCAAGGCTTGCGACCATGTTCCTGGAACGCTCGTCCGCGCCTGCAGCCAGAACAAGGGATCTGTCGAACTTGATGATGTCGAACGGCAGCTCCATGATCCTCTCCATGTTGCTGTATCCGGTTCCGAAGTCGTCAAGATAGAAGAGAATGCCATTTGCCTTCAGTTCCTCGATGGTCTCCTTCATGACAAGGAAGTCGCTTTCGTTGCGGGACTCGGTGATCTCGATGGCGATCTTGTCCACCGGAACTCCGCTGATGCCGATGATGTTCATGATGTCATTGCGGAAACCATTGTCCTTGAGTTCCAGAGGAGAAACATTCACTGAAATCTTCTTGAGCGACAGGCCTTCTCCTACGAAAGTGAGGATGGCGTCGCAGGTCTTCTTGAGGATTATCTTGGTGAGGACATGGATGAGCCCCTGCTCCTCGGCCAGCGGTATGAACTCGTCCGGAGAAATGATTCCGGTTTCCTTGAGATCCAGACGCATCAGCGCCTCACCGCTTTCGTATCTTCCGGTTCTGGCGTTGAGCACCGGCTGGCAGTACGCGAGCACGCGCGGGTCATCAAGATCGCTCTTGCGGTAGATGTCCTCAAGCTCGGAAAGGATGTATTCGGACCGTCTGAAGACATCGTAGTCCTCGGCCGATACCCTGTGGACGGAGCAGGCAGGCATGTTCCTGTGGATGCTGCGGATGAATTCGGGATACTGTCCCTTCTCGCTGATTTCGTCTATGGCCTCACCGACAACGATCTTGTACTCATAATGATATCTGTCGTAGAGGGGGAAGAAGGCATCCAGCATACCCTGCGCGCGCTTTTCATATTCAGGATTCTTCGACTTGATGAACACCAGGACGATGTGGCCGTTTCCCACCTTGAACATCTTCCATCGCCTGAAGAACTTGAACGAGAACTGCCTGATGAGGGTCTTGATATCCTCCGGCATCTCCCTGCCCTCCTCGTCGAACACCTTCAGGTAAAGGCTCATATACATGAAGCCGTACTTCTTGTAGTGGTAGAACCTCACTGTCTCCCGCATCGCCTGGAGGTCGTTTGTTCCGAGCAATGCATCATAGGGATTGGAATGCAGCATGTACATCACGGCGATCATCGGCAGGGACAGGGCAGCGACGGTGAATGACGACTGTCCGCTGAGTCCCTGCGCAAGAAGCAACATGAACGAAATCATTATGGTTCCGAAGAAACTGAACATGACCCTGCGGAACAGGAGGTTTCTGACCCGAACCAGCAGAATGGTGATGAGAACCAGGAATGCAGTGTATCCGTAGATGAAGATTCCGTGCCTGATGAAACGGATTCCTGTGGATTCCACAGTGAACGTGATGCCGCTGGCCGTGGTTACGATATCCGCCAGGAGCACCAGTGCGAACAGCAGGTTGGCCACCATGACGTATATACGGGTCTTCTCATAACGCGTGGCCTCACATACGTACGCAACGTAGTAGACGAAAATCAGGAACAGAGTGGCATGGTAAATGCACCGCACCCAGTTGGCAAGCACCTCCATGCCGGGACTGACCGCCAGCGTGTAGAATGAGATGTCGGTCCACGCCGAAATCAGTGCCAGACCGATCATGGTCAGGAACAGCTTGGAACTCCTTTTCCTGCTGACGTATGAGAATAGAACCAGAGTGAACATGACGAAGCAGAGAGCCGTGACGACTATGTCTGCTGCCGGAGAGTAATTGTCCAATAAGATGCTCTTGTTCATCCTTTCACCTGTTACACTTCTGATATGCCTATCAAATTAAAATTATAACATGGAGGAATCCGGCTTACAAACAGAAATTTTTACAAAAAGAAAATAAACGGAGTCTTCAGCGGCTGTATCCCAGCCTTACCCTGACGGTCAGGTGGTCAACGGGCTTGAGTCCGTATTCGGCTCCGGCCTCCTGGAAACCGTATGAAAGCTCCACCATGTTTCCGAACACATCCACGGCTGCGCCGATCTCGGGATATCCGTACCTGTAGTTCGCCCTGAGTTCAAACGCATTCAGAATGTCCAGGCTCACGCCTGCGTCTATGTGTCTGAACAGTTCACGCAGGCTGATTCCGCTTTCGTTGCATTTCTCCACATACCTATTGAACCCCGTGAACTCGAAATATACGGAGGGATTGACGTATTTGAATCCGGGATCGAATCCGGCGGCAAAGCTGAGTTCGAACGGCGTCATCATTATGTAGTCGTCCGTGCCGGACCTCATCAGCAGGGCATCCTTGTAATTGGCATAGTCCCACATGTAGTAGATGCCGTTGAGGTTGTCGGCCATGGCAGACAGTTCCACCTTACCGCCGAAAAGGCCAAGCGTGATGCCGAAATCCATCGGGACCGCAAATCCTCCGCGGGCCCGCACGGAGTCGATGGCGTTTGGATTATCAAGGAATTCGGAAAGCACGGACAGCGTTATCTGGTGGAGATAGACCTTCCTTTCCAGGTGAAGTGCTCCGCCGATGTCGATGTTGACCTTGTCGCTTTCCAGTACCCGCTTGCCGTATCCCACCGACAGCGCTACATCGACCGTCGGGACGTATCCGTTGCCTATCGGAGATGCCGATCGGCCAGGCTGTCCGTTGACGATGGTAGGCATGGCCTGGATCCCCGCCTTGGCATCAAGGGCGAATCCCCAGTTGCCAACGATGGCTCCTGTACCGACATCTGCCGACAGAACATTGCTGTACCCCGCACCGGAGGCCATCACCAGACCCAGTATGTATGTGATCCAGTCGTTTCTCGTAGCCTTGAACTTGGTGATGTTCGACAGCGCCTGCGCAACGCCTTTATCCTTTACGGCAGATGCTATGTTGTATGAGGAAGACTCGAGATACGGGAACTCGATTTCAAAGCCGCCCTTTGCAAAGGAAGCGGCATTCACGAAAAGACCGTACTCGAGGGCATCGGTCCTGTTCACCGTCGTGGGCCTGAAGGCATTGTCCGTCACGCCGTGATAGGCTCCGTCATCCTTTACGCCCGATGCAAAGACTGCACCGACGGCAATCAGGACAACCATCAGGACAGCAGCGGTCTTCCTCATGTGCAGCACCTCAGCCGTTCGGCAGCAGGCCGCCGACGATTCCGGCCACATCCAGACGGATGTCGTAGATGTATGCAAGCAGCGTCAGGTCGGACATGACCCTGTCGAGCTGGGCACCGCAGTTGGCAAGCACCCATTTGTAGTTGAGGTCCGCATATTCCTCGAACAGTTCCTCATCGGGATGCTGGGCAACATATGTGTCGAGTACGACCTTGACGGCGTCGAGGATGTCGTAGACCAGGCACACGGCCATCTTGTCTCCGACGGTCTGATAGGTCCTGTCTCCGACATACTCGGAAATCCTGTCGGGGATTTTCTTGAGCTCTTCGATTGCGGCGTTCGGCTTGCTCTGGCTTCCTCCGCCACCCTGGCTGCCGCCACCGCCTTGACTTCCGCCTCCGCCCTGGCTTCCGCCTCCGCCCTGGCTTCCGCCGCCACCTTGGCTACCGCCACCCTGGCTACCGCTGCTTCCGCTTCCGGGAGGATAGTTGCCCATGATGATGTTGGCTATGAGCATGAAATGGTTGCCTGCAATGTTGGCAGCCTTGTCGAGTACCATGAAGAAGTCATGTCCCTGGATCGGGAACAGGAGCTTGAAGGACCGGATGTTGTCCGCCACTTCCTTGATCTTCTGGCAGACAGGCGTCACCTGCTCCTGGAAGCCGATGGCTTCTGCAATCGGATTCACTATGTCGATGATGCCGTCCAGATTGGACAGGACGTCGTTCATTGCCGTCCAGCACTGGAGGACACCTCCGAAATAGCGGTAACTGACATACTGTGCACCGGAGAACCTTCCTTCGTACCTTGCATCCAGGGCATCCCTGATTGCCTTGTCGGAAAGACCCGTGCTCTTTGCGGCTTCTATTCCGGCTACGATGGAGTTGACCATATCGACGATAGTCTTGTCTCCGTCCACATTGTCCCCGTCGGAAGTATTCTTGAGGAACAGTGCGTTCCTTCCCATATTGGCGACTTCCAGCTGATACGTGGCATGCAGCGTTCCGTCCCTGGTAGTGAGGACGGTACGCGGAGACTTCAGGCAGTCTTCGTATCTGCCGACGAAGCTGCTGACGGAATCAACCGCACCGGCCACGGCTTTCTCGCCTGCCTTTCCCATACCGGCTGTTCCGAGAGTCTCCAGCTTGCCTCCGGCATTCATGATGTCATCGGCACTGCAGCTTATCATAACTGCAG
>JAJBWA010000127.1:0-3461 GCA_031935845.1 bacterium | reverse complement strand
TTCTTTACAGGCACGCAAAGGAAATCCTCAGCCTGTCAGAGAAAACATCCAGCGAGATAAAGCTGATGGGCAAAGGGATGAACGGGACCATCTCCATAGGTCTTGTGGAAGGATCCGCCCCGGACATAGCATCCAAATGGATCGAATCTTTCATACGCAAGTACCCTGAGATAAAGTTCAGGATTATGGACGGAAACAGCGACGAGCTCATAGAACGCCTGAGAAGCGGCCTGATCAACCTTGCCGTCATCACGTCCCCTTGTGACCAGACCCTGCTGCACAGCTTCAAGGTAGGACAGGAGAAGATGACTGCATTCATGAGCAGGGACAACCCGCTGTCCTCCCTCCCCGGGGAGACGCTGGACCTGTCCATGCTGAAGGACCAGCCGCTGATAGTCCCGAGCCGCGAATCCATCAACGACATGATCTACGAATGGTTCAAGGAAATCAAATCCGAACCCAGGATTGTATGCAAGATGGACAACTATCTGGATGTTGCAGCCTTGGCCGGCTGCAACGTGGGAATCAGCCTGTTTCCCAAGACATCCTACGTCCTGAACCAGCAGATAGTCGCAAAGGAAATCGTCAACTCGGGCCGTTACGTGGAATACCTGTTCGTGTGGCTCAAGGGCAAACCGCTTCCACTTGCGGACGAGACGTTCATAGATTTCGTGAAGGATTCGCTCTGACGGTTACTGTTCCGGACTGTTTTCCGATTCTTTCTTATCCGGTCCGGTGTACTTCAGGCACAGCATGGTGATGTCGTCGAACTGCTCGGCTTCACCAACGAACTTGTCAATCGCGGCCCGTACGGCCTTTGCCTGTGCCTTGGGCGAAGCATCGGGATTCTTGTTCAGCGCCTCCAGCATCCTGTCGGTACCGAACTGTTCATATGCAGGGTCAACCGCCTCGGCGACACCGTCGGTATACATGAAGAGAGAGTCGCCGGGATGAAGCTCGAACTCATGCTCCGGGAACTTCATGCCGGGCATCATGGCCACGGCGGGCGAATGACGGTAGACCGAAAGTTCGTACTTTCCTCCCGCACGGCGGATGGCCGGATGCTCGTGACCGGCATTGGCGGCCAGTCCCTTTCCGGTGGAAAGCTGGATCACCGCAATCCAGACCGTTACGAACATGCTGGATTCATTGCCTTCGCTGAGCTGGTTGTTGACGTTGTAGAGAATCTGGGACGGGCTTTCTCCCAGCATGGCGCGGCTTTTGATCAGGGTCTTTGCAATCACCATGAACAGTGCTGCCGGAACGCCCTTGCCGGACACGTCGGCCACAACCAGCGCGATATGGTCATCATCGATAAGGTAGAAATCGTAGAAATCGCCTCCAACTTCCTTTGCAGGGGACATCGAGGCAAAGAGATCGAATTCGTCGCGTCTCGGGAAGGCCGGGAAGATGCTCGGCAGCATGTCGGCCTGGATTCTGGTCGCGACATTGAGCTCGGCGCCGATCCTTTCCTTCTCCGCGGTCACGGTCGAAAGTTCCTTGATGTACTTTCTCAGATCAGCGTTGGTCTTCTTGAACGTACCGGCGAGTTCCTCGATCTCGTCATTGGTATGGATGTCGAGGCTGAACTTCACCTTCTTGTCCAGGTTTCCAACCAGACCCTTGGTGGCCGCATTCAGTTCACTGATCGGTTTAACCAGCATCCTGTTGAGCTGGAAGTAATAGATGATGATCATGACGGCAGAGACGAATGAAATAGCAGCGATGATTACAAGGAAATACAGCATGAGTTCGTGCTCTATGCCTTCCATCGCCAGATCGACACCTACCACCGCCACCGGTTCTCCGTCACTGTTGTAAATCGGATAATAAGCGCAGGAAATGCGGCCGTAGGTCTCGTCATCGAATACAAGGACCTTCTGGGCAGGCTCCTTGTTGAACACCGCATCGACGGCTTCCTTTCCACCGTCCATGTACTCCTCAGTATACCCGAGCGGAGAGGCACCTTCGACGCCCTCGGCATCCCATACATAGGTGAGGTCGTCCTCGTGCGGAACGAACACATAGAAGTACTTCATGATGGGATTCTCATTCCGGGCCGATACCAGATACTTCATGATTGCCATGTAGTATTCATCCTCACCGGGCCCATCCGGATCCAGGTACCGGAGCACTCGGTCTCCGTCGATGAGATTGGAGGCCGTGCGCGCATAGGAATATGCGGTATCGGAGTATTCCTGCATTTCGGTGCGGTAATAGTAGAAACCGACGAACACGGAGGTAAAGAAGAACAGCGCCAAGGCGAAGCCGATCATTCCAGCGAGTAGTTTCTTCCTGAGTGTAGTCCGCCCTTTTTTCTTCATGCCGTTTCCCTTACCCTCCGGGCCTTGAATCCATTATACACCGACAACGACAGATACGTCATCAGAACAATGCACAGACTCAGAAGCATCACCGCCCACAGAGGTATGACCTGCGTTCCCAGCAGGACGAACAGCAACACGTTGGTGATTAGGCGAACATATACCCAGTGGATGCAATAGAACTTCGTGATATGCCGGCTGGTGTAGGTGAAGAACTTCAGGATTGTCTCGGGCAGGAACGACGAAACTCCATACCACATGCCCAGCAGACCTATGGTCAGCAAGGGGAACCACAGCGCATCATATGTATAGAGATGATAGTATGCATTCTGACCGTCTCCGAAACATCCCACCCTGTAATGACATTCAATGACCATCACAGCCACGGCGATTACAAGCATTGCGGGTGCGAACGATGTGTAGAAGCGGTTCTTGTTTTTCACGTGGATCAGAACCGATCCGAATATGTAGCCGCACACCGGAATGAAGAGCCAGTTCAGCAGCGGGAAGTCCGAGATGATGAGGTCCGCCTCGTTCACCGTACCGATGACCCATCCGAACATGATGTTCAGCACATCGTTCCCCATGTCGGTACCGCGCAGGAACGTCCCCGCCACGGAGAACGCAAGAGCAATGGCGAACATGACTTTCCTGGGGAACTTCAGCCTCATAAAGAGAGCTATCACCAGCATGGCAAGGCCGGCGAACTGGAGCACGTCGTTGCCGAACATATAGAACGGCAGCGGCTCGATGTATTTCTCAACATCGCCCGTGAGTGCCCAACCGATCAGGAACGGAATCAGGAACCTGAAGATGTTGAGTATGAAGCCCGCCCTCCAGAGCTTGAGCCCGCGCAGCGCCATCTCTCTGGGAGAGAAGCTTCTGGAGTAATGGACCGTGGCCCCCATGCAGAACAGGAACATCGGACCGCTGATGGGTCCGCCGATGATGGAATCGAACAGGAACGGGATTCCGTGCAGAAGCTGTGCGTCCGTGCAGCATTCGATCACGCAGTGTACGAATGCGAGACAAAAGATAGGTATGGCCTTTCCGATGTCCAGCTCTATCTGACGTCCGGTATTGCATTTTTCAGTAGAGAAAACATCTGACCTGTATTTTTCGATAATATTGCTCATT
>JAJBWA010000126.1:0-26963 GCA_031935845.1 bacterium | reverse complement strand
CATCCTCCTCAAGAGAATGTCGCACATCACCGTTGAAGTCAGCGAAATCTTGGGAGAGTGAGTATGGGACAGAAAGTTAATCCTATAGGATTCCGTCTCGGAGTCAACAAAACCTGGTCATCAAAGTGGTACGTGGATCCGAAAGAGTATGCAGAGACCCTTCATGAGGATCTGCAGCTCCGCAAGGCCCTGATGAAGTGCCCGGAGGTTCAGGGTGCTGAGATCTCCAACATCGAGATCAGCAGAAAGCCCCAGCGCGTGACTGTTCTTATCAGCACAAGCAGACCGGGAGTCATCATCGGTGCCAAGGGTGCCAACATCGAGAAGATCTGTGAGCAGCTTCAGAAGTGCTCGACCAAGAAGGTTCAGGTCAAGATCAAGAGCCTTGAGCACGCAGAGAAGGATGCACAGCTGATCGCCCAGAGCGTTGCAAAGCAGATTGTCGGCAGAATCGCCTACAAGAGAGCTATGAAGAACGCTGTCACCAAGGCAACAGCCGCCGGTGTCCAGGGAATCAAGATCAGGGTCTCCGGCCGTCTCGGAGGAGCTGAGATCTCACGTTCTGAATGGGTGAAGGAAGGAAGAATTCCTCTTCACACTCTCAGAAGCGACATTGACTACGGTTTCGCAGTTGCAAACACGACCTTCGGTGCCATCGGCGTCAAGGTGTGGATCTACAACGGTGAGATCTATGACAGAGTCAAGAAGGACGATGCCGGAGCACTTGTCAAGAAGGCTCCCGAGTTCGCACTTGACGACGCTGTCGAGACAAAGTGAGGAGTAATCAGAAATGCTTAGTCCTAAAAGAATAAAGTACAGAAAGAAGCAGAGAGGAACAAGGGACGGTGTCGCACATCGCGGAAACCAGGTCTCTTTCGGAGAGTATGGTCTTGTTGCTCTTGAGCCGAGATGGATCACCAACCGCCAGATCGAGGCTGCCCGTGTTGCAATGACACGTCATGCCAAGAGAGGCGCAAGGGTCTGGATCAGAATCTATCCTGACATGCCGTACACATCAAAGCCGATTGGAACCAGACAGGGTAACGGTAAGGGTGCACCGGAAGGATGGGTTGCTGTCGTCAAGCAGGGCGCAGTCATGTTCGAGATGGCAGACGTCGATGAGCAGATTGCAAGGGAAGCTCTCACACTTGCTGCTTCCAAGCTCCCGATCAAGACAAAGTTTGTCTCAAAGAGAGAGGTTGAAGAGTAATGAAGAATTCATTTGCAAAGCTTTCATATGACGAATTGGTCGCAAAGCGCGACGAGCTCAGGAAGAGCTATCTGAACATGAGGATGGAAAAGGTTTTGGGTCATGTCGACAATCCGCTTCAGGTGAGAAACGTCAGAAGACAGATCGCCAGACTCAACACTCTGATCCATGAGTACACCTTGGGAATCCGCAAGGCGAAATAAGAGGGTGAGATATGGAATCCAGAAAGAAAAGTTTTATAGGCGTGGTTACCAGCGACAAGATGGACAAGACCATCGTCGTCACTGTCAGCAACAGAAGCCTGCACCCGCTTTATAAGAAGTACGTCAACAGCTCCAAGAAGCTGAAGGCTCATGATGAGAATAATGATGCCCATGTTGGTGACACCGTCCGTGTTGTCGAGTGCCGCCACCTCAGCAAGGACAAGTGCTGGAGACTCTCCCAGATCATCGAGAGAGCTAAATAAGGAGATCGGTCATGGTACAGATGCAGTCTTATTTGAACGTTGCTGACAACAGCGGCGCCAGGCTTGTCCAGGTCATCAAGGTTCTCGGCGGCAGCCACAGATATGTAGCTGGTGTCGGTGACATTGTAGTAGTAGCTGTCAAGGACGCACTTCCGAACGGCGCCATCAAGAAGGGTGACGTGCTGAAGGCGGTCGTTGTCAGGACAAAGAAGGAATACCGCAGACCTGACGGTACATACATCAGGTTCGATGACAACGCATGCGTCGTCATTGATGCCAACAATAACCCACGCGGAAAGCGTATCTTCGGGCCGGTCGCTCGTGAGCTGAGAGACGGATACATGAAGATCGTTTCACTCGCACCGGAAGTGTTGTAGGAGAAACAGTATGAGACTGAAGAAGAATGACACAGTCAAGATCCTTGCCGGAAAGGACAAAGGCGTCACCGGCAAGATCATCAAGGTAGACACCGAGAATGAAAGGGTCTACGTCCAGGGTGCCAACATGGTCTCGAAGACCATGAAGAAGAGAAACCAGCAGGACAAGGGCGGCATCACTCAGGTTGAGGCCCCGATCCATGTGTCCAATGTTGCACTTGTCGTCTCCAAGAACGGAGAGACCAGCAAGGTTGGTTTCAAGAAGGATGCTAACGGAAACAAAGTCCGCTATGCAAAGAAGACCGGAGAGGTAGTCTGATGGAAAAGTTCGTACCAAACCTGAAGAAGAAATATCTTGAGGAAGTCGCACCTGAGCTGTACAAGGATTTCAAGTACACCTCCAAGATGCAGATTCCTGCCCTCGAGAAGATTGTTGTTTCTGCCGGCGTCGGCGATGCCATTGCAGACTAGCAGTATCTTGATGCAACAGTCAAGGAACTCGAGCAGATTACCGGTCAGCATGTTGTGAAGACAAAGGCCAGAAAGTCAATCGCAAACTTCAAGCTCCGTGAGGGCATGGAGATCGGTGCGATGGTCACTCTCAGAGGCGACAACATGTGGTTCTTCCTTGAAAGACTCATCTGCATCGCGCTCCCGCGCGTCAAGGATTTCAAGGGTGTAAAGCCGAATGCATTTGACGGTCACGGCAACTATGCACTGGGCATCACAGAGCAGATCATCTTCCCGGAGATCGATTACGACAAGATCGTCCGTGTCAGCGGCCTGAACGTGGCTATCGTCACGACTGCCAGGACCGATGAGGAAGGATTTGCCCTTCTCAAGAAGCTCGGCATGCCGTTCAGCAAGTAAGGGGTAGGATATGGCAAAAAAGTCAATGATTGTTAAGGCCCAGAGAGAGCCGAAGTTCAGCACAAGAACCATTCGTCGTTGCAGACTTTGCGGAAGACCCCGTGGATATATGCGCAAGTTCGATATGTGCAGACATTGCTTCAGAAAGCTGGCCAATGAAGGCCTGATTCCTGGTGTGACAAAATCCAGTTGGTAGGAGTACAGAGAAATGGCAGTAAGTGATCCAGTTGCTGATATGCTGACAAAAGTCAGAAATGCCAGTCAGGCTAAGCATGAGAAAGTAGACATTTCCAATTCGAAGCTCAAGCTCCAGATCGTCAAGATCATGAAGAACGAGGGTTTCATCAAGAATTTCAAGAAAGTCACCAAAGACGGTGCCACCTATCTTCGTGTATTCCTGAAGTATGACGAGGCTCATTGCCCGGTCATCCACGGTATCAAGAGAATTTCCACTCCTGGCCGCCGTGTCTATTCCGGATACAGGGAGATGCCCCGTGTTTTCAACGGATATGGCATTGTCATCGTTTCGACTTCTGCCGGAGTCATCACCGGTAAGAAGGCATCTGAGCAGTTGGTCGGCGGAGAGCTGATCTGCTCGATTTGGTAAGAGAGGGAACTATGTCACGTATAGGTAGATTACCAATTGATATGCCTAAGACGGTCAAGGCCTCCATCAAAGACGGAGTCATCACCGTTGAAGGACCAAAGGGCAAGCTGTCTCAGGAAATCAGTCCTGCAATCAATGTGGAGATTGAAGCAGACAAGATCGTTGTCACCAGAGACAATGACGAGAAGCAGACCAAGGCTTATCACGGCCTGATGAGACAGCTGATCAGAAACATGATCGTCGGTGTCTCTGAGGGATATTCGAAGACCATGGTCATCATCGGAGTCGGTTACAAGGCCGAGCTCAAGCAGAACGTCCTGATTCTCACACTCGGATATGCAAACGACATCGAGTATGTCGTGCCCGAGGGAGTCAAGATCGCCTGCGAGACGCCGACCAAGTTCAGCGTTTCCGGTATTGACAAGCAGCTTGTCGGACAGACCGCTGCGGAGATCCGCAGCCTCAGGAAGCCTGAGCCTTACAAGGGTAAGGGAATCCGTTATGAGAATGAATACGTTCGCGCAAAGAGCGGAAAGTCAGGTAAGAAATAAGGCGGGTTGAAGATATGAATAGAATTATTGACAAGAACAGAAAGCATGCAAGAAGAAAGCTTCATATCAGAAAATCCATTTCCGGAACAGCCCTGAGACCCAGAATGACTGTCTTCAGAAGCAACCTGCACATGTATGCACAGGTCATCGATGATACGACAGGCAGAACACTGGTCAGCGCAGGTACAGTTGAGAAGGAACTTGCAGGTCTCAAGAACAACGTCGAAGATGCAGCAAAGTTCGGAGAGATTCTCGGAAAGAGATGCATTGAGAAGGGTGTCCAGACCGTGGTTTTCGACAGAAACGGTTACCTCTATCACGGAGTCGTGAAGGCTATCGCTGATGGCGCCAGAAAAGCCGGTGTAAAGTTCTAAGGTGGGTAGTATGGAAAGAAATAGAGATAGAAGAGAAAGAGAGAACCAGCCGAAGGAGTTCATCGAGAAACTCATCAAGCTGAGCGCTGTTTCCAAGACTGTCAAGGGCGGACGCCGCAGATCATTCTCAGCTCTGGTGGTTGTAGGTGATCAGAAGGGCAGAGTCGGATACGGAATGGGCAAGGCCAATGACGTTTCCTACGCAATCCGCAAGGCAACAGAGACCGCTAAGAAGAACCTGATCACAGTGAACCTCAAGGATGCTTCGATTCCCCACGAGGTCACGGGAAACTTCAAGAGCGCATGTGTCCTCCTCAAGCCGGCTTCAGCCGGTACCGGAGTCATCGCCGGAGGTGCTGTCCGTGCTGTCTGTGATGCCGCAGGTATCAAGGACATCCTCAGCAAGTCTCTTGGTTCAAAGAACACGATCAACACCGTCAAGGCTACATTCGACGGACTCGAGCATCTGTTCTCAGCCAAGAAGCTCTCGGAAGAAAGAGGCAAGAGCCTCAAGGATATGTGGGGTTGAGCCATGGCAAAGAAGATTCGTATTGAACTGATCAAGGGTCTTGCTGGTTGCCTTCCCAAGCAGAGAGCCACAGTCAAGGCCCTCGGACTCGGCAAGATCAACAGCAGCGTCGAGAAGGAAGCCACTCCCGATACACTGGGAATGGTCCGTGTCGTCGAGCACCTCGTGAAGGTTGAGGAGATTTAACATGGGACAGATTCATGCACCGGCCGGTGCCAATAAAAACAAGACAATCGTCGGCCGTGGAGCATCTTCCAAGGGCAGAACCTGCGGAAAGGGCTCCAACGGACAGAACGCTCGTTCTGGTGGCGGTGTCCGTCCTGGATTCGAAGGCGGTCAGATGCCTCTCTATCGCCGCACGGCGAGAAGGGGATTCTCCAATGCTCCGTTCAAGAAGGAATATGCTGTCGTGTCCCTGGACATGATCAACGAGACCTACAAGGACGGTGAGACTGTCGATCTCCAGTCTCTCAAGGATTTCGCCATCGTCAAGGGCGATGTCGAGGCAAAGATCCTCTCCAACGGAGAGATCACAAAGAAAGTTATCGTTGACGGTGTGAAGGTCTCCGCAGCAGCAGCTGAGAAAATCAAGGCTGCCGGCGGCGAGATCAAATAAGGAAGGTACTGATGTCAAACACCATTTCAGACATGTTCAAAATGGAAGATCTCAGGAAGAAGATCCTGTTTACACTCCTCATTCTCGCAATCACGAGAATCGGAACGGTCATTCCCGTTCCGGGAGTCAACCCGACCCTTCTTGAGCAGTATTTCCTGAGCCAGTCCTCTTCGGGGAACCTTGGTCTCGTGGAGTACCTGAACTTCTTCTCTGGTGGTGCATTCTCCAACTTCTCCCTGTTCACATTGGGTGTAATGCCTTACATCTCGATGCAGATCATCATCCAGCTGCTCATGCTCATCATCCCGAAGATGAAGAAGTGGGGTGAGGACGCCGAGGGAAGGAAGAAGATCCAGAAAGTCACCAGATACGGTACTATCGTCGTGTGTCTGCTGCAGTCATTCGTGGTCACTGTCTATGCCAGAAGCATCCAGTATTATGTTCCCGGCGTGATCACGATCGACATGCTGCCGTTCACACTTATTTCAATGCTTACAGTAACAGCCGGTACGATGACCCTCGTATGGCTGGGTGAGAAGATCACACAGTACGGTGTCGGAAACGGTATCTCGCTGCTGATCTTCGCAGGTATCGTCGCAAGGTTCCCGTCCGCAATCGCAACCATGATCAATGGTGTGGCTGCAGGAAAGGGTGCCTCCAACTATATCAACCCGGTCTTCCTGGTGATCGTGGTCGTCATGTTCATCATCGTTGTGGCCTTGGTCGTCTGCGAGCAGGAAGGCGAGAGGAAGATTCCCGTGAACTACGCCAAGAGAGTTGTCGGAAGAAGGATGTACGGTGCACAGAGCTCCTATATCCCGTTCAAGATCAACCCCTCTGGAGTCATTCCGGTCATCTTTGCTTCAGCAGTCCTGTCATTCCCGTTGCAGATTGCCAGTGCATTAGGCTCCAACGTCAAATGGTTGCAGTCAGTTGCAAATTGGCTTGATCCGTCAGGTGCCCCTTACATCATCATTTACACCATCCTGATCATCGCCTTTGCATTCTTCTACACCCAGGTCTCCCTCAACCCCGTTGAGATGGCCAAGCAGATCAGAGAGAACGGTGGAAGCGTTCCTGGAGTCAGAGCCGAGAAGCTTGAGGAGTACCTTACCAAGGTCCTCAACAGAATAGTCCTTCCCGGATCCCTGTTCCTTGCTTTCATTGCATTGATTCCTACCCTGATCCAGATCATCTTCAAGTTCCCGCAGTCCGTGGCAATGCTTTTCGGCGGAACATCACTGATCATTCTTGTCGGTGTCGAGCTTGATATGATGAAGCAGATCGAGAGTATCATGAAGATGCACCACCACGAGGGATTTGTGGGTGTCAAGAAAATCAAATCCAAGAATCTATAATTGCGAAGGAGCAGATCATGAAAGTAAGAGCAAGTGTTAAACCTATGTGTGCCAAATGCAAGGTTATCGGAAGAAACGGCGTTGTTCGCATTGTCTGCGAGAACCCGAAGCATAAACAGAGACAGAAATAATTAGGGAGGCCTTTGATCGCAAGACTTGCAGGTGTAGATTTACATAACAAGGCTACCAAGATTGCTTTGACATACATCTACGGAATCGGAAGAACTTCAGCAGAGGAAATCTGCAAGAAGACCGGTGTTGATCCGGATGCCCGCATCAACACCCTCAGCGCTGATGTCCTGGCCGAGCTCCGTAAGGTAATTGAGAATGACTATACTGTCGAAGGCAGACTTCGCACGCAGGTCAACCTCAACATCAAGAGACTGATGGATATCGGATGCTATCGCGGTCTCAGACACAGAAAGGGTCTTCCGGTACGCGGACAGAGGACAAAGACCAATGCCCGTACTCGCAAGGGTAAGAAGAAGACCATCGCCGGAAAGAAGAAGTAAGGAGTAGAATATGGCAGCAAACACAAAGCGCAAAGCCAAGGTCAAGAAGACCGTATTTGAAGGCAATGTCTATATCCAGGCTACTTTCAACAACACCATCGTGACGATCACCGACATCAACGGAAACGCCATCTCATGGTCAAGTGCCGGCGGACTCGGATTCCGTGGTGCCAAGAAGTCAACTCCGTACGCAGCCCAGACAACATGTGAGACTGCAGCGAAGAAGGCTCTCGACTACGGTCTCAGAGAGGTCAACGTATTCGTCAAAGGCCCGGGCCAGGGACGTGAGTCCGCAATCCGCTGCCTTGGAGCCCTCGGACTCAAGGTCCGCTCCATCCGTGACGTGACACCGATCCCGCACAACGGATGCAGACCGAGAAAGACCAGAAGAATCTGACGAGGAGAGATTAGAAAATGGCTAGATATACAGGACCAAAGTGCAGATACTGCAGAGCAGAGAGAGCTAAGCTCTTCCTTAAGGGTTCAAGATGCCTTTCCGCAAAGTGCCCGATGAACAATCCGGCAGAGTGCGGACTTCCCGGCAAGGATCCCAAGGCTCGTGCACAGAAGCCGACCGACTACGCATTGATGCTTCGCGCAAAGCAGAAGCTCAAGAGAATCTACTGCATGCTTGAGAAGCAGTTCAAGCTCACATTCGACGAGGCCAGCAGGCTGTCCGGAAAGACCGGCGACAACCTCATCGGCCTGCTCGAGCGCAGACTTGACAACGTTGTCTTCAGAATGCATTTCGCATGCAGCCGCCCGCAGGCATCACAGCTTGTGAGCCACGGTCACGTCTTCGTCAACGGAAAGCGTGTCGACATCCCGTCATACAGACTCAAGGTCGGTGATGAGATCGAGATCGCCCCGCAGAGCAAGAAGCTGATCATGATCAAGGAGAACCTCATCGAGGTCAGCAAGAGCGGTGTATGCCCCTGGCTCACCGTTGATGCAGACAACATGAAGGGTCAGTTCAACGCTGTTCCCAAGAAGGAAGAGGTTAAGGAGCTTGAGGGAGTCAACGAGCAGCTGGTTGTTGAGTTGTATTCCAGATAAGAGTGATGCCGCCTGATGCAGGCGGACCAGAAAAGGAGTGTCAATGGCACGCAAGAACCTAATGAAGGGTTTCAAGAAGCCCAGATCGATTTCAATGGAGCACAGCAAAGTTGAAGCCAACTATGGTAAGTTCACCGCCTATCCGTTCGAGAGAGGATTCGGAACAACCATCGGCAACACCCTGCGCAGGGTTCTCTTGTCTTCAATCCAGGGATATGCGATCACTGCCGTATGGTTCACATATTACGATGCAGACGGAACCTCACATCTGATTTCAAGCGAGTTCGAGGCCATTCCGGGAGTCAAGCAGGACATCTGCGAGATCATCGCACGTCTCAAGAAGCTCAGACTCACCATGCCCGAGGAAGTGGAGTCAACCACCATCTCCCTTGAGTGCAAGGGACCCGGAACAATCACCGGTGCCGATTTCGAGAAGGACCGCGTGGAGGTCATCAACAAGGATCTTGAGATCTTCGATATGATGGATGACACCAACCTCGAGATGGTCGTTCAGATTGACTTCGCCCGCGGCTATGTCCCGGCAGAGGTCAGTCAGAACTACGTCGAGGTCATCGGAACCATTCCTGTCGATGCTATCTTCTCACCGGTCACACGTGTGAAGTATTCCATCGAGCCGACCCGTGTGGGACAGAGAAACGACTACGACAAGCTTGATCTCGAGATCTGGACTGACGGAACGATTTCTCCTGAGAACGCACTGGCAGAGGCAGCGAAGATTGCCAAGGACCATTTTTCCATCTTCATCAACTTTGATGAGAGCATGGTCAATGGCAGCGACGAGGTTGACGAGGAAGAGGAGAAGGTCCGCAAGATCCTCAACACTTCCGTTGAGGAGCTGGAGCTCACCGTTCGTTCAAGCAACTGCCTGAAGAACGCAAACATCCGCACCATCGGAGACCTCACGAAGATGACGGAGGAAGAGATTGCCAAGACAAGGAACTTCGGCAAGAAGTCTCTCTCCGAAATCAAGGAAAAGCTCAAGGAGTGGAACCTCGGGCTTGGAATGACAGATTACAGTGTCCTGAAGAACTCCATCAGAGTCCCGGGCAACAAGGAAGAGAACAATGAAGCATAAGATTGGATTCAACGCTCTGAGCAGAAACAACGCAGAACGCAAGGCTCTCAAGAGAAACATGGTCACCAGCCTGTTCCGTTTCGAGAGAATTGAGACAACCAAGGCCAAGGCCAAGGAAGTCCAGCGTCTTGCCGAGAAGATGATCACAAGAGCCAAGGTTGACAATGTGCACAACCGCAGACTTACTTCTGCCATTCTTTTTGACGAGGCAGTCGTAAACAAACTGTTCACCGAGATCGCTCCGCTTTATGCTGACGTCAACGGTGGATACACCCGCATCATCAAGACCCAGAACCGTCTTGGAGATGCTGCCGAAATGGCAATCCTTGAGCTGACCAAGAAGACTGAGAAGCCTGAGAAGAAAGCCAAGGACAAGAAGAAGGAAAAGGAAGAGAAGAAGGACTGACCTTCCTTTCCTGAAAGAGCCCTGCCGAAAAGGGCTAAGCCGGAGTTGTGATGACTCCGGTTTTTTATTGTCTTTTTCCCTACGATTTGCAACAATGTCTCCATGCACAGATACAGCTTCCTGCTCTTTGACGCGGACAACACACTTCTGGACTTCGATGAGAACGAGAGAGTCTCTCTTACGGAGACTTTCCGTCATTTCGGCCTGCCGTGCAGTGATGAGGTGCTTGCGCTCTATCACGAGATAAACATCATGTACTGGGAGATGCTCGCCAGAAAGGAGATAGAGCGTGACGTGCTTCTGATAAAGAGGTTCGAGACTCTCTTCGGACGCGTAGGAGTGAAGGCTGATCCCGTTGCCGTGGAGAACCGTTACAGGGAAGGCTTGGGCAGAGGCTGCCAGCTGATGAAGGGAGCCGTAGAGGTGTGCAGAAAGCTTCGTAAGGACTACGGATTATACATAATAACCAATGGTGTGGCCAGGACGCAGCATGACAGGCTGGAGGGTTCCGGGCTTGCGCAGTACATGGACGGAATCTTCATTTCGGATGAAATCGGGTACAACAAACCGGACCGTGAGTTCTTCGAATATGTGGAGAAGCATATCCCGGGCTTTGACTGTGACAAGGCCCTGGTTGTCGGCGACAGTCTGTTCAGCGACATCCGCGGCGGAGTGGATTACGGTATAGATACCTGCTGGTTGAATATCTATAATGCCGACAACACCACGGAAATCAAGCCTACATACACAATCCGGGACATTGTTGAGCTTCCTTCCTTGCTTGAAAGAGCGGATTTCGGAAGCTGAGCGGCACTAAACCGTTTATCATTTGTCGTAATCTCTGCCTTGACAGTATTTTACTCAACTTATAATATTAACAAAATTAAAAGGGGGAGTAGTATGAATACACTCATATGGATCCTTCTTTGTCTTTGTTGTATTGGAATCGGCTGGCTTGGCCGCTGGCTGTATGGAAAATTCAAGCTTACCTCAGTTGAGCAGCGCGCTGTGAGACTGAACCAGGAAGCTATTAGGGAAGCCGAAGCTAAAAGCAAGGAACTCTTGCTTGAGACTAGAGATACACTCCTGAAGGAGCAGAAACAGCAGGAACGTGAGGAACGTGAAAGACGTGCCGAACTCCAGCGCTTCGAGAGAAGACTGCTTCAGAAGGAAGAGAACTTGGAGAAAGTCCAGGAAAGCCTGGATGCCGTCAAGTCTAGACAACAGGATAAAGAAGCAAAGCTGACTTCACGTGAGAAGCAGATCGCCGAAAGTGAAGCCATATGGCAGACTGAGATTGAAAGAGTCGCGAACATGACCAGCGATGAGGCCAAGAATCTGCTGATCGAGAAGATGCAGAACGAGGCCCGCAGGGATGGTCAGAGCCTGATCAACAAGATCGAGCAGGAAGCCATTGCCAAGGCTGAAAAGACTGCACGCGACATCATCATCACCACAATCCAGAGACTCGCTACGGAAGTCGTTTCGGAGAGCACCGTCAGTTCGGTTGATCTTCCCAGCGACGAGATGAAGGGAAGGATTATCGGCCGCGAGGGAAGGAACATCCGAGCCCTCGAGACGCTCACCGGAGCCGACATCATCATCGACGATACTCCGGAAGCAGTGGTCATCTCATGTTTCGACCCGATCCGCAAGGAGATTGCAAGAGTCTCGCTTGAAAGGCTCGTCCAGGACGGACGCATCCATCCGGCGCGCATCGAGGAAGTCGTGACCAAGGTAACCAAGGAAGTCAACCGTATCTGCGCCGAAGAAGGCGACAAGGTTGTCTTCGACCTCGGAATCCACAACATGAGCCAGGAAGAGGTCAGGGCGCTCGGAAGACTGTTCTTCAGGACCAGCTACGGCCAGAACGTACTTGCCCATTCAAGGGAAGTTGCCGTCATAGCCGGAATGATTGCCGCCGAAGTCGGAGCAGATGTTGCAATCGCAAGACGCGGCGGACTGCTGCATGACATCGGAAAAGGCATCGCATCTGAAAGCGATTCCAACCATGCCGAACTCGGTGCAGAGCTTGCAAAGCGCCTGGGTGAGGATCCGAGGATCGTCAATGCAATCGAGGCCCACCACAACGATGTCGAGCCGATGTGCATCGAGAGCATCATCGTCCAGATTGCAGACGCAATCAGCGCCGCCCGTCCCGGAGCAAGACGCGAGACGTTGGATACCTACATCAAGAGGCTCGAGAACCTCGAGGAGATTGCAGTCTCGTTCGAAGGTGTGGACAAGGCGTTTGCCATCCAGGCCGGACGTGAGCTCAGGATCCTGGTCAATTCCGACACCGTCACAGATGACGGAGCCAAGGAGATCGCCAAGGGAATAGCCAGCCGCATAGAGGCCGAGCTCAGATATCCCGGAAGGATCAAGGTCACCATCATCCGCGAGATGCGTGCAGTCGAATACGCACGCTGAGCCCGTATGGCCGACAAGTATTTCACAACCCTGCTGCTCGGAGATGTCTACGGAGATCCCGGTTGCAGGGTTCTTTTCATGAAGCTCCAGTCCCTCAGGAAGAAGTACCGCGCCGATTTCGTCGTGGTCAACGGCGAGAATGCGTTCAAGGGATTCGGAATCATCCCCAGCCAGGCCGACATGCTGTTCTCAATAGGCGTGGATGTCATCACATCCGGCAACCACATCTGGCAGCAGGAGGAGACTCTTCCGTACCTGGATTCCCAGGGCTGCATCCTCAGGCCTGCCAACTACGGCAACCTTGTCCCCGGGCACGGGTATGTTGTCAAGGACGGGGTGTGCGTCATCAACCTGCAGGGCCGCATGAACATGCCGCCTACGGACGATCCGTTCAGGTGTGCCCTGGATATCCTGAAGAAGCTTGACGGCAAGGTCAGGACGATCTTAGTGGACTTCCATGCGGAGAACCCCGACGAGAAGGAGGCCATGGGCTTCTTCCTTGACGGCAAGGTGACCGCCGTGGTGGGAACCCACATCCATGTGCAGACCATGGACGAGAAGATCCTTCCCAACGGAACGGCATACATCACGGACCTGGGCATGTGCGGTCCCAAGGACAGCGTGATAGGAAGCGACCCGGAGCTTGCCATAAAGCGCCAGCTTACCCAGATGCCGCTCAAGTCACAGGTCCTGGATGCCCCGGCGCAGATCCACGGGGTGTGCGTGAAGTCCGATCCGGTGACAGGCAGGGCTCTGAGCATAGAGAGGATAACGGAATAGATGGCAAAGCTCTCCGTGATACAGCTTCTCAGGAACATGAATCCCGAAATGACCAAAGACCAGGCAGCTGCCCTTGTCAGCTGCAGGAACGTCTACGTCAACGGCGAGCTGTGCGCTGATCCAAAGCAGATGTTCCCGCCTCAGTCTTCCGTAGATGTGATATTCCCCAAGTATGTCTCACGCGGCGGCTTCAAGCTGGAGAAGGCCCTGAAGGAGTTCGATCTTGACGTCACGGGTCTTGTGATGCTTGATGCCGGTTCTTCCACAGGAGGATTCACCGACTGCCTGCTTCAGAACGGAGCTGCGGCGGTACACAGCGTGGACGTGGGTTTCAATCTTCTGGATTACAAAATCAGAAACGATGCCCGTGTTATTGTCCATGAGAAACAGAACATCATGACATTGGAGAAACAGGACATCGTTCCTGCCCCTCAGGCAGCCGTTGCGGACCTCTCCTTCCGTTCCATCAAGGGGGCTGCAAGCCACATACTGGATCTAGTAGGACATACCTGGATGGTTGCCCTCATAAAGCCTCAGTTCGAGGTCCCGAGATGGCAGGAGAACTTCTTCGGCGTGATCGAGGATCCGGAGCTGATGAAAAGCACGCTTGAGGGCGTCTATGAAAACCTGACGGCAGACGGAATCGGAATCCTTCATGCCACGGTTTCTCCGATCAAGGGGCACAAGGGCAACACGGAGTTCCTTGCCCTGCTGAAGAATGCAGACAGCAGGGAGCCGTTTCTGGACTGTGCGGGTTTCCTGAGGGAATGCGGCCTTGAGTGAGGCATGATCCTGTCAGACCGACAGGATGTTTCCGTCAATCAGTATCACGACATCGGTGATTCCCGGATCAAGGGCCTGGAGGGTTCTGGTAATCTGCCTGCATGCGGTTTCCAGACCGCTTGCACCCCAGCTGCTTCCGGAGTTGGTGAACGATTCCGAGAGGTTGACGAATGCGGTATTCTCGGACACGGTGAGTCCTATCAGATAGGTTCCCTTTTCTATGAAACTGATGGCACCTGCCGAGAGAGCTTCTGCTTTGGGACCTTCCAGGAGGCCTTCTATCACGTCATGGTAATCAGAGGCTCCGGTCTTCCTGACTTTCTGGCTGCATGTCGCGATGGATGTTGTTCCGTCCGCCTTGGGAATGACGAAGCAAAGTCTGGCGTCTTTTGTAGTCGATGCTTCCTTGCGTTCATCCAGACGTGCCAACTGGGCGACAATGTCGGAATCCCTGAAGGCCACGATCATCTTGGGCATGAAGGCAAGGATCAGGACTCCCGCATAGACTATCCAGACTATGAAGGCAAGCAGGAGGAAGACACCCTTCCTGTGAGGGGTCCTTTCCTTTTTCTCCGGCTGCGGCTTCTGTAGTTCGTCCTGAAGGTCTTCTATCATTGCGGGTAATTATATCACGATTCCTGCCGTGTCCAACAGTATGTCAGATGAGACCATAGTGCTTGAGGGCGTTCCATATGCCGTTGTCGTCGATGTCGGTGGTAATGTAGTCGGCTGCCTGTCTTGCGCTTTCCCATGCATTGCCCATGGCCACCCCTATGGGGGCTGCTTCCAGCATGCCTCTGTCGTTGTCCCCGTCACCGAATGCCATGTAGTCGCTTCTGTTGATTCCGTAGTGGTCAAGATAGGAATTGATTCCGGCAACCTTGTCGCGCCCTGCCGGCACCACATCCACACCGATGCCCGACCAGCGGAGGAAGTCGCAACCTGGGAGCATTCCGTGCAGCCACTGTTCCTGTTCAGGCGTTATGTAGACCACTCCCAGATACACCGGCTTCCCGGAGTACTCTCCCAGCGGATGATCCACGGTGGTGGCGTAGCTGAGTCCCTGAACGGCCTGAAGGGTGTGCATGTTGCTGTACATTCGCCCTGCTTCTGCCAGTATCACCGGCACGCTGCGGCTGTTGAACAGTGCCACCAGGTTGTCCAACGCCTTTCCGCCGATTTCTTCCGAACAGATGACGGTCCTGTCAGCATCAAGGCACAGCTGGCCGTCTATGGTCACGTAGCCGTCCATGCCCACCGTGAACAGGTCCGGAAAGTGCTCCAGCTCCAGCATGTGGCGTCCCGTGGCCAGCACGCACCTTATGCCTTTGCCCTGCAGGATGCGGATGGCATCCCTTGCGCTTTCTGGAATGCTCATGGTTCTGTGGGAGAACAGCGTGTTGTCGAAATCAAAGAATACGGCTCTGACCATGACTGAAGTCTAAATGCTATTCAAAGCTTCTTCAATATCTTGTGATAATCTTGTAATATGCAGCTATGAAAAACGTGGTGATAATCGGAAGGCCGAACGTAGGCAAGTCAACATTATTCAACAGGCTCATCGGAAAGAGGAGGGCCATCACTGATCCCACTCCCGGAGTCACGAGAGACCCCATCACGGAAAGATGGATCCTCAACGGCCACGCCGTGAACCTCACCGACAGCGGCGGAGTCAAGCTGGACCTTGAAGGTTTCGACGAGCTCGTTTCCAAAAAGAGCCTGTCGCTTCTGGACAATGCCGATGCCATCCTGTTCATGATGGACTGCACAGAGGTCACGCCAGAGGACCAGATGCTTCTCAAGGTGCTCAGGCCTTATTCCGACAAGATCATCATGGTCGTGAACAAGATAGACGACCCCACGCGTGAAGACCTGATCTGGAACTACTTCTCCTACGGCTACCAGCGCATAGTCGGCATCTCATCATCACATGGTCTCGGAATCGATACCCTGGAGGATACCCTGATGGGAATGCTTGATCTGGAGGACGATCTGGACGATGTCGATGACCTCGAGCAGGAGAACGGACGCAACAGCATCAAGCTTGCCGTCTTGGGAAAGCCCAACACGGGAAAGAGTACCCTCACGAACCTGCTTACCGGCATGGATCTTTCCATAGTCAGCCCCATAGCCGGAACCACGAGGGATGTGGTCAAGGGTTCGTTCGCATACAAGGGCAACGAGTTCACCATCCTGGATACCGCCGGAATCAGGCGCAAGTCCAAGGTCGAGGAGGATGTGGAGTACTACTCGGTCAACAGGGCAATCAAGACCATCGACGAGGCCGATGTGGTGCTTCTGATCGTGGATACAATCGAGGGCCTTTCCGAGCAGGACAAGAAGATAGCCAACCTGATTGTCAGAAGAGGCAAGGGCGTGGTGATAGTGCTGAACAAGACCGACCTCCTGAAGGGAATCCCCAACGAGAGGCAGGCCATAGAGGACAGGGTCCGCTTCCAGTTCCCCATCCTGAATTTCGCACCCATCCAGTTCATCTCCGCAGCAAAGGGAGACAACATCGGCCCCATGCTGGATACAGCACTGCGCGTGTACGCACAGCTGGGCAGGAGAATAGATACGGCCGCCCTCAACAACGCCCTCAAGGTCTGGGGTGAGTCATACCAGCCCTCAAGAGGCGCCGAGGGACACTACAAGGTCTACTACGGCACGCAGATAAGCGCCCAGCCCGTGAAGTTCCTGTTCTTCATCAACAGGAAGAAGGACTTCCCGCAGACATACGTGCAGTACCTCAAGAACTGCATCAGGCGGGATCTCGGCTTCACCGATGTTCCCGTGGAGATAGACCTGCGCGAACGCGAGCGCAGCGAGAGCAACCACAAGCTGGGTCAGAAGGCAAAGGTCAGGCCGGCTGACGAGCGCACGGAAGCTGTCAGGAAGCCTGCGGCAAAGACGCAGCCCCAGGGCGGCAAGGCAAAGGCAAAGCCGGCTGCCAAGAAGGTGGGAGCCAAGGCAAAGGCAATAGCCGTAAAGAAGGCACGTGAGAGCTACTCAAGCAGAAAGGCTGCAGGAAAGTCCTCAAAGGGCAGGGGCTGAGTCACGGGATGGCATACAAGGCAATCTGCTTTGACATAGACGGAACCCTCTATCCTGCGGCAGTCATGAACCGCCGTCTGGCACGCATCGGTCTTGCCCATCCCCTGTTCAACCTGAAGTACAGGAGAAACAGGAAGCAGCTGCGCCTGCACCAGAAGGACTACAGCAAGAGCATCCCCTTCAGGTGGCGTGAGGCCATGACCATCCAGAACGGCACCGGAGCCGAGCCGGAATCCGGTTTCAGGGAAGACGACTACAGGACCACATACGGGAAGCTTCAGGAAAAGGTCTACGGGCCCATGGAAAGGCTGTACAAGAGTACCCAGGCGTTTTCCGGGGTGCGCAGGACATTCGAGAAAATCCACGACAATGGCCTGAAGATAGGGGTTTTCACCGATTTTCCGCTGTTCTCCAAACTTCAGAGCATGGATCTTGCCGATCTGGTGGATTTTGCCGCCTCCAGCGATGATGTGGGATTTCTCAAACCGGATGCACACTGCTTTGAATATTTGCTGTATAATCTCAAACTGGGTGCAGAGGACGTCCTGTACGTCGGAGACAGCTAGGAGAAGGATATCAAGGGCGCAGCAGGGGCGGGAATCGATGCCGTGCTTGTGAATGTAAAACCTTCGGACATGAGGGACCGCAGCTCGAGATATCCGCTGGCCAAGGCTGTGTTCAGCAGATGGGATGACTTTGACTTGTGGCTTACTGCCGTTATGGAGGATGACTGATGGATTTTGCTTCAATGCTTCCGGTGCTGCTTCCGATAGCACTTTTCGTGGTGACACTTATCATAATCTTCACGCTCAGGGCAAGCGACAAGCACAGCAAGAGCCTCTCCAACGTAAAGAGGCTGCTTGACATATACAAGGGCAACATAGAGGCCAGCGACCTCTCCTTCAAGCAGTACGCCAGCGAACTGGAGCAGACGGTGGCCAAGAAGGACGCCGAGGTAAAGTCCCTGATCCAGACGGTAAACACCCAGATCACGGAGCTCAAGTCCTATTCCGACGATCTCCTGCGCCTGAAGGCGGCCATGGAGACATACCGCACTGCCCTTGAGGGTCTTGGCGTTCTGACCAAGGATGCCGATGACAAGGTGCGCACGGTACAGGAAGAAGTGGACCGCCTGGACAAGGTCCGTGCCGTGATAGACGGCTTCCGTCAGGACATGAGGGATGCCGACGAGCATCTGCGCAAGCACGAGCAGCAGGTCATCCAGCTTGAGCGCGAGTCAATAGGCAGGATGAACCAGGCAGTCAGCGAGACCGACAGCAGCATGGACGAGGCCATGGAGTCACTGCACCGCGAGAGCGGCGAGGTCCTGTCCGAGTTCAAGGAGAAGACGGCCAACGACACCGAGTTCCGCCTCAGGAAGCTGGACGATGCCTTCCAGGCCGTCATCCATACCGTACAGCAGTTCTTCGGAGAGCTTGAGAACAAGATCGACGAGGCACGCGGTGTTGCAGAAAGGCTCGAGGCCAAGGCGGCCGAGGTTGCTGTTGAAGAGGGAAAGGCAGAGGAGCCTCCTGTAGCTGAAGTGCCTTCCATGGTCAACGCCGACATGGGTCCGTCCTATTCCGGAATGGAGAAGGCCGACCTCAGCTCGGAGATAGAGAAGCTTTCAGACATAGTCCCGGACAAAAGTGAGAACAAGGAGTCCGGTCCTAGGATTAAGGTTCCCAAGTTCACGCCCAAGACGGATGAGGAGTACGACATAGAAGGGGAGTCTACAGAGCTTGCGCCTCCCGAGAAGGACACCTACGGCGACGGCGTCTCCGAGACCGATGATTTCGCCAGCTTCGGCGGGGTGGATGAGGAATCGGACCTCCGCGGTATGGACATCATGGACATGGACTTCAAGTCGTTCTCTCAGGGAAAAAAGGAAGATTCTCCCAAGGTGAACCGCTGGCAGACATACGGCGACGAGGAAGTCGTCGACTTCGACGACAAGGGCTGAAGCCGTCTGAAACTTGACGTTTTATAAACGCATCTGTAACTTAGGAACTGTTCAGAACATCTGCAACAGGAAGGAACACTATGGGCAAGCATAAGGAAAACAAGGAAAAGAAGACTGAGCAGGAAGTTCTCAAGGAAGAACAGATTGCCGAAGAAGATACATTGCAGGAAGCACCCGCACAGGAGGATGTGACCGAGGAAGTACCTCGGGAAGAGATCCTTCAGAACAGGATTGCCGAACTCGAGGCCGCCAACGCGGATCTCAAGGACCAGATGCTCCGCCGTCAGGCAGAGTTGGAGAACTACCGCAAGCGCCTTATCCGCGACAAGGAAGAGGCCGTGCAGTATGCCAACGAGAGCCTGATCAGGGACCTCCTGGGTTTCCTCGACAACATGGAAAGGGCTCTTGCCGCCGGAAAGAACGGCGGGGATGTCAAAGGTCTTGTGGAAGGATTCGAGATGACGCAGAACCAGCTTCTGTCCACACTGGACAAGAACTGGGGTCTCAAGGCAATCGAGTCAGTGGGACAGGAGTTCGATCCCGCCCTGCACGAGGCATGCATGATGGCCGTTGACGAGAGCCTTGACAAGGAGACCGTCCTGGAGGAGTTCCAGAAGGGCTACACGCTCCACGGAAGAGTCATCCGCCCCGCCAAGGTGAAGATCGGAAAACCGGAATAAAGAATTGTCTTCATTCGATTTGACGATTTTGCCGTGCGTGAGTAAATTAGCATCGGAACAAAAACCAAACATGATGATTAGGAGAAAGATATATGGGAAAGATTATCGGAATTGATCTTGGAACAACAAACAGCTGCGTGTCAGTGATGGAAGGCTCTGAGCCTGTGGTCATGGCCAACTCGGAGGGTCAGAGAACGACTCCTTCAGTGGTCGGATTCACTGCAAAGGGTGACCGCCTTGTCGGCCAGCCTGCAAAGAACCAGATCGTCACCAACGCGGAGAATACAGTCTATTCAATCAAGCGCTTCATGGGACACAAGTACAACGAAGTCCCCAATGAGCTCTCAATGATTCCTTATAAGGTTATCTCCGGACCCAACGGAGCCGTCAGGGTGAGCATCCGCGGAACCGACTACAGCCCCGAGGAAATTTCGGCAAACATCCTCCAGAAGATGAAGAAGACTGCCGAGGATTACCTGGGCGAGCCCGTCACGGAAGCCGTCATCACCGTCCCGGCATACTTCAACGATGCCCAGAGACAGGCAACCAAGGACGCCGGAAAGATCGCAGGCCTTGAGGTCAAGAGAATCGTCAACGAGCCTACTGCCGCAGCCCTTGCATACGGTTTCGGAAAGGATTCGTCAAAGGACGAGAAGATTGCTGTCTACGACCTGGGCGGAGGTACGTTCGATATCTCCATCCTGGAGCTGGGCGACGGAGTCTTCGAGGTCAAGTCAACCAACGGAGACACACACCTCGGAGGAGACAACTTCGACCAGAGGATCATCGAGTGGATGGTCACCAACTTCAAGAAGGAGACCGGCATTGACCTGTCGACCGACAAGATGGCTCTCCAGAGACTGAAGGAAGCAGCCGAGAAGGCAAAGATCGAGCTTTCCAACTCGACATCCACGGACATCAACCTGCCGTTCATCTCGGCAGACGCAACAGGCCCCAAGCACCTGCAGATGACACTCACCAGAGCAGCTTTCGAGCAGCTGATCGACGACCTCATCGAGAGGACCAAGATTCCCTGCCAGAACGCACTCAGGGATGCAGGCCTCACGGCTGCAGACATCGACGAAGTCATCCTGGTCGGAGGATCCACACGTGTTCCCAAGGTCCAGGAGACAGTCAAGGCACTGTTCGGCAAGGACCCGCACAAGGGAGTCAACCCGGACGAAGTCGTCGCAATGGGCGCTGCAATCCAGGGCGGAATCCTGGGCGGATCAGTCAAGGACGTCCTGCTGCTTGATGTCACACCGCTTTCACTCGGTATCGAGACACTCGGCGGAGTGACCACAAGGCTCATCGAAAGGAACACCACCATTCCTACAAGGAAGAGCCAGGTGTTCTCTACGGCAGCCGACGGACAGACGGCAGTCAGCATCCATGTCCTGCAGGGCGAGCGTGAGATGGCATCCCAGAACAGGACACTCGGAACGTTCGATCTTGTCGGAATTCCGGCAGCCCCGCGTGGAGTACCTCAGATCGAGGTCACGTTCGACATCGATGCCAACGGTATCGTGCACGTCTCCGCAAAGGACCTCGGAACAGGCAAGGAGCAGAGCATCCAGATCCAGAGCTCGAGCGGACTCGACGAGAGTGAGATCGACAGAATGGTCAAGGACGCCGAGGCACACGCCGAAGAGGACAAGAAGGAGCGCGAGAAGATCGATGCACGCAACAACGCCGACAGCCTGGTGTACCAGACCGAGAAGGCAATGAAGGACTACGGCGACAAGGTCGACGCATCCAGCAAGGCAGCCATCGAGAGTGCTCTTGCAGACCTCAAGGCAGTGCTTGCAAACCAGAGTGCATCAGTGGATGAGATCAAGGCCAAGACCGAGGCCCTTCAGACCGCTTCCTACAAGCTGGCCGAAGAGATGTACAAGAACGCCAACCCGCAGGGCGGTGCAGGTCCTCAGGCCGGACCTCAGGGACCGGGCGCAGGCCCTCAGCCCGGAGCCGGTCCACAGGGACCGCAGGGCGGAGCAGACGACGCCGACGACGAGGGTGTCAATGGATGGACATCTTCATGAACGCAGGAGGAGGGGAATCGCGTAAGCGGTTCCCTTCTCTTGTATACTAATCCCTGTTTTTTTGTTAACTTATCCTTAAGAAGGTTTTAGACATATTATGGCTGACAAACGCGATTACTATGAAGTCCTTGGAGTTTCCAAGACTGCTACCCAGGATGAGATCAAGAAGGCTTACCGGAAACTGGCAATAGAGAACCATCCGGACCGCAACCCCGGCGACAAGGCCGCCGAGGAGAGGTTCAAGGAGGCTACCGAGGCCTACGAGGTCCTGTCCGACGATACCAAGAGGAAGAACTACGACAACTACGGCTTTGCCGGAGTCGACGGTTCACAGGGTTTCGGCGGTGCTGCATACAGGGATTTCAGCGATCTTTTCTCAGGTGGATTCGGAAGCATCTTCGAGGATCTTTTCGGATTCGGAGGAGGTTCTTCCTCCGGCAGGGCAAGAGCCCAGCGCAATCCTGATGTCGGTCAGAGCATAAGGGTGAACATAGAGGTCGACCTTCAGGACATAGTCCAGGACTTCAAGAAGGAAATGACCTATTCCCATCAGGTTGCATGTGAATCCTGCCACGGCACGGGTTCCGCAAAGGGAACGGCTTCCAACAAGACATGTCCCACATGCGGCGGCGTAGGCCAGATCCGCCAGTCCAGCGGTTTCTTCTCGATGTCCCGCACATGTCCCACGTGCGGAGGACGCGGTACAGTCATCTCCGATCCGTGTCCCAACTGCCGCGGAACAGGTACCGTGCGCAAGAGCCAGACCCTGAAGATCAAGATTCCCGCAGGTATCGAAAGCGGAAGCGACATCATAATCCCGCAGATGGGAAATGCAGTTGCCAACTGCGCTACCCCCGGAGACCTTTACGTGCGCGTGAACGTAAGGCCACACAAGTACTTCGTGAGAAGCGGCGAGGATCTGTACGTGCAGATTCCAATTTCGATGACCCAGGCAGCGCTCGGACTCGATATTTTCGTGAAGAACCTGCAGAACGAGAACATCAAGGTCAGCATTCCGGCAGGAATCCAGAACGGCAAGATAATCCGCGTCAAGGGACAGGGCCTTCCCAGATACAGGAACACCGACTCACGCGGTGACATGTACATCAAGGTACAGATCGAGACTCCCAAACGTCTGGGTCTGAAGGCAAGGCAGATCATGAAGGAGCTGTCCGATGCCATGGGCGAGAACGAGAATCCTACTCCCGTCCAGTTCGAGAACAATTGACGGAGGCCGGCATGGGAACAAAGATCACAGGCATACACGCAATTGAGGAAGCCCTGAAGAATGCATCGCACGGACGCACCCTCTATCTCCTGCGCGGGGACAAGAGGAATGCATCCCTTGAGTTCAAGGCCATGTCCAACGGAAAGACTGCTGTAAAGAAGGTCTCCGAACTGGAGCTCAACAGGATTGCCGGCAGCACCGACCACCGGGGTGCCGTGCTTGACCTGGGTGCCAGGGCAGCCCAGAGCCAGGGCGGAAGAATCCGCGAGATGTCTGTTCTTGATTTCTGCAAGAGCCTCAAGGAAGGAGAGGGCGCCCTTGTCATCGCACTTGACGAGATAACGGATCCGCACAACCTGGGCGCCATCCTCAGGAGTGCCGACCAGTTCTCCGCAGCCCTGATCATAGTTCCGGAGAGAAGAAGTGCAAGCGCAAACGAGACGGTAATCCGCATTTCCTCCGGAGCTGCGCAGTATGTGACGATGTCCACCGTTCCCAATCTTGCAAGGGAACTTGACGTTCTCAAGGAGTACGGCTTCTGGATCTACGGCGCCGACATGAACGGCGACTCATCCTACACCACCAGATTCTCCAAGCGCACGGCCATAGTCATGGGCAGCGAGGGCAGCGGCATGCGCTCCCTGGTGCGTGCCAAGTGCGACCACATCGTCTCCATCCCCATGTCAGGCCACATCGACTCCCTCAACGTCTCTGTAGCAGCCGGCATCCTGATGTACGAGTACCGCAGGACCTTCCCCTCGGATTGAAATCAGATCTCTACATTCACGCCGATGGAGAACTGTGTGTCGGTGCGCTTGTTTGAGTATTCTCCGGTCTCCGAGTTGTAGTTCCACTTTCCGATCCAGTCCAGCTCAGCCTCCAGCGTGACACCCGGCCAGCTGAAGAAGCTGTCCAGCTCGAACTGAACGTTGCAAGAAAGATAGACGGCCCGTGTCCAATTTGTTCCGGATGGTGTCGTGCCTTCATAATTGGGCCAGTCTCTGTTGTACCCGTCTTTGTTGTGCGAGACAAACAGGTTGAACTCTCCCTGCTGGAGGAGCCTTGCATAAAGCGTTGCCTTCAGCATGCCGGGCAAGGTCCAGACCCCGCCTATCTCAAGAGCCTCGACATCACCTCCGTACGGGAATCCTATGTACTCGAAAACAAGAGCATTGCTTCCGAACATATCCATGGAGCCGTCAGGCTGGAGCTGCTCGTCCGTAGTCAGATGGAAATAACGGGTCATCTTGACGAAATCCACCTGATCACGCCTGTACAGGAGCGGAGTGGTGTAGGCGAACTCTGCATAGAATCTTGCGACACCTCCCGCGAGTTCCGTCGTATACTTTGCCCCGGTTACAAATCCCCATGCATCACCCTGCGTGTGGTCCTCATTGGGTGCCACTGCCTGGTCGAGTACAAACTGACCATATGCCTCCAGTCCCCTGAAGGGCACCCAGTTGACTTCCGCATAGGCGATGGCGTTGAACATGCTGCGGTTGTTGAGGTTATGCCACACGAAGGCCGGGTTGAAGAACGAATAGTCCACAACCTGACTGCCGTCTTCATCGGAGGCAATCTTGAACATGACGTCCTCGGAAATCGTGAATGACAGACTCTGAATCGGACGGAACTCCAGAGTATGAATCATGAAGATGCGAACATCATCGGATCTGACCTCTCCGTTGTCAGTGATTCCGTTCAGGAAGAGGTTTGTCCACTGATACTTGAAGCCGCTGCTGAAGAACGAGAATGTAAGATAGTCCTCGAAGTCCGTGTGGTTGTCCACAAGCAGGTTCCCGAGAGTGGAGTTTCCGACCTCAAGCCTGTCGCGGCCGAACTGGATGTTCCATCTTTCACCTCCGGCTGAGACAAGCGCCCGTTTGGGCCAGATGAAATCGAAATGAGTGCTCGATGGCAGTACATTGTGCGCGAATTTCTTCGAATACTGTGCAGACCAGACCATCATGTGTGCACCGGGATCCATCCTGTAGCTTGCTATGTAGCCGTCTTTGGAGAGTAGTCCAGATGTCTGTCCCTGTGGAATGCTGTGGTCCGGATTGAGGCGCACGAAGGTGTCATACATGGAGACCTTGCCGTAGCCGTACTGGATGTCGCAGTACGTGTAGAAGAAATCACTCACCGAAAAATCCATCGACAGTTTTGCAAGCGGACGTCGTTGCTCGAATCCACGCAGCCAGTCAGTGTCGGTCAAGAAATCCGAGTCATTGCCGTGCGCGTATGCTTCCAGCGCCAGATCGACCTTGACTCCCAGTCCCCAGTCCTGGAAATTCCATCTCATGTTCTCAGATAGGATGTCCTGTATGCGGTCATGGATGCGCTGCTGTGTCTGAGACAGGTCTGAAGCATCGATCCTGGATAGGATGAGTTCGGCTTCAGCCTGAGACCATGGTCTTCCGGTGGAAGGCCTTGCCAGACCCTGAAGGGCATACAGGTCATCCATCAGCCCGTAGAGTTCGGATGAGAGGGGGATTGTCCTGGAAGCGGTATCCGCAGCGCTGACGGCAACCATGAGGATTGCCGCCAGAACTACGATCAAAAGCAGTTTCTTCATTTTCAGATGGAGTATTTGATTCCTGCAGTAATCTGGATATCGTTCTGCTTGTTGTCTGCAACGTTGCCCTTGTCAGTGACAAACAGGAAATCGGCAGCCAGATTGGCCGTGAGTCCGTCCATGATGCAGTACTCACCGGAGAGTGAGAGGATGATGGATTTCTCGACTGCATGCTCCTGGAGGATCACGCCGTCCGAGTAGTCGGGTTCGTGGCCGTACTGATAGTCATTTGGATCGAACGGGTTGTAGGTGGTCGGTGTGGAAACCACAGGAGTCTGGTCATTGTCTCCATGATATGCTCCCCAGTAGCTGTTGACGTTCATGGATCCGTGGACTCTGTACATTGCCTCGATACCGACTTTGAACACGCCCGGAAGCTGATAGCCGACCTTGCCGTCGAAGATCATCACGTCGTTGCCGTATCTGTAGGTGGTGAACATGTTCCTGTTCACGAGTCCGTCATTCTTGAATGACCTGTAGATGGCATCATATCCATATCCCTTGGTTGGATCATCATACGTGAAGCCCCTGATGTAAAGATACGGGTCGGTCCTTACGAACTCGAGGCTTCCGGTGACGATGCCCTTGTCTCTGGCCATGGCACCCTTGACTCCGAGGATGTATCCGAATGCTGCCGGATTGTATTTTCCTTCGCCGGGTCCGTTGAACTCATCGACAGCAAGCTGTCCGTAGATGTTCAGACCTGCAAGAGGAGTGTAGTTTGCTTCGAAAACAAGGAGGGAATTGGCATTTCTCCTTATGTACTCGTTGTGCATGAAACCGAACGGATTGATCTGAGCCAGTGAGAACTGCTGGTTTCCGAGAGAAGGATCAGACCAGAACATGCAGGCTTCGTTTACAATCAGGCTGAGCTTGTTCGAAAGCAGGTTGAATTCAAGTCTGTGGACGATCATTGCCTTGTAGCCGTCAAGACTGGTGTCCTGGTTCGCTACTGCCAGCGGGTAGATCGTTCCTACCAGAGAGTACTTGAAGGCATTGAAGAATGTGCTGAACATCACCATGGTGTGCTTCGGGAAAGAATCCGAAAGCATCAGGTTTCCGGTCTCGCCGCTTCCCCAGCTGAGCTTGTCGCGGCCTGCCATGAGTGACCAGTGGTTTCCGCCTGCGGCAACGAAGGCCCTTGCGGGGAATGACCAGTCGAAGTTGCACAGGATATCGGCCTTCGTGAAAAGAAGGGCATCGGCAATCGGAACGTTGAAGGTGAATTTAGTCTTGTAGAGCTCATTGTCTCCGACCCTGCCCATGCTGTTTCCTACGGTGAGTTCGAAGTATCCGTAGAAGTAATCCGTCGGCCAGGTCTCGAAAGTGAATCTCAGCAGCGGGTTCCTGTAGGTGTAGCCGTGGAACCACTCGTCCGAATCCTTGAATTCCTCGTTCGT
>JAJBWA010000125.1:0-4969 GCA_031935845.1 bacterium | reverse complement strand
CCCGGAACAGCTTCAGTTTCACAGTTCGAATCTGACTACAAGGCAACATACAAAGAGGACGTCCCCAACATGTTCGCTCCTCTGGCATGGGATGCTTCACTTGTCATGACCGAAGGTCTCAAGGCCGCCGAGGCAAAGGGACTCAAGGCCGGAACAGCCGAGTACAAGCAGGCAATCATTGATGCAATCAAGAACCTGAACGCCTTCCAGGGCATCACCGGTTCCTACACATTCAACGCCACCAATGACCCGATCAAGTCCGTTGCAATCATCAAGATTTCCGGCGGCAAAGAGCTGTTCGACGAGTTCTTCTGATAAAAATGCGGGAAATCCGCTGAAAAAAAGCGGAAAAAAGGCGCAGGGTGACTTGCGCCTTTTTATATATATTCAGTAACGTATTACATAAATTGAAACAGTAGGTTTGGAGTTCATTCACTCATGACGTTTTCTTTGCTGATAGCACAGTTGATCAATGGTCTTCAGACAGGCTCGGTCTACGCGCTTGTGGCCCTTGGTTACAGCATGGTTTATGGAATCATCAAGCTTCTCAACTTCGCACACGGCGACATCATCATGGTCGGTGCCTACATGGTCTATTACGCCATTGCATCGTTCGCACTGCCGCCCGTGATTGCAATCATCATGGCGGTGGCCGTGAGCACGCTTCTGGGCGTGACGGTTGAGAAGGTGGCATACACACCGCTGAGAAGCGCACCAAGGCTTTCACTGCTGATCACGGCAATCGGTGTCTCGTTCCTTCTGGAGAACGGCGCACAGCTTCTGTTCGGAGCCGACCAGAAGAGCATGGATCCGATGATCAACGGAAGCGTGTCCATCGGAAGCGTGAACGTCAGCTATGCCGCAATCGTCACCATCCTGGTGTCGGTTGCGATAATGATCGTGCTGAACATCGTGGTCAACAAGACCAAGGCCGGAAAGGCCATGAGGGCAGTGTCGGAGGACATGGGAGCCGCCCAGCTGATGGGAATCTCGCTCAACAGGACCATATCCATGACGTTTGCAATCGGCAGCGCCCTTGCGGGTGTTGCATCGGTCCTTTACCTCTGTGCCTATCCGCAGGCAAGTCCCACCATGGGTTCCATGCTGGGAATCAAGGCATTCGTAGCCGCTGTCCTTGGTGGAATCGGATCAATTCCGGGTGCCATGATAGGCGGCTTCACCATCGGTATACTGGAGGCACTTGTGGCCGCGCTGGGATTCTCCATGTGGAAGGATGCCGCCGTGTTCCTGGTGCTCATCATAGTCCTGCTGTTCAAGCCCACGGGATTCCTGGGCAAGAAGATCCAGGAAAAGGTCTGACGGAGGTGCGCAGATGAAGAAATTCAAGCTTTCTACTCCGGTCAGATATGCCGTGAACCTCACTCTGACGGTCCTTCTCTGGGTCGTGCTTTCCGCCGTGATTTCCGGCGCAGGCCTGAAAGGGGAGTACTTCAGGGGAATCGTAATCACAATCGGAATCAACATCATCCTGGCAACCAGCCTAAACGTGGTCTGCGGTTACCTGGGACAGCTTCCGCTGGGACATGCAGGCTTCATGGCTGTCGGTGCCTATGCCGGCGCCATCTTCATGAAGTCCACTCCGGCCGCACAGCTTCTCAGGGCCGGCAACACAGCCGCAGTGGTTCCCTATGTCATCATCGCCGTGCTGATTTCGGCCGTTGTGGCAGGAATCTTCGGACTGCTCATCGGTATCCCTGCATTGAGGCTCAAGGGTGACTATCTTGCAATCATCACGCTCGGTTTCGGAGAAATCATCAGGGTAGTGCTCACCAACATCGACTCGGTTCTGGGATTCAAGTTCACATACGGAGCTTCCGGTCTTGCCAGAATCCCCAAGTTCACCAGCCTGAACGTCATATTCGTCTTCACGGCCATCTGCCTGTTCCTCATCCACGTGTTCATGAAGAGCCGCCACGGAAGGGCAGTGCTCTCCATCCGCGACAACGAGATCGCGGCAGAGTCCGTTGGAATCAACACCACGTTCTACAAGACGGCTGCGTTCGTGTTCTCGGCCATGCTGGCCGGTATTGCCGGATGTCTGTATGCCGGATACCTGGGAAGCCTCTATCCGTCCACGTTCAAGTTCATGAAGTCCATCGAGATCCTGGTCATGGTGGTCCTGGGCGGAATGGGATCAATGCTCGGTTCCGTGATTTCCGCAATCGTGCTCACCGCGCTGCCGGAGATGCTGAGATCCTTCAGCGACTACAGGATGGTGGTGTACTCGCTTGCTCTGGTCCTGATGATGCTGTTCAGGCCCAAGGGACTCATGGGTACATACGATTTCTCCATGGGCAACTCCATTGAGAAGATCGTCAACCGCATCAGGTCTCCGAAGAAGAAGAAAAAAGACGGCAAGAAAGATGCTGCCGATTCCGCTGACGCAAAGGGGGTGCAGGCATGAGCAACGTACTTAAATGCGAGCACCTGAGGGTGGTCTTCGGCGGACTTGCCGCAGTAAGCGATTTCAACATCGAAGTAAACGAGAACGAGATCGTGGGTCTCATCGGTCCCAACGGTGCCGGAAAGACCACGGTCTTCAACCTGCTCACCGGTGTCTATGTCCCCACAAGTGGCGTGATTACGCTGTGCGAGAAGGACCTTGCCGGCATGAGCACCATAGCCCGCAACCATGAGGGTATAGCAAGAACCTTCCAGAACATCAGGCTGTTCAAGGACATGAGCGTGATAGACAACGTCATGAACAGCTTCAACACAAAGATGAAGTACACCATGGCCGAGGCCTTCCTGCGCCTGCCCAGATACTGGAAGGAAGAGAAGGCCGCCAGAAAGCGCGCCCTGGAGCTCCTTCACGTGTTCAACATGGAGCGCTATGCGGAGGAGAAGGCCGGCAACCTGCCTTACGGATCGCAGAGGCGTCTGGAGATCATCAGGGCCCTTGCCACCAATCCCAAGCTCCTGCTTCTTGACGAGCCTGCCGCCGGCATGAACCCGTCGGAGACGGAGAACCTGATGGAGACAATCGGCAAGATCAGGGACCAGTTCCACATCTCCATCCTGCTGATCGAGCATGACATGAGCCTTGTCATGGGCATCTGCGAGAAGATCACGGTGCTGAACTTCGGAGAAGTAATCGCCCAGGGTACACCTGAGGAGATTCAGAAGAACCCGGTGGTCATCGAGGCCTATCTGGGCAAGAAGAGGGATTTCTGATGGGCAACATCCTCAAGGTAAACAACATCAATGTCTATTACGGTGCCATCCATGCCATCAAGGGCATATCGTTCAATGTCGATGAAGGTGAGATAGTTACCCTCATCGGTGCAAACGGCGCCGGAAAGTCCACCACGCTGAACACGGTTTCCGGTCTGCTTCATTCCAGGACGGGCGACATCAAGTTCCTGGGCAACTCGATTTCCAAGATGGCTCCGAACAAGATAGTAGAGAACGGTCTTGTCATGGTTCCCGAAGGACGCAGGATCTTCCTGGGTCTTACTGTTCAGGAGAATCTGGAGATGGGTGCCTACACAAGGCCCAAGGCAGAGCTGAAGGCAAGCATGGAAGAAGTCTATGACCTGTTCCCGCGCCTGAGGGAGAGAAGGAACCAGATAGGCGGAACTCTCTCCGGAGGCGAGCAGCAGATGCTTGCAATGGGCCGTGCACTCATGGCAAAACCCAAGCTCATAATGCTTGACGAGCCTTCAATGGGCCTGGCTCCGCTTCTTGTTGACCTGATCTTTGACCTGATCACGGACCTGAACAAGCGCGGCTCCACGATCCTGCTTGTCGAGCAGAACGCACAGGCGGCCCTTTCCCTCGCCGACAGGGCATATGTGCTTGAGACAGGCAAGATAGTGAAGACGGGCAAGGGCTCCGAGCTGATATCTGACCCTGACATCAAAAAGGCCTATCTCGGTGCCTGAGTTGTGTTATTATTTTAGACAGATGGAGGAAGAACAATGATCATTGCAGATAGAATGAAGAAGAATCCGGCTACGGCCTCTCCCGAGATGAGCATCTCCGAGGCATCGGCCAAGATGAAGGCCGAGAAGGTCCACAGACTCCCGGTACTCGATGACGACAGGCATCTTGTCGGTGTCATCTCCGAGAAGGACATCCTGCTGGCAGCTCCGTCTCCGGCTTCCACTCTGAGCACATACGAGATCAACTATCTGCTCTCCAAGCTCAAGGTCAAGAACATCATGAGCCGCAACCCCGTCACCATCACGCGTGAGACCACCATAGAGGAGGCCGTCAGGCTAATGGTCGAGAACGACCTTTCCTGTCTGCCCGTCATGGACAACGGCTTCCTCTCAGGCATAGTCTCCAAGAGCGACCTTTTCAAGATCCTGCTCGAGATGCTGGGCGCAAAGCACAAGGGAATCCGCGTGGAGGCTCTGGTTGAGGACAAGGTGGGCGTGGTGGCAGGTCTTTCGGACAAGTTCACCGCCGCCGGCATCAACATCATCTCCCTTGGCACCCTTGAAGGTCCCGATGCTTCTCTCAGAGTCCTTACGTTCAAGCTTGAGAACGGCACGGAAGCTCAGGTTCGCAAGATCATGGAGCCCGTATCAAAGAGCCTGGACATCAGGACAGTGTAAGTTTTCCGGAACGACGTCAACGACGGCAACGAAAACCTCTACTGCATCCAACGGCATCGAATCCGGTGCCGTTGATTGCAGGTTTTTCGCTCAGTCGATCTCGGGGATGTTGAGGTATTGCAGCTTGGTCTGGTACTCGCGCTCGTAGATTTCGCGCCAGATGTCGCTGTTGCGATGCATCAGGTCCTCGATCCTGTCGCGGTAGCTCAGGTTGTGGTCCGGGTAGATGGGCTCGGGGATGTGGATGGTGTATTCCTGAATGGGGAAGCCCGTGTCGTCCAGCACTTCAGAGTCCTTCATGGTGATGAAGCAGGGGAGCACCGGGACATCGGCCTTGCAGGCAAAGACAAACGCACCTCGCTTGAGCGGCTTGGGCTTGCGGTAGT
>JAJBWA010000124.1:0-8782 GCA_031935845.1 bacterium | reverse complement strand
TCAGATCCGCGGTGGATTCCTGGACGGAAGAGTATTCGACGCTGCACAGGTCGATGCCTTCTCGAAGCTTCCGGGCAGACTCGAGCTCATCAGCCACCTCATGGCTACGATGAAGGCTCCTGTCCAGAAGGTCGCAGCAACTCTGCTGGCTTACAAGGAGAAGCTCGAGGGCGGCTCCGCAGCAGCAGAGGCAAAAGCAGAGTAATGACAGCCTTAGTCTTCAAAGTACCATGCTACGGCTGTTGAAGAAAAATTTTTAAAGGAGAAGATAATATGGCTACAAGAGATGAGATTTTAGAGTCTATCGCCAACATGACCGTGATGGAGGTCGCTGACCTGATCAAGGCTATGGAAGAGAAGTTCGGTGTCACAGCAGCCGCTGCTGCAGTCGCAGTCGCAGCCGGTGGTGCCGCAGCACCCGCAGAGGAAGCTGAGGAGCAGACAGAGTTCGACGTCATCCTCAAGTCCTTCGACGCATCCAAGAAGATTGCCGCAATCAAGGCTGTCAGAGAAGTCAGCGCTGAGCTCGGACTCAAGGAAGCCAAGGAGCTTGTCGAGGCCGGCGGAAAGGTCAAGGAGGGAATCTCCAAGGCTGATGCTGCTGCCGTCAAGGAGAAGCTTGAGGCTGCAGGTTGTGTGGTAGAGGTTAAATAATCTGCCTTTAAATGAACCTCCGGGGCCTGAAAACGGCCCCCGGAGGATTTTCTGTCTTTATCTGACGTTTTAGCAGTCTATCAACTGATTTTGGGGGTACAAGATGGTTGCCAAAGGCAAACCCATAAACAGGACCTACATCGGAGCCGACTTCGAAGAAGTATGCGAGCTCCCGGATCTGATCGGAATCCAGAAGGACTCCTATGAGAATTTCCTCCAGAGCAACAGGCTCAAGGCCGGTCTTCCTCTTGACGAGAAGAGCGGACTCGAAGAGGTTTTCAGATCCATTTTCCCGATTGACGGACCCAACGGCGAGATGAGTCTCAGATATGAGTCATACTCGTTGGACTTCGACAAGATCAAGTATTCCGAAACGGAATGCAAGAAGAAGGGACGCACATACAGCGTGCCCCTCAGAGCTGTCATAAGCCTTGCACTCACAGCAAATGATGAGATCCGGGAAAAGGATATCTTCCTGGGTGACATTCCCCTCATGACCGACAGGGGAACCTTCATCGTCAACGGCGCAGAGCGCGTCGTCGTCAGCCAGATCCACAGATCCCCCGGTGTCATCTTCACAACGGAGAAAGGTGTCTATTCTTCAAGGATAATCCCGTACCGCGGCTCATGGCTGGAGTTCGAGATCGACGAGAAGAAGAAAGTCATCTGCACCAAGATCGACAGAAAGAAGAGAATTCTCGGTACCCTGTTCCTCAGGGCTATCGGTTATGATACACGCGAGAAGATCATCGCCGCATTCTATGCAGTGAAGTCCGTGGAGCTGAATGACGGCACCAAGATGGATCTGGACGGAATGTACCTGGCCAAGGACATCTACGTCACGGCCGAGGACGGCGAGCAGCACAAGATCCTCCAGGCCGGAACAGCACTCGATGCCAACTACATCGAGCAGATGATCGGTTTCGGAATCAAGACCGTGGACATCGTGGACATGGATGCGGAAAACTCCCTCCACAGCCCGATGATCCTGAAGTGCTTCGAGATCGAGGAGTCCAAGTACACCAACAGCGGTACAAGCGACGAGCCGACCAAGGACGAGGTCCTGAGCGCCATCTACAGCATCCTCATGCCGGGCGAGATGATCACCACGGAGAGAGGAGAGAGGGAGCTTCCCGAGATGTTCTTCTCATCCAGACGCTATGATCTGGGAGCAGTGGGACGCTACAAGCTCCACAAGAGATTCCATGCCGGTGACGACACTGCGGATTTCGACGAGAACCTCACGGTCCTCACGCCGCAGGACATCGTCAACACCATGGCCTTCCTCATCAAGGTCTTCATCCACGAGGAGAACATCGATGATATCGACCACCTCGGAAACCGCCGTGTCAGATGCGTCGGCGAGCTGCTGCAGCAGCAGCTGAAGGCCGCCCTTTCACGCATGGAGAGGATCGCCAAGGACAGGATGAACACAAATCCCGAGGCCGCAAAGCCGCAGGACCTGATCTCCAACAAGCCCGTCGTGGCCGCCATCAAGGAGTTCTTCGGTTCATCCCAGTTCTCACAGTTCATGGACCAGATCAACCCGCTGGCAGAGCTTACCCACAAGAGAAGACTCACCGCACTGGGAAGCGGCGGACTCAACCGTGACCGCGCAGGATTCGAGGTCAGAGACGTCCACTACACGCATTACGGACGCATGTGCCCCATCGAGACTCCTGAAGGTCCGAACATCGGTCTGATCGTGTCCCTTGCAAACTATACAAGGATCAACAAGTACGGATTCCTCGAGACTCCCTACAGGAAGGTAGTCGACGGAAAGGCAACCAAGGAAGTCAGATTCCTCGATGCCTACGACGAGGAGAAGTACTTCATCGCACAGGCCAACGCAAAGCTCAAGAAGGGCGGCGCATTCGTCGACAAGGACGTACCCGTCAGGAACAGGGGCGACTACTCGACACGTCATCCGGAAGAGATCAAGTACATGGACGTTTCACCCAAGCAGGTCGTGTCCGTTGCTGCTTCACTCATTCCGTTCCTTGAGCACGACGATGCAAACCGTGCCCTGATGGGATCCAACATGCAGCGTCAGGCTGTTCCTCTTCTGTTCCCCGAGGCTCCGAGGGTAGGAACCGGTATGGAGACCAAGGCCGCCTATGATTCAGGCGTTCTGGTCAAGGCAAAGAGGGGCGGTAAGGTCACATACGTGTCATCGACCAGAGTCGACGTCACCGTGGATCCTTCCGAGTGCGAGATCGAGGGCGAGGTGGATACCTACGAGATCCAGAAGTTCCAGAGAACCAACCAGGATACCTGCTTCACACAGGTTCCCATCGTATCCAACGGACAGATCGTCCAGAAGGGTACGGTCCTGGCCGACGGTCCTGCAACGGACCGCGGAGACCTGGCCCTGGGAAGAAACATCCTTGTCGGATTCGTTCCATGGAACGGATACAACTATGAGGATGCCGTCCTGATTTCAGAGCGCGTGATCAAGGATGATATCTACACCTCCATCCACATCCACGAGTTCGTCACCGACATCAGGGAGACCAAGCTCGGTCCCGAGAAACTGACACGTGACATCCCCAACACAAGCGAGAAGATGCTCGAGATGCTGGACGAGGAAGGAATCGTCAAGATCGGAACAATGGTCCACCCGGGCCACATCCTGGTCGGAAAGGTCACTCCCAAGAGCGAAAGCGACACAACCCCCGAGTTCAAGCTCCTGAACTCCATCTTCGGTGAGAAGGCCAAGGAAGTCCGCGACACGTCACTCAAGGTTCCCCACGGAACAGAGGGTATCGTCATCGACGTCCAGCGCCTGAAGAAGAGCGAGAGCGACGAGCTTCCCCCGGGAGTCGAGGAGACCATCAAGGTCCTGATCGCCACCAAGAGAAAGCTCCGCCAGGGAGACAAGATGGCCGGACGCCATGGAAACAAGGGTGTCGTGTCCAGGATCCTTCCCGAAGAGGACATGCCGTTCATGGAAGACGGAACACCGCTCGATGTCTGTCTGAACCCGCTCGGAGTTCCTTCACGAATGAACATCGGACAGCTGATGGAGACACAGCTCGGATGGGCTGCCGTCAAGCTTGACGAATGGTACACATCTCCTGTCTTCCAGAGCGCAAGCATGGAGCAGATCGAGTACAAGATGAAGGAAGCAGGTCTTCCCGTCACGTCCAAGACGACTCTTTATGACGGAAGGACAGGTGTTGCTTTCATCAACCCGGTCTTCTGCGGATACATCTACTACCTCAAGCTGCACCACCTTGTCGACGACAAGATGCATGCAAGAAGCACAGGACCTTATTCACTGGTCACACAGCAGCCGCTGGGCGGAAAGGCTCAGTTCGGAGGCCAGAGACTCGGAGAAATGGAGGTCTGGGCACTTGAGGCCTACGGAGCCGCAAACACACTGCAGGAGCTTCTGACCATCAAGAGTGATGACATGAACGGAAGAGTCAAGATCTACGAGAGCATCGTCAAGGGCGAGCCCAGCTCAAGCGCAGGCATGCCCGAGGCATTCAACGTCCTGGTCCAGGAAATCCGCGGTCTTGCACTCGACATGAGCGTCTATGACTCTAAGGGCAAGCAGGTTGCTCTCACGGAGCGTGATGATGAGATTATCAACAAGAAAGAGAAAGGTGTCTGATACGGGGAGCTGCAGATGAAAGATATTCAAGATTTCGATAGTGTGATGATTAAGCTTGCTTCACCGGAGCAGATCAAGGCCTGGTCCTACGGTGAGGTCAAGAAACCTGAGACAATCAACTACAGAACCCTCAGACCTGAGAGGGAAGGTCTCTTCTGCGAGAAGATCTTCGGTACCACGAAGGAATGGGAATGCTACTGCGGAAAGTTCAAGTCCATCCGCTACAAGGGCGTCGTCTGCGACCGCTGCGGAGTCGAGGTCACCAACACCAAGGTCCGCCGTGAGAGAATGGGACACATCACCCTTGCATCCCCGGTTTCACACATCTGGTACTACAGGAGCGTTCCTTCAAGGATGAGCCTTCTGCTGGACATCTCCAAGACTGCCCTGCAGAGCGTCCTCTACTATGAGAAGTACATCGTCATCAGCGTCGGTGACACCGACCTCAAGTACAAGCAGCTTCTCTCAGAGGAGGAGTACATCGCAGCCCGTGACAAGTACGGAGATTCCTTCGTTGCCATGATGGGTGCCGAGGCCATCAGACGCCTTCTGGCGGATCTCGACCTCAAGGCCCTGAGCGAGGAGCTCGGCGAGCAGATGAAGAAGGCCACCAAGTCAACCGACAAGCGTCTTCTGAAGAGGATCGAGGTCGTGGAGAACTTCCGCGACAGCGACAACCGCCCGGAGTGGATGATCCTCACGGTCATCCCCGTCATCCCGCCTGATCTCAGACCTATGGTTCCGCTCGATGGCGGAAGGTTTGCAACAAGCGACCTCAATGACCTTTACAGAAGGGTCATAAACAGAAACAACAGACTCCAGCGCCTGATCAGCCTCCATGCTCCCGACATCATCGTCAGGAACGAGAAGAGGATGCTCCAGGAAGCAGTCGATGCCCTTCTGGACAACTCCAAGCGCAAGCGCGGTGCCGTCAAGGGTGCAAACAGCAGACCTCTCAAGTCACTGTCCGACATGCTCAAGGGTAAGCAGGGACGTTTCAGACAGAACCTGCTCGGAAAGCGTGTCGACTACTCAGGACGTTCGGTTATTGTCGTCGGACCTGAGCTCAGGATGCACCAGTGCGGTGTTCCGTCGAAGATGGCCCTTGAGCTGTTCAAGCCGTTTTTGATGAAGAAGCTCGTCCAGGACGGACTTGCATCCAACGTCAAGAAGGCAAAGACCCTGGTGGAGCAGGAGACCAGCGAGGTCTGGTCGGTGCTCGACAGCGTGGTCAAGGAGCATCCCGTCATGCTCAACCGTGCACCTACGCTGCACAGACTCGGAATCCAGGCATTTGAGCCGGTTCTGGTCGACGGCAAGGCCCTGAAGCTCCATCCCCTGGTATGTCATGCATTCAACGCCGACTTCGACGGAGACCAGATGGCAATCCATGTGCCTCTCACGCAGGCCGCACAGCTCGAGTGCTGGACACTGATGCTCAGCACCACGAACCTCCTTGACCCTGCAAACGGAAAGCCGATCGTCTATCCTTCACAGGATATGGTTCTCGGAATCAACTACCTGACAAGGGCAAAGAACGACGACAAGGGCGACGGACGCTATTTCGACAACATCGACGAGATCCAGATGGCCATCGAGGCCGGAAGCCTCTCATACAATGCAAAGATCGGCTACACTCTGCCGAACGGACGCAGGTATACATATCCGAAGAATGCCGATGACTACACGACTCCCGGAAGACTGATCTTCTTCGACCAGCTCCCGCAGGTCCAGGGAATCACATTCGAGGACTGCAACAAGCTCTTCGGAGACAAGGAGCTCAAGCAGCTCATCTCCAGGGCCCTGAAGACCGACAAGAACTCCGTTGCCGTCACGCTGTGTGATGCCATCAAGGATATCGGTTTCAGGTATGCTACCGTGTTCGGTGCCACGATCGGTCTTTCCGACATGATCGTGCCGGAGTCCAAGAAGGCTCTGGTTGAGGAGGCCAACGCAAAGCAGTCGGAAGTCCTGGATCAGTACCGCCACGGTCAGATCACCCAGGAAGAGCGTTACAACAGGCTGGTCGACATCTGGTCACACACCAACGACGAGCTTGCCGACGAGCTCATGGCCAAGCTGAAGGAAAGCCAGAACGGATTCAACCCGCTGTTCCTCATGGCCGATTCCGGAGCAAGAGGATCCAAGACCCAGATCAGACAGCTGGGCGGAATGAGAGGACTGATGTCCAAGCCGAACGGCGACATCATCGCCTTCCCGATCAAGTCGAACTTCAAGGAAGGTCTCTCGATCATCGAGTTCTTCATTTCCACCAACGGTGCCCGTAAGGGTCTGTCCGATACCGCTCTGAAGACCGCTGAGGCCGGATATCTTACAAGAAGACTTGTCGATATCTCCCAGGACGTCGTCATCAACGAGGATGACTGCGGAACCATCAACGGAATCGTCAGGACGGCCATCAAGGATGCAGAGAAGGACGAGATCATCCAGTCCCTGTCCGACCGCATCACGGGACTCTATACCCTTGAGAACGTCGTGAATCCGAACACCGGAGAGATCATAGTCCCGATCGACCATGAGATCACCGATGAAGAGGCAAAGGCCATCGAGGATGCCGGAGTCGAGGGAGTCCTGGTCAGAAGCGTGCTCACCTGTGAAGCAAAGCACGGTGTCTGCCGCAAGTGCTACGGCAGGAACCTGGCAACCAACAAGCCGGTTTCAGTCGGTGAGGCCGTAGGTATCATCGCCGCACAGTCCATCGGACAGCCCGGTACACAGCTGACCATGAGAACGTTCCACGTCGGTGGAACCGCTTCCACAAGCTCGGAGAACAACAAGGTCAAGTTCAAGCACCCGATCTATGTCACCAAGATCTCCGGAAACAGAGTCACCAGACAGGAAGACGGCGCTACGCTGTTCACCAGAAAGGGATACATCTTCTACAGGCCGGTCCTCAACGAGTTCAGCCTTGAGGGCGGAGTCAAGATTGCAGACGGAATCACCGACGGCTCAAGAGTTGCCGGCAACACCGTGATCTGCACCAAGGGCAAGGAGAAGTTCACATGCTCCGTCAAGGGCGGACATGTCTGCATCCTCGACAAGCTGGTTGCAATCCTCGGAGCAGAGGAGAAGGTCGATGCCAAGGCCGGTTCGGTCCTGGACGTTTCAGAGAACCAGTATGTGGCCACAGGTGATTCAGTAGTCACGTTCGACCCGTTCTCGGAGCCGATCATTTCCGAAGCCAACGGTATGGCAAGGTTCGTGGACCTCACCACCGGAACCACACTGATCAAGGAAGTCAACGAGGAAACCGGTACCATCGGATTCAGGGTCACCGACCATGCATTCGAGGAGCTGGAGCCCCGCATCGAAATCCTTGACGCCGACGGAAACGTCGCCGCTTCCTACCTGCTGCCGGGTTCATCCTACCTGCAGATCGGAGACGGAGAGATGGTATCCGAAGGACAGGTCATCGCAAGACTGCTCATGGCCAGCGTCAAGACAAAGGACATCACCGGAGGTCTTCCCAGGGTCGGCGAGCTGTTCGAGGCACGCAAGCCCAGGAACGTCGCGGTTCTCTCACGCATCAGCGGAGAGGTCAGCTACGGCAAGATCGAGAAGGGCAAGAGAATCATCTATGTCACCGATGAGAACGGAAAGCAGTACAAGCACTCCATACTTCTCGGAAGACACATCCTTGTCAGGGAAGGCGACCACGTGGAGGCTGCAGAGCGTCTGTGCGACGGAAACATCGATCCGCACGACATCCTCAGCATCTCGGGTGAGAACCAGCTGCAGCAGTTCCTGCTGGAGGAAGTCCAGAGCGTCTACAGACTCCAGGGCGTCGACATCAACGACAAGCACCTCGGAATCGTCGTCAGACAGATGCTCAGGAAGGTCGAGATCCTCAAGGTCGGCGATACAAGGTTCATCATCGGACAGAAGGTGGACAAGTACCGCTTCCACGACGAGAACGCAAGGGTCCTGGCCGAAGGCGGACAGCCTGCCATCGCAAGGCCCTGCCTGCTCGGTATCACCAATGCTTCGCTGTCCATCGACTCGTTCATAAGCGCGGCATCGTTCCAGGAGACCACCAAGGTCTTGACAAACGCGGCGATTGCTGGTAGTAGAGATGAGTTGCGTGGTCTTAAGGAGAACGTCATCATCGGTCACCTTATCCCGGCCGGAACCGGAATGAAGTGCTACCGCGATGTCAAGCTCAAGGACGAGGATGCACTGGCACTCAGCGACAGAGTCGAATCCGTCATGAGTGAAAGGGCTCAGGAAGAGATCGAGGATCTTGCAGACATGTCATCTGAGAACGAGATGCTCGGAGATTCCGACGACTTCGCAGCAGAGGATGACTTCGCCGGCGACGACGAGGAGTGATTCTATAATTGAAACAACGCCGGGTGGTTTCACCCGGCTTGGATTATAACCATCCGTACGGGTGGTTGATTTGCGTATTCGGCAGTTGTCCGGTCCGACCGGAGAGTCGTTTACGGTGAGGAGGGTAAGCATTATGCCTACCATTAACCAGCTTGTCAG
>JAJBWA010000123.1:0-7534 GCA_031935845.1 bacterium | reverse complement strand
TATCAGAATCAAGGCTAATGGTTGCCAAGAACAACCTTTTGCTCAAAAAACCAATGAAAAGGTTACAAACTATAACTTTTCAACTCAAAAATGAATGAAAAAGTTATAGATGCACAGGTGCCTAGACAAATCACGGGTTGTAGAAACAGTACTCAATGCTTGCTGTATCCGTTCTCAAAAGACTTGCCGACATCATATGCATTGATTTCGGCTGCTGAGAGATTGCCTTTTCCGTCAAACCGGTAATATCTTGCGCTTTCTACCACGACTTCAAGGATGCAGTAGTCCTCATCATCGATTCCCTTGGGATAATACTTCTCATCTCCTTTGTTCCAAAGAAGTTGCTTGTATTCTCGTTCAAAGTGGGCTATTGCTTTGCCATATAAGCAGATACCCTCAAACGTGGAATCATCAGAAAAGTACAGGCATACTTTGTTGTCCTTCAGTAAGCTCTGGACATGTGATGAACTTGTGTTGGTTGAGATCAGATGCCTTCCCAGACCCTTGTGCCACACGCAGAAGACCCTGCGTACATTCGGCCTTCCCTTCTCGTCTTTGTAACCTATGGTTGCAAACAAAGACCTGTTTATTAGATCCATCATTTCATCGTACGTCATGGCATTCTGCTTTTGTAATCATTACAGATTCGATATCAGGATCTTGCAGAAGTCGCGGGTGCCGACGCAGGTGGAGGGTCTGCCTTCCTTCTGCATTAAAGTGTGGAAGTCACGTGTGACGTGTCCGTCAGCTATGGACTTTTCAACGGAATGAAGGACAAGATCTGCAGCCTCGGGGAAGCCGGCGTGGCGCAGGAGCATCTCGCCGGAGAGCACCAGAGACAACGGGTTCACGATATCCTTGCCCGCAATATCGGGAGCTATACCATGAGTTGCCTCGAAAACGGCACATCCTGTAGAGTAATTGATGTTGGCACCGGGAGAAATTCCGATTCCACCCACCTGTGCGGCAAGTGCATCAGAGACATAATCACCGTTGAGATTCAATGTTGCCACAACATCATAATCCTCGGGCCTGAGCAGTATGTTCTGGAGGAAGGCATCACAGATGCAGTCTTTGATCTCAAGGTCAGGTTCTCCGGAACGAGGGATGAATGTACGTCCGTCACGGACAATTGCACCATACTTTGAGGTTGCAAGCTCATAGCCCCAGGCCCTGAATCCACCCTCGGTGAACTTCATGATGTTACCCTTGTGGACAAGCGTCACATTACGTCTGTGGTTTGCAAGAGCATAATCTATTGCAGCACCGATAAGGCGCTCAGACCCCTCACGGCTGACCGGCTTGACTCCGATGGCGCTGGTCTGTGGAAAACGGATTTTAGAGACACCCATCTCTTTCTGAAGAAAAGAAATAACCTTGGAAACCTCTTCAGTACCATTAGCCCATTCGATTCCTGCGTAGATGTCCTCCGTGTTCTCTCGGAAAACAACCATGTCCACTTTCTCGGGATGACGTACAGGAGAAGGAACGCCCGTAAAGTATTTCACAGGCCTGAGGCAGACATAAAGATCAAGAGTCTGGCGCAGAGCGACGTTTATGCTTCTTGCGCCCTTTCCCACCGGAGTCATAAGCGGCCCTTTTATGGCAAGACCGACTTCCTTGATCCGCTTGAGAGTACTATCTGGAAGATTGGTTCCGAACAGCATCTCCGCCTTTCCGCCTGCAAAGGCCTCTTCCCAGGCTATGGCCTTTGAACCGCCGTAGGCCTTGTCCATGGCGGCATCAAGCACGGCACGCATGACCGGAGTAATCTCGGATCCTACTCCGTCACCTTCTATGTAAATCACTTTTGTGAAATCAGTCATCTCAAGCCTCCTTCAGGCTTTCCTTTATCTGGTTGAGTCTTCCGCCGGCAACCAGCATCTGTCGCTGGAGTGCACTTGCTGTCAGTTTCATCTCGAAGTCATAACCCTTGGTCACGTTCCTTACTGTCACGAACCCTCCGGACTTGACCTGAGAAACGGCATTCTCAATCAGAATCTCATCACCCTGCTCCAGCTTCTCATAATCCGCAGGATCAACGAACGTCAGCGGCAGTATTCCGAAGTTGCATAGGTTTGCCTGATGGATTCTCTCTATCGAGAGCGCCAGGACAGCCTTTACTCCGAGATACATGGGACATATTGCCGCATGCTCTCTGGAAGAACCCTGTCCGTAGCTCTGACCCGCGACAATAACTGTTCCGCAGCCAGCAGCTTTCAATGCCATCGAGCGCTCAGGGAATGAAGGATCAACGGGTTCGAATACAAACGTCGAATACTTGGCGATGTTGGATCTATACTTCAGCCTTGCACCTGCAGGCATGATGTGGTCTGTAGTGATCTTGTCACCGACCTTGAGGCCCACAACAGCCTTGATCCTGTCAGCGAGAGGTTCGCATTTCGGAGGCTCGCCGATGTTCGGACCACGCTTGATTTCCTCTGAATTCTGTTCCGAATTAGGAAATATGAAAAGATTATCATCAGAAATGAAGCGTTTTACAGCAGGAACAGCTATCTCTGCCAATTCCAACGTGGAGGGATCAGTAACCACGCCGAGTACGGCACTGACTGCAGCAGTCTCAGGACTGACAAGATAAACCTGGGCATCCTTGGTACCTGACCGGCCTTCGAAATTACGGTTGTTTGTCCTCAGGCTCACGCCGTTGGAGTCCGGAGAGAAATGGTTTCCTATACAGAAACCGCAGGCACTTTCAAGTATACGAGCACCGGCACTGATCATCTTTGACAAGGTCCCGTCAGCAGCTATCATCTGCAGCACTTCACGGGAACCCGGAGCAATTCCCAGGCTCAGACCAGATGCCACACTGTGGCCTTCAAGAATCTTTCCCACTTTGTACAGATCGGCATAAGACGAATTGGTGCATGAACCTATGGCAACCTGGCTGACCTTGAGACCTGCAAGCTCACTCACCTTCTTTACGTTCCCGGGAGAATGCGGACATGCAGCCATGGGAACAACGGTAGACAGATCAATCTCAAACAGTCCGTCATACGTTGCATCAGCATCAGCTGAAAGCGGAGAATAATCCTTTCCTCTTCCCTGTGCCTTCAGGAAGGCATGCGTAACTTCATCGGACGGGAAAACGGAAGTAGTCACTCCGCACTCGGCACCCATATTGCAGATTGTGGCCCTCTCAGGAATACTCAGCGTTGCCACACCAGATCCCGTGTACTCAAACACGGTATTGACGTTGCCCTTGACGCCGAACTTCTCGAGAACCGTCAGGATTACGTCTTTTGCAGTGCAGAACGGACGCAGCTTTCCGGTAAGGCGGATCTCAATCACATGCGGGCATACTATTGAAAACGGGACTCCTGCCATGGCAAGAGCCACATCAAGGCCACCCGCACCGATTGCAATCATTCCGATACCGCCGCCAGTGGGGGTATGGGAATCGGATCCTATGAGAGTCTTGCCGGGTTTGCCGAAGCGCTCAAGGTGTACCTGATGGCATATTCCGTTGCCTGGGCGTGAGAAAACAATCCCTTTTGCCGCTGCAACGGTACGCAGATAGTTGTGGTCGTCGGCATTCTCGAATCCTACCTGAACGGTGTTGTGGTCTACATAGCTGACTGCAAGCTCATTGCGCACATGATCAAGTCCAAGGGACTCGAACTGAAGGTATGCCATCGTACCGGTGGCGTCCTGAGTGAGCGTCTGGTCTATGCGTACGTCAATACTTGTTCCGGCTTCCAGCTTTCCGCCTTCAAGATGAGAAGAAAGAATCTTATATGCAACACCAAGTCCCATATCAGCCTCCGACACAGTATAATCCTAATATTTATACCATTTTAATGCATTGATATGCAACAGGGCGCCCGCAGGTATCAGAATGAAATCAGAGAGCCTTCAGGAACTCCATCATGCACTTTGCCACGGCAACATGGCCAGCATCGTTGTAATGTAGCCCGTCCAGCGTAAACTTCTCGCGGTCCTCAGGCTTCTTGGGATCGATGCCGAGCTTCTTCATCAGATTCAGCACGGGAACACCATATGAAGAGGCAATCTTCTCAACGGCAGCACAGTAGTCCTCGAGGGGCCTTCCGACAATGCCCAGCCTGGTGAACTTCTCCTCAGGCGGGTTTGTTGCATCATCGAATCTATGGCCCGGAGTAACCATGACAAGTTTTGCGGACGGATACAGCTCCCTGATGGTCCTGATCAGGTGGTCCACGCTTCCGCAGAATGTGGTGCGTTCCGTGTCACCGATTTCTCCGAACGGAGCATCGCCGTGACCGTAGTCATTGGTGCCGCCGAACACAATGATGATGTCGGCCGAAGGATCCATATCCCAGCAGCGGCCGCAGAAATTCAGGTCATGGCGGGCCTTGTCGCTCGGACGGCTCTGATGAGATATCCTTGTGCCGCTGACTCCGTAGTTGTTTGCCTTCTTCAGTCCGCAGGTCTTTGCGATATACCTGTCGTAACGGTTTCCGTCATCATTGAGACCGCGCCCTTCGGTGAGGCTGTCTCCCAGAAAATCAATAACTTTGCCTTTGAGTTCCATAGTGACGATTATATACCAAACTAAACCTTTTGATAAACAATGAGATTCATTTCCTGAGATTCTCTTCTTTGTGGAAGAATGCCTTGCTCAAGATAGCAAATTCGGAATCCGTACAGACCTTCCTGCATGCAGGCTCAAATGAAGATGTCACCTCAAGACAGCTTCTGAAGTTGTCGCACGGATACTCTGCACATTCACCGCAATTTCCGATACCTCTTGAAGATACGCATGAGGCAATCTTGTATCTGCACCAGTTCCCTGGCTTGCATCCGGAGCATGAAATCTCATCATTGGTGACCACATGGTCACGATATCCGATCTTTTCCCACAGGACGGCAGTCTCATGCAGTTGCTCCGACGTCTTCTCAAACGGAGCCACATTATATCTCGGACATGACGCACAGTCATTTCCGCATGCAGCGATTATCTTCATTCTTCCTTCCCGGTTTCGTGGAGTTTTGCAAGCTTCTTCATGTATGACGGGATTTCGATTCCCTGCGGGCAATGCTCCATGCAGGAACCGCATCCGATGCAGTTGGACGGAAGCTTTTCTGCCTCCATATCCTTGAGATTGTTCTCCCAGCGCCTCTCGTACCTGTAGTCATTGTAGACCTTCAGCAGAGCCGGGATATCCAGCTGCATTGGGCAGTTCGGCGTGCAGTAGCGGCATGCAGTACACGGCACCGAGAATCCCTTCTTGAATTCGTGTGCCACATCGATGAGGAACTTGGACAACTCCGGCGTCAGCGCGTTGTCCTTCTCGAACGTCTTCAGGTTATCCTTGACCTGGTCCACGGTGGACATTCCGCTGAGCATGACCATCACGTTGGGGTGAGTCATCAGCCATCTGAACGCCCAGGAAGACACAGACCAGCCCGATTGCTTCTCCTGCAGTCTGGCATCGAGCTCCGGAGTAAGACTGGAAAGACGGCCTCCACGGACCGATTCCATGACAATTATCGGTATATTGCGCTCTGTAAGGATGTTGTATTCTTCCTCCGTGGTGGAGAACTCCCAGTCAAGATAGTTCATCTGTATCTGGGCGAAATCCCACTTGTGGGCATCTGCAAAGCGCCTGAGCGTATCCGTGGATGCATGTGACGAGAATCCGAAATACGTGATCTTTCCCTCTTTCTTCATCTGCTCGAAGAAATCGATGCACCCGCACTCAAGGTAATTGTCGATGTTGCTGTCCAGCAGGCAGTGCAGCAGGTAGAAATCGATATGGTCTGTCTGAAGCCTTTCCAGCTGCTCGGCGAATACCGCCTTGTAGTCCGGATTAGCCCTGTAGTTGAACTTGGTGGCCAGATAGAAGCTGTCGCGCGGATAGCGCTTCATTGCCTTGCCGACGGTCCTCTCGGAATCTCCATTCTGGTAGACATAAGCCGTGTCATAGTAGTTGACCCCGCCCTTCATTGCCAGATCCAGCATCTTTGCCGACTCATCGTAGTCTATGGGAGAATTCCACTTGTCCTCGCCCATCGACGGGAGCCTCATGTTTCCCATACCAAGCCTTGAAAGCTTTATGTCCTTGAACTGCCTGTAAATCATTTCCACCCCTCCGCACAAGTTTTAGCTGAAGTCAGCTCCCGTAGCTGAAGTAGCAGAAGCAGCCACCCTCAGAATACCCCACAAAACACAAAAAAGCCATCGGAGAATACCCCGATGGCTGAATCGTCATAAAAGTTGCGGTTTTAGGCTAAACTTACTTTGCCTTTCCCTGGTTGGCAACGGCAGCCATCTTGGCCTTGAGGGCCTCCTGGTCGCCCAGATAGTACTTGTTGAGCACGTTGAACTTGTCGTCGAACTCGTAGACAAGGGGCACGCCTGTGGGGATGTTGACGCCGAGGATCTCATCCTCGCTCATCTTGTCGAAATATTTCACAAGAGCTCTGAGTGAGTTGCCGTGTGCGGCGATGATGACGCGCTTGCCGGCCTTCATGTCCTTCTTGATGACATTCTCGAAATAAGGAACGACTCTCTCGATTGTTGTCTCGAGGCTCTCCGTCAGCGGGAGCTCCTTGGGATCGACAGAAGCGTAGATTGCCTGGTTGGCAGGATTCCTTTCGTCTGTGGGTTCGAGTTTGGGAGGCTTGACGTCGAATGATCTTCTCCAGATCTTGACCTGCTCCTCGCCGTACTTCTCTGCCGTCTCGGACTTGTTCAGGCCCTGGAGGGCACCGTAATGGCGTTCATTGAGCTTCCATGTCTTGATGACAGGCAGCCATGCGCGGTCCATCTCGTCCAGGATGTGGTTCAGGGTATGGATGGCCCTCTTGAGGTATGATGTGTAGCAGACATCAAAATCATATCCCTCAGCCACAAGGAGCTTACCTGCAGCCTTGGCCTCTTCATGACCCTTTGCGCTAAGGTCTACATCAGTCCAACCTGTGAACAGGTTCAACTTGTTCCATTCACTCTCACCGTGTCTGACTAACACAAGCTTCATAATCATGCACCTCCAAAGGTAAACAATGCGTTGAATCCAACTGCCTTATATTCTCACAAACACAGGGCGATGTCTAGTAAGAACGATGCCCGATGCGATCAGTCCGTCAGCCTTTCCAGCAGCTCCTGACAACCTTCAAGGATATCGTCATACGCGGTCTGGAAATCGTCCGTGTACCACGGATCGTCCACCTGCCTGTCCAACAGCATCTCTATCTTCCCGTCCGGGTCCCCGCCGGTCATGCGGCGTGCATTGTACAGGTTCTCCATGTCCATGACGATGATGTGGTCATAGTAACGGTAGTCATCCATATCCATCTGGCGGGCCCTGTGATCCATCTTTGTAATCCCGTGCGCAGCAAGCATCCTGCGTGCCGGCGGATATACCGGATTACCGATTTCCTCACGGCTTGTTGCCGCACTCTCGACCTCAAAACAATGCCCTACTCCTGCCTCATCGGCAAGTTTTCCGAATATATACTGCGCCATGGGGCTGCGGCAGATGTTCCCATGGCACAAGAAAAGAATTTTAATTCTATTCTCCATAAGTCATTA
>JAJBWA010000122.1:0-5659 GCA_031935845.1 bacterium | reverse complement strand
CCGTTCACCGAGAAAGGTGTTGATTACGACAACTTCGGCCGTCTTATCGACTGGCAGATAGAGCAGGGCATTGACGCACTCGTCATTGCAGGAACAAGCGGCGAGGGATCGACCCTCTCGGATGCCGAGCACAAAGAAGTTATAAAGTATGCGGTAGAGAGAGTCGGCCACAGGGTCCCCGTAATCGCAGGAACCGGTTCCAACGAGACTCCTTATGCCATCGAGCTTTCACAGTATGCATGCAAGGTCGGTGCTGACGGACTACTTATTGTCACGCCATACTACAACAAGGCCACTCAGAAAGGTCTGGTGAAAATGTATTACCAGATTGCCGATGAGACGGACAAACCGATCATCCTCTACAACGTTCCGTCGAGGACAGGTGTCAACATCGAGCCCAGGACATATGTGGAGCTTGCCCGCCATGACAGGATTGTGGCTATCAAGGAAGCCAACGGAAATATTTCCAAGATTGTCGAGACGGCGGCACTTGTCGGAGACAGGCTGGACATCTACAGCGGAAACGATGACCAGATAGTCCCGATTCTCTCTGTCGGCGGCCAGGGCGTCATCTCCGTTCTCTCCAACATAATGCCGAAGGAAACAAGTCAGATGTGCCATAACTACTTCAACGGAAAGGTCAAGGAAGCAGCCAAAATGCAGATGGACCTGATTCCCCTGATCAACGCACTTTTCTGCGAGGTCAACCCGATCCCCGCAAAGGCTGCGGTTTCCGCCATGGGATTCGGAAAGAACATACTCAGGCTGCCGCTTACAGAGATGGAGAGCGAGCACGAGGCAACATTGCTTCAGCTTATGAGATATCACGGCCTGATCGGCTGACGGAGGGCGCATGAGGGTACTGGTGCACGGAATCACCGGACACATGGGACAGATAATCGCATCGTTGGCTGAAGGCGGATTCGCAGGATCAACCCTTGCAGGCGGCGTCAGTCCCGATGTCCGGCATGAGGACAACAATAATTTCAAGAGCTTTGCATCCTGCAACGTCGAATCCGATGTCGTAGTTGATTTCTCATTCCACGGTGCCGTAAAGGACCTTATGGACTACTGCATTGCAAATAACCTTCCCGTGGTAGTAGCAACTACAGGACACACCGAGGAGGAGAAGGCAATCATCAGTAAAGCTTCTGAGAGGATTCCCGTCTTCTACAGCGCCAACATGAGTATCGGTGTTGCGACGCTTTCAGACCTTGCAAAGAAGGCCGTTTCCGCTTTTCCTGACGCGGATATCGAGATAGTTGAGACTCACCACAACAGGAAGCTGGATGTTCCCAGCGGAACGGCGTTGCTTCTGGCAAAAGCCATAAAGGAGGCTCGGCCACAGAGCACGTTCAACATCGGAAGACCAGACAACGGAAAGCGCACAAAGGAAGAGATAGGCATCCATTCCCTCAGGATGGGCAATATCGTCGGAATACACGAGATTCATATCTCAACAGGAAACGAGACCCTCACGCTCAGGCACGAGGCACATTCAAGAGCTCTTTTCGGCGAGGGCGCTCTCAGGGCCGCATCTTTCCTCATAGGGAAGATGCCCGGACTATACGACATGAAGGATATGATCGCATGAACGCACAGGAGATAATCAATTACATCGCCACGGCGGAGAAGAAGACTCCGGTCAAGCTTTTCATCAAGGAAAAGGCTCCCATAGATTACGGCAGTGCCAAGGTTTTCGGTGCTTCCGACAAGATTGTCTTCGGAGACTGGAAGGAACTGGGACCTATCATTGAGATTAACAGTGACAGGATCGAGGACATTGTCATCGAGAACGACTGCCGCAATTCGGCCATCCCCATGCTGGACAAGAAGAACATAAATGCCCGCATCGAGCCGGGTGCAGTCATCCGGGAGCAGGTGGAAATAGGCGACAGGGCAGTCATCATGATGGGTGCCATCATCAACATCGGTGCGGTGATAGGCGAGGGCTCAATGATTGACATGGGTGCTGTCCTCGGCGGACGTGCAACCGTGGGAAAGAACTGCCATATCGGAGCAGGAGCCGTTCTGGCAGGTGTCATAGAGCCTGCAAGCGCCGAACCTGTGAGAATCGGTGACGGAACGCTTGTAGGTGCTAACGCAGTGGTCATCGAAGGCGTTCAGGTAGGCAAGAACTGTGTTGTCGCAGCCGGTGCCGTTGTCATAGAAGATGTACCCGACAACATGGTTGTTGCCGGATGTCCTGCAAAGGTCATCAAGCAGCGCGACGAGAAGACAAACTCGAAGACTGCCCTTGAGGCAGGTCTGAGGAAACTCTGATGAAGAAGACTGTCCCTTTCTCCCTGAAACAGGCCCTGGCCTGGCGCGAATGCTATGGAACTCCTTTCTATGTCTATGATGCCGATGCAATAAGGAAGACCGTATCGGACGTCCGGGATGCTTTCTCCTGGAACAAAGGCTTCACCGAGTGCTTTGCCGTCAAGGCTGCGCCGACTCCAGCAATCCTGAGGCTTCTGGCATCAGAGGGATGCGGAACGGACTGTGCATCGCTCTCTGAGCTGGTGCTGAGTTCCGCCTGCGGACTGACAGGGCGCAGGGTAATTCTCACGTCAAACGAGACCTCGGATGAAGCCTACCGCAAAGCGGTGTCTTTGGGAGCTATCGTCAATCTTGATGACATCACGCAGATAGACATTCTTGAGAAAGCTGCTGGAATTCCGGACACCATCTGTCTGAGATACAACCCGGGCAAGTTCGAGATCGACGGAAACAATGCCACAAACTCCATCATGGGCAGCCAGGCTGATTCCAAATATGGAATGACAAAAGATCAGCTGTTCGAGGCCTACGGCAGACTCAAGTCCAAGGGGGTGAAGCATTTCGGGCTTCACTGCATGGCCGCATCCTGCTGTCTGGACGGATCCTATTACCCGGTACTGGCCGAGATGCTGTTCAAGCTGGTCATCGAAATCAGGGACCGCCTTGGAATCCAGATAGAAATCGTCGACTTCGGCGGTGGAGTAGGAATCCCGTATAGGCCAGAACAGGAACCTGTGGACATCATGGCCGTCGGAAAGTCGGTCCATGAGGTCTATGACCGCATTATCGCTGCAAACGGCATGGATGTAACCATCTACACGGAGATGGCAAGGTTCATCACAGGCCCGCACGGCTATCTGGTCACCTCGGTACGCGGCCTCAAGCATATCTACAAGGAATATGTGGGAGTGGATGCCACGGCATGCGACCTCATGAGACCTGCCATGTACGGTGCATATCACCACATAACTGTCCTCGGCAAGGACGGACCTGAAGTCAAGGTGGATGTATGCGGAAGCCTGTGCGAGAACAACGACAAGTTCGCAGTGGACAGAATGCTTCCCAAAGCCGAGATAGGCGATATCCTGGTAATTCATGATGCAGGAGCCCACGGAAGGTCCATGGGATACAACTACAACGGCTTCATGCGCTGCGGTGAGCTTCTGCTCTCAGGCGGTGATGTGAAGATGATCAGACGTCCCGAAAGTCTGGATGATCTGTTTGCCACATTCGATGTGGATGAGGAGTTCTCATATGATGCGTGAGCGCATGAACACAACCGTATTCAGCCTCAGGCGCAGCGCCATCCGCGAGTTTGCAAAGCTGGCAAAGGAGACTCCCGGCTGCATCTCTCTTACTCTCGGAGAACCTGACTTTGACACTCCTTCACCTGTGATAGAACAGGCAAGGCAGTCTCTCGTCAGCCATGAGACCCATTACATAGAGAATAATGGACTGCGCGTTCTCAGGGAACGAATCGCCAGGTTCGAGACCGAGAAGAACGGTTTTGCCTGTACACAGGATCAGGTGATAGTCACTGCAGGTGCCACAGAGGCGCTTTTCGTATCACTCATGGGCATAATTAATCCCGGGGATGAAGTCATAATCCCCACACCGGCATTCGTACTTTATGAGGAGATAATCAAACTCTGCAGAGGCATTCCCGTACATCTGGATACATCAGAAGACGGTTTCCAGATCCGGAAGAAGAATCTGGAACTGGTTGTGTCAGACAAGACAAAGGCCATCATACTCAACAGCCCGAACAATCCAACCGGAGCAGTTCTGGATTCCGAATCCCTTGATGCCGTTCACTCCATGTGCAAGGCGCATGATGTCTTTGTCATCTGCGATGATGTCTACCGTCAGCTGATTTATACAGACGACTATCACAGCTTCACAGAGTATGAAGACGCACGCGACAGGATCATTCTGGTCCAGAGCTTCTCCAAGCCGTATGCCATGACCGGCTGGAGGATGGGTTATCTGATTGCTGCACCGGACATCAAGGAACGTCTTGAGCTTGTGCACCAGTTCGATGTAGTCTCCACGCCGGCACCGTTCCAGAAAGCTGCAATTGCTGCCCTGGACTTCAACCCTGTTGAACTGAAGGACACATATGCAAGACGCAGGGAATACATGCTGGGACGCCTGCATGGGATGGGTCTGGAAGTACCGCCGCCCATGGGTGCGTTCTACATGTTCCCGTCCATTGCGAAGTTCAACATGGACTCTGCCACATTCTGTAGAAGAATGATCAGTGAGGCCGGTCTTGCCGCCACTCCGGGATTCTGTTTCGGATCCGACGACCACATAAGACTGACATACTGTTACAGCGATTCCCAGCTCAAGGAAGGCCTGGACAGGCTCGAGGCATTCGTATCGAAGCTCAAGGAGGAATGATGGACTATCTTGCACGTGCAAAGCAGCTTGAAGGAAGACTCTCCGAAATAAGAAAGGATCTTCACAGGCATCCGGAACTCGGAAACCGCGAATTCTACACAAGTGAGCGTATAGAAGGCATCATGAAGGACCTGGGCTATGATGTGCGGCGGATACTGGAGACGGCACTTGTAGCCACGCTTCACTGTTCCGGTTCCGGAAAGAAGGTCGCGTTGCGTGCAGATATGGACGCACTGCCTGTTACGGAAGAGACAGGATGCGGTTTCGAATCAGAGAATCCCGGGGTTATGCATGCCTGCGGACATGACATCCACATGACATCTGCAATCGGTGCTGCAATGCTGCTTGCAGAGAACAAAGCCAATCTTGATGGAGATGTAGTCTTTCTGTTCCAGCCCAACGAGGAGATATCCGGCGGAGCGCTGAGGATGATAGAGCAGGGTGCTTTGGACGGTGTCAGTGCCGTGTTCGGCGGCCATGTACATCCGGATCTTCCTGTCGGTACCGTAGGCGTGAAATACGGCAAGTTCTATGCGGCATCATCAATGTTCAAGGTCAGGTTCCACGGAAAATCCTGTCACGGCGCCACACCTGAGAAGGGCGTCAACGCCCTGATGGTTGCTGCCGAGGCCGCCCTGAAACTCAGTACAATCAAGCCTGCTTCCGGTGAAAGATGCGTCATCTCCACCTGCATGCTCAACTCAGGCAACGTCTGCAACGTCATCCCCGGAGAAGCATACATAGAGGGAATGATCAGGACATTCGGCAAGGACAACAAGAAGGAAGTCGAACAGAAGTTCCTCGATACCGTCGAAGAAATCTGTGCAAGGTACGGAGCAACCGCTGAAACGGAGATCATCGGAACCTATGACGGAATCGTCAATACGGACAACGAGACGGCCGTCATGGAAAAGAGTGCGCGCCAGGTGCTCGGAGATGCCCATGTCGTGGTGCTTGATGAGCCCACGCTGGT
>JAJBWA010000121.1:0-5456 GCA_031935845.1 bacterium | reverse complement strand
ACATCGGCCTTGTCATCCCGTCAAGCGGAACAACCTGTGAGATCGGTGCAACTGCAATCTTCAAGGGTGCAAAGCATCAGAACGCTGCAAAGCTGTGGATCGAGTACGCTCTTTCACCGAACTGCGTCAACCTCGCCAAGGATCACGGTTCATACCAGTTCCTGGTTCTGGACAACGCAGAGCAGCCGCAGATCGCCTACGAGTTCGGTCTTGATCCCAGCAACGTCATCGACTACGACTTCGACGATGCTACAGCCAACACGAAGAAGTATGTCAGCGAGGTTATGGATGCTCTTGCCAAGGCCGGTGCCGCAACAGGCGACGAGTCAAGATTCCAGGTCAAGTAAGGACTCTGGTCTTCACATGTGGAACAATGAGGATGGTGGCTTTCCGCCATCCTCATTTTGGTATTTAAAAGGAGGAATAGATGGCAACTGCTCAGGGAGCCAGGCTTGAGAGGAAGAAACTCCTTGCTGATCCGATAATGGTCACGACCATAGTCCTGCTCATAACATTCCTTACACTGTTCATCCTCTACCCGTTGGCGATCCTTCTTGTGGACAGCTTCGTGGGTGACGGAGGATTCTCATTCTCGGTATTCAAGAGGATATTCCAGATACCGACGTTCAAGACGGCCATAACCAACACGCTCAAGGTCGGTTTCATGGTCGGTATCTTCGCAACGGCAGTAGGCCTGCTGTTCGCTTACGTTGAAATCTACGTGAGAATCAACAAATTCGCCGGAGGGCTTTTCAAGGTGGTCTCGATGCTGCCCGTAGTCTCTCCGCCGTTCGTTCTCTCACTTTCCGTGATAATGCTTTTCGGCAAGTCCGGAATAATCACGAGATATCTCCTCGGAATCTACGACAACAGCGTCTACGGATTCTGGGGAATCGTCATCGTCCAGACACTGACGTTCTTCCCTGTCTGCTACATGATGTTCAGGGGACTTCTCAAGAACATCGATCCGTCTCTTGAAGAGGCGGCCAGAGACATGGGAGCCTCCAGAATGAAGGTCTTCACCAGTGTCACGCTTCCGCTTCTGCTTCCCGGAATCGGAAACGCCTTCCTGGTCACCTTCATCGAGTCCATCGCCGATTTCGCGAACCCGATGATCATCGGAGGTTCGTACGATACTCTGGCAACCACCATCTACCTGCAGATTACAGGTGCATACGACAAGGCCGGTGCTTCCGCAATGGCAGTCGTCCTCCTGTGTATCACGCTGGGCATGTTCATGGTCCAGAAGTATGTACTTGAGAAGAAGTCCACCGCCACACTCACCGGAAAGGCTTCCAGGGGAAGGATGCTCATCGAGGATGCCAGCGTGCGTATCCCGCTTACTGCAATCTGCAGCCTGGGTGCACTGTTCGTCGTTCTGATGTACGTCTGCGTTCCCATCGGAGCCCTGTTCCCCACCTGGGGCTACAAGTTCTTCCCGTTCACGTTCAAGTGGTTCGGCCAGGTCTTCACCAAGTACAAGGGATTCAAGGCGTTCAAGGATTCGTTCATCCTGTCGTTCATCTCCGCTCCGATCACCGCTCTGCTTTCGATGATCATCTCCTACCTTGTGGTCAAGCGCAAGTTTAAGGCCAAGGGATTCATTGAGGCGGTATCCATGCTTGCCATGGCGGTTCCCGGAACCGTTCTGGGCGTCGGATACATCAGAGGTTTCAGCGGCGGTGTCTTCCACACCGGTTTCATGCAGGGCCTCTACGGCACGGGTACCATCCTGGTCATAGTCTTCATCATCAGGTCCCTGCCTACCGGAACCCGAAGCGGAATCGCAGCCCTCAGACAGATAGACAAGTCAATTGAGGAAAGTGCCTATGACATGGGTGCAGACAGCATGAAGGTGTTCACCACCGTTACGCTGCCGCTGATCAAGGACAGCTTCCTCAGCGGTCTTGTCACGGCATTCGTCAGAAGCATCACGGCAATTTCGGCCATCATCCTTCTGGTTACGCCGAGCTACCTGCTCATCACCGTCCAGATCAACGAGTTCGCCGAGAAGGGTGCCTACGGACTTGCCTGTGCGTTCGCAACAATACTTATCATCATCACCTACGGTGCCGTCCTTATCATGAACACCGTCATCAAGCATTTCGGTACCAGTAAGAAAATCAGGGAGGAAGATTGAAAATGGCCAAGGAAAAGAAAGGCGTTCGCCTTGATCACATTTCAAAGATATACAAGGATCCGAAGACCGGTAAGGAATTCTATGCCGTCAAGGATACATCACTGGAGATCGAGCCCGGCACGTTCGTGACCCTTCTGGGTCCGTCAGGCTGCGGAAAGACCACCACACTCAGAATGATTGCCGGTTTCGAGAGCCCGGACGAGGGCGAGATTTATCTCGGAGACCAGGCAATCAACGAGCTCACGCCCAACAAGCGTGATACGGCAATGGTGTTCCAGAGCTATGCACTGCTGCCGCACTACAACATCTTCGACAACGTCGCATACGGTCTCAAGCTCCGCAAGATTCCCAAGGACGTCATCAAGGATAAGGTCACCAAGATACTGAAGCTGGTCGAGCTGGAGGGCATGGAGTCAAGAATGACAAACCAGCTTTCCGGAGGACAGCAGCAGCGTGTCGCACTGGCAAGAGCACTTGTCATCGAGCCGTCAGTCCTGCTCTTCGATGAGCCGCTGTCGAACCTCGATGCAAAGCTCCGTGTCCAGATGAGGACCGAGATCCGCCGCATCCAGCAGGAAGTCGGAATCACGGCCATCTACGTCACTCACGACCAGAGCGAGGCAATGGCAATCTCGGACAAGATCATCATCATGAGCAAGGGAGTCGTCGCCCAGATGGGTACCCCGCAGGAGATTTACTATCACCCCGTGGACGAGTTCGTAGCAGACTTCATCGGCGAGGCCAACTTCCTCCGCGGACCCATGGTTGGCAAGGAGGGCAAGTACGCCGTTCTCGACATCGAGGGCAACAAGACCAAGGTCGAGTTCAACGACAAGATGAAGAAGGGCGAGACCTACACGATGGTCCTCAGACCCGAGGCCGCAAGCCTTGCAGACGAGGGTGGACTTCCCTGTAAGGTCGTTCTCTCCTGCTTCATGGGATCCTATCAGAACTACCACGTCAAGGTGGGCGATACCCTGGTCAAGCTTGAGGAGAAGAACCCCAAGAACAAGAAGATCTACAATGTCGGCGACGAGTGCCATCTGGTCTTCGAGGCAGAGTCCGTACACGTTCTCTAATTGATTGTTTTAAGTCAGATTCGGGCTCCGGGCTTGGACTCGGGCCCGAATCGTTGTATATTAGGGGCATAAGGAGAGAGAGTTATGGCAATAACTACAGCAAGACAATCAGGATTCATGATGGGTACCAACCCGATGATCCGCAAGCTGTCCAGGGTTCAGGAAACCGATTCCGAGAACAGCTGCTCATATGCGGGAATAACCACAAAGCTCATTTATTTCATGCTCATGGTTCTGGCAGGAGTAGTGCTCAATGCACTGATGGCCGGAAAATGGGGCGGAGACATCGTAGTACTCGAGAAACAGGCAACCGTCACGTCAGTGAATGAAATCATTGCAGTGGCCGTGGCCGCACTGCTTCTGGTCATCACCCCGTTCATCTCGCTGATCAGGGTTACGATTCCCGTTTCGGGAGCCCTGTTCTGCGCAAGCACAGGCTTTGTGATTTCATGGGCCGGTTCCACATTCGGAAAGGACTACGCCCAGACAATCTGGCTTGCACTGATAGTCACCGCAATGGTCGTCATCACCATGGGATTCCTGTACTTCACCGGAAAGGTCAGGGTCACGGGCAAGTTCAAGACCGTATTGATTTCGCTTCTTGTAAGCACGATACTTGCAAGCCTTCTTCTGTTCATCGGATCACTGATTCCTGCAACCAGAGGTTTTGTACAGAAGATTGCGAACAACGCTGTGATCAACATCGGCGCAAGCGTGCTCATGGTCATCATCGCATCGCTGTTCCTTCTGGTGGATTTCGATACCATCAGACGTTCGGTTGATGACGGACTTCCCAAGAAGTACGAGTGGACCGCAGCTTTCGGTCTTGCGTTCAGCGTCATCTGGCTGTTCTTCAAGATCCTGGAGCTGATCGGAAAGGTCAAGGGCAACAACAAGAGCTGACTGCATATGCAGGCACACGGGGGCTGAGGAATCAGCCCCTTTTTTATTTGAAAATAGATGATAGACTTGAAGACATGATCAAGATTTCAAGTTTTTCATCCGACATCAACAGAAAGCTCGTGCTTTCTGAGCGCAACAGGGAATTCATTGCATCCATAGAACGTGATCTGGGCCAGAGTCTGGTCTCATCGGACATCGGCGATTACGATGCGGATCTCAAACTGGTATTCATCGCCTCGGGCGGCAGCGAAGGCAAGTTTCTGAAGGCCTTCAAAGACCTGCAGGCCCCTTATTATCTTCTGACCAGCGGTACGGACAACAGCCTTGCCGCATCGCTGGAGATAATGACGTACCTGAACCTGCACGGTCTTGAAGGAGAGATCCTTCATGGAAGCAGCAGCTACATCGCATCCCGCATAAAGGCCCTTCTTTCCGGAGTGCGGACATGCGTGAAGACTCCACACAGTGAAGAAAGACTTGGGAAGGCTTCCCTCGGAGGCCGCTACGGGGTGGTGGGCAGGCCGTCGGACTGGCTGATTGCCTCCGTGCCTGATTATGAAGAGGTCAGTAAAAGACTCGGAACACAGCTGGTCGATGTCCCCATGAAGGAGCTGCTTGATGCCTATGAAGCAGTAAGGCAGGTGCCTGATGTCCGTGACGGTCTGGATTTCGGGTCATCAGAGAGGCTTGTGAAGGCCGTGCATGAAATCCGGGACAGGTATTCCCTGGATGGTCTTACCATCCGCTGCTTCGACCTTCTGGACTCGATCCATACAACGGGCTGTCTTTCCCTTGCCCATCTCAATGAAGAGGGCGGCATAGGGTGCTGTGAAGGGGACATAATGAGCATGCTGAGCATGGCGGTGGTGCGCAAGGTCACCGGACAGTCATCATTCCAGGCAAATCCGTCACGTATAGATCCCGAGAAAAACAGGATGGTGCTTGCCCACTGCACGCTGCCTCTGGACATGGTGGACAGCCTGCGTTACGACACTCATTTCGAATCCGGAATAGGCGTGGCCGTGAAGGGAGAGCTGCGTGAGCAGCCCGTGACTGTCCTGAGGATATCGAGTGATTTCAGGTTCTGGTGCGCCGAAGGGCGCATTCTGCGCAACATGGACGAGAAGACGCTCTGCAGGACACAGATAGAGATTCAGCTTGACGACGGATATTCAGCCGGAGATCTTCTCAGATTCCCGTGCGGCAACCACCACATGGTGTTCTACGGCAGACACCGCAAGGAGATCACTGCTTTCCTTTGCGGCGCTTGATCTGCTCCTTGTAGGCGTACATTTTCCTGTCGGCGTTGTCAAAGACATCGGCAAGGGTCTTTT
>JAJBWA010000120.1:0-7367 GCA_031935845.1 bacterium | reverse complement strand
TATTTGCAGAACAATTCCCTTTTCATGTTCAGTTCCATATACCTTATCTCGTACTGATTCTAAACCACTTCGCGTATTGTGTGCATCTTTTTTTGCTGAGGCATCGTTCTATCGCCGTATTGAAGAAATGGCAATCACCTATGCCAAACAAAAACTAATCCAATTACATTATAAACCGTAGAATAACTGCAGAATAAATTGTATAATAACTGCAGAATATGCAGTACACACACGAATCGGAATTTGAAGAGTTCAAGGAATCGACTTCTCAGCTGAACAGGGCAATAGAATCCCTTGCCGCAATGCTCAACAAAAACGGCAAGGGCAAGGTTGTGTTCGGCATACGTGATGACGGCTCCGTCTGCGGCATCACGCTCGGAAACAAAACCATCACGGAGATATCCAGAAGCATCGCGGAGCAGATCAGTCCTGCCGTAGTACCAAGAATCCTATTTGAAGAACGTGATGGCAAGACAGTGATAATCGTCGAGGTCGAAGGTACCAACAAACCATATGCTGCCAGAGGTGAATACAGAATCAGAACCGGAGACGAAAACAGGAAGCTTGAACCGGAGCAACTGAAGGATCTGCTTATGCGCAACTCATTTGAGCTGATAACAAGCATGGAAAGTTTCGAACAGCAACTGCGCTTCACCCAGCTCAAGCAGCTTTATATCTCAAACGGACTCACCATCAACGAAGACACATTTGCAAAGAATACCGGATTGCTCACCGCAGACGGCAAGTACAATGTCCTTGCGGAGATACTGTCTGATTTCAACGACTGCTCAATCAAAGTGGTCAGGTTTGCAGGCAAAGACAAACAGAACATGATTCTCCGCAACGAATACGGGTACAAATGCATGCTTCTGGCAATGCAGCAGGCATATCAGTACGTGGAGTCCCTCAACGAGACGCGTGTGGTTCTGGGCAACGGTCTGGAGCGCAGGGAAACCAGGCTCTTTGATGCTGCATGCTTCAAGGAAGCCTGGACCAATGCCTGTCTTCACAACAAGTGGGCAAAAATGATTCCGCCCGCAGTCTACATCTTCGATGACAGGATCGAGATTGTCTCGACAGGCGGTCTTCCTGCCGATTTCTCCGAGGACGAGTTCTTTGCCGGTATCAGCCACCCCGTGAACCTGAAGCTCCAGAAAATCATGGGCCAGCTCAACATGGTGGAGCAGACCGGCCACGGAGTACCGATGATTGTGGAGCGTTACGGCCGCAAAGCCTTTGAGCTTGGCCCGAACCACATAATTGTCAGAATCCCCTTCTCTTTCGAAATTTCATCAAGAAGAAGGGATTACAGCATGCTCAACAGATCACAGGAAGCCGTCTACATGCTTGTCTCGGAAAAACCCACCTGCAGGACAGACCAGCTGGCCGAGCAGACAGGGCTCAGCGTCTCCCGAGTCAATCAGATAATCAAGGAGCTCAAGGACATGAACAAGCTTGAGCGCAAAGGCAGCCGCAAGCTCGGCTACTGGGAAACAAACTGATACGAACGATCCAATCAGCCATTGCTCAGATCAGGAACTTCTTTATCAGGCAATCCACATACTCGGTGTTGAGCGGGGTTGTGGAGCTTTCCATGGTGATTAACAGGTTCTCTCTTATATTTTCATGCAGTTTTCCAAAAAAGTGGATGAAAGACCTTTGCTGCTGGGAGAAAGCCTCTTACTCCTTTGGACAAGCAGTCCCTTGAGGCAGATGGATTGCTTGAATCAGCCTTCGGAAATCTCGATCTTTCCATCCCTGATGAGCTTCAGCATTATGTCGGCAATTTCAGGATCGAACTGGAGGCCTCTGTTCTTCTCGATCTCGTTGATGATGTGATCGCGTGTCAGCTTGTTCCTGTAGACACGGTTGGTGTTCATGGCATCGAATGAATCGGCCACGCAGATCATTCTGGCGATGAGCGGGATGTCTTCGCCTGCCTTGCCTTCCGGGTAGCCCTTGCCGTCATAGCGCTCGTGGTGATACAGGGCACCTTCGCCCGCGTTCTCAAGGCTCTTGAAGCTGCTGAGGATGTCGCCGCCGCGCACGGTGTGGGACTTTATGATCTCGAACTCCTCATCCGTCAGTCTGCCGGGCTTGCCCAGGATATGATCCGGGACGCCGATCTTTCCGCAGTCATGCAGGAGTGCGATGTAGTAGATGTGGTCCAGGTCCTCGCCCTGATATCCCATCTCCTTGGCAATCAGACGTGTGTAGGTGGCCACGCGCTTGGAGTGACCGTTGGTGTACGGATCCTTGGCATCGATGAAGCCGGTGAAGGTTTCTATCGATTCGTTGATTATCACGTTGTCGCGCTCGTGGCGCACGCGGAACTTCTTGATCTGTGCCGAGGTGATTCCGAGTACGATCAGGGCTATCAGCCAGACGAAGAAACCTGTCAGTGAAACCCAGAAAAGAGGCTCGCTCCTGAACCTGCGGTGGAAGCGGTACTCGATCTCAAGCGTGGACTGCTCGATGTCCTCGCCCATCTTCACGTACATGATGATTCCGGGTGTGGTTCCCTCATGCGGCTCAATAGGCACCTCCATGGCGTTCATGGTGGAGCTGGGGTTGTACAGGAGCCAGTCGCCGGCCTTCATGTAGACGAACGTCTCTCCGTCCACGGTAAGTGTCTCAAGCGTATGGTTGGCCGGGTTGAACTCACGCAGATCCGGAATCAGATCCACGATCTCGCGCCCGTCCCTGTACTGGTGGATTTCCAGAGAACCGTTCCATGCCGATGCCAGGAATGCATCCGTGCTGAATGTCAGGACGAAGTTGAATGCGGAGACCTTGTCCTTGGTATCGTTCATGACGGTGAAGTCATAGGTGTATGCCTGGTAGTTGTTCTCGGTCAGGCCTTCGTTGTTGAGGTCGAATATCTTGCCCCACGTGCTGCTTCTGGGAACAGCCTTCACGGAGACGGTTCCGGTATGCTGGTCACCTGCGGAGAACAGCTGCTCTCCTGAGAAAACGGAATTGTGGATCGTATTGTTGTAGACATTGGTCTTTGCCTTGCCGATACCCAGGCAGGCCACTAAGGCCAGCAGTGTCGCGATGTAGATCAGGGCTGTTCTTTTCTTGGTGTCGTTCTTCATAGCTGCGCATCCGGAATACGTATGGATATGGTGGTTTTACACCTGGCATATTATTGATTTATGGCGTTCTGATTCAAGAGGAAACAGCTCCGTTTTCTTTCACGGAAAAAATAAAAAAGATTGTTGTTTTCAGTATTGACAACGCATTTGGACAGGGCTTAATATAGTGTCTGGAACCACGGAAACACACTACATTTAGGTGCAAGTGCATCCATTCTAATAAATTATCATGAAAACAACGCTGCCACGGAGTATGGCACAGGCGTCAGAGTGCACGGGGCTCCTTGAAACCCTTGTGGGAGGAGTCCCCGAAGGTCCGCGCGCTTACCGGTAATGTCATTACCGCCCCGCCTGTCAGAACTTCCTGGCCACATGGGAGGGAGGTCCTATGTATCAGGTCATCAAGAGAACAGGCGAGACCGTCGCTTTCGACATCAAGAAGATCGAGAACGCGATTGTCAGGGCATTCGTCGCAACAAACAAGAACTACAATGAAGACGTCATCCAGATGCTGGCCCTCAGGGCAAGCGCACGCTTTGCGGACAAGGTCAAGGAAGACAAGATCGCCATCGAGGATATCCAGGACAGTGTGGAAGGAGTCCTGGCCCAGGCAGGCTATGAGGACGTGGCCAAGGCATACATCCTCTACAGGAAGCAGCACGAGAACGTCAGACAGGCTTCCAAGACCCTGGTTGACTACAAGAGGCTCATCGACAGCTATCTCGGCGCAAAGGACTGGAGAGTCAAGGAGAACAGCACCGTCAACTACTCCATCGGCGGTCTGATCCTGTCCAACAGCGGCGCAGTCACGGCAAACTACTGGCTGAGCGAGATCTATGATCAGGAGATCGGCGAGGCCCACAGGAATGCCGACATCCATCTGCATGACCTCTCCATGCTTTCGGGATACTGTGCCGGATGGAGCCTCAAGCAGCTCATCAAGGAAGGACTCGGCGGAGTCGACGGCAAGATCAGCTCTGCACCGGCAAAGCACCTGTCCACGCTCTGCAACCAGATGGTCAACTTCATCGGCATCATGCAGAACGAGTGGGCCGGAGCACAGGCATTCTCAAGCTTCGACACCTACCTTGCCGCATTCGTCAAGGCCGACAACCTCTCATACCGCGAGGTCAAGCAGTGCGTCGAATCATTTGTCTTCGGAGTCAACACCCCGTCAAGATGGGGCACACAGGCTCCGTTCAGCAACATCACGCTGGACTGGACGGTCCCCGATGACCTCAGGAACCTCCCGGCCATCGTAGGCGGCAAGGAGATGGACTTCACGTACGGCGACTGCAAGGAAGAAATGGACATGGTCAACAGGGCATTCCTGGAGATCATGATCAACGGCGATGCCAACGGACGCGGCTTCCAGTACCCCATCCCCACCTATTCGCTGACCAAGGACTTCGACTGGTCCGACACCGAGAACAACAGGCTCCTGTTCGAGATGACCAGCAAGTACGGCACACCCTACTTCTCCAACTACATCGGCAACACCGAGATGCAGCCTTCCGATGTCAGGTCCATGTGCTGCAGGCTCAGACTGGATCTCAGGGAGCTCCGCAAGAAGAGCGGCGGATTCTTCGGAAGCGGAGAATCAACGGGATCGATTGGTGTCGTCACCATCAACCTGCCCAGGATCGCATACCTTGCCAAGGACAAGGAAGACTTCTTTGCAAGACTGGACACCATGATGGATCTGTCTGCCAGAAGCCTCAAGACAAAGCGTGAAGTGGTCACCAAGTATCTGGAGAACGGCCTGTATCCGTACACCAGGAGATATCTGGGAACATTCAACAACCACTTCTCCACAATCGGACTTGTGGGAATGAACGAGACCTGCCTCAACGCCAACTGGCTCAGGAAAGACCTGACACAGCCCGAGGCACAGAAGTTCGCAGGCGAGGTCCTGGACCACATGAGGGAGAAACTCTCCGACTACCAGGTCAAGTACGGCGACCTCTACAACCTCGAGGCCACACCGGCAGAGTCAACCGCCTACAGGCTTGCAAAGCACGACAAGGAGAAATACCCGGACATCGTGACGGCCGGAACGGAGGAATCACCCTACTACACCAATTCCTCCAACCTCCCCGTCTGGTTCACCGACGATATCTTCGAGGCCATGGACATCCAGGATCCGCTGCAGGTCAAGTACACTTCCGGAACAGTCTTCCACGTGTTCCTGGGCCAGAAGGTCTCCGACTGGAAGTCCACAAGAACTCTCGTCAGGAAGATTGCAGAGAACCACAAGCTTCCGTACTACACCATCTCACCGACATACTCCGTCTGCCAGGATCACGGCTACATCGAAGGCGAGCAGTGGGAGTGCCCCATCTGCCACAAGAAGACAGAGGTCTACTCCAGGATCACCGGATACTACAGACCGGTCCAGAACTGGAACACCGGAAAGACACAGGAGTTCAAGGAGCGCAAGGAGTACAAGCCCGAGATCAGCGCAGCCATGCCGCTGCTGTTCACCACCAAGACCTGCCCGAACTGCCCTGCCGCAAAGGCCAACCTGGAGAAGCACGGCATAGCCTACAAGGTAGTCGATGCAATGGAAGACCAGGCACTTGCCCAGAAGTACGGAGTCATGTCGGTTCCGACACTCGTTCCGGATCCGTACGACACCACAACCGTGATCTCCGGCGTCAGCCAGATCATCGGTTGGGCAAACGCCAACGGACAGAGAGCCTGAGTGCCGCATGACGTTCGGCGGTTTCCAGAAAACTGACCTAATCAATTTTCCCGGACTTGTTGCATCCACGGTATTCACCCGTGGATGCAATTTCCGTTGTCCGTACTGTCACAATCCCGAGTTCGTCATCCAGGGCTCCGACCAGACCTATTTCGGAGAAACCTATACTGAAGAGGAAATCCTTGGCTATCTGAAAAAGCGTGCCGGCCTGCTGGACGGACTGGTGATTACCGGTGGCGAGCCCACGCTGCACGCCGACCTTCCTTCATTCATCAGCCAGGTCAAGGCCATGGGGCTCAAGGTCAAGCTGGACACCAACGGCGGTAAGCCGGACACACTCCGGGATCTTCTTGAATCAGGCATGCTGGACTACGTTGCAATGGACATCAAGGCTCCGCTGGACAAATACCATCTTGTAGGATTCAATAGCCCCGAAGCCATAGAAGAGTCTGTAAAACTCCTCAATGCTTCAGGACTGGACCATGAATTCCGTACAACATGCGTCAAGGCCATCATTTCAGAAGATGACTTTCCCAGAATGGCAGACCTGATAGGCCCGGACGCAAAATGGTACCTCCAGCCATTCAACCCCGCAAAGACGCTGGACCCGCAGTACGGTTCAGAAAGCACATACTCTGCCGCCGAACTTGATCAGATTGCCCGTAATCTTCATAGAGACAATACGTTTGTCAGATGATCGGATTCACAGCCCCGCCTTACTCTGCCGCTTGTTCTCGTACATGATCTTGTCGGCACGTCGTACGGTATCGCTTACCGACTGGTCCTTGATGGAGTCATGGATTGCAAAACCGAACGCAACACGGATTTCCTGCCATTTGTGCTCGGCGGAATTCCATGATTCCTTCTGTCTGTCCTCGAACTGATTCATCAGGTCGACCCTGTTTTTGAAATCCTCGTTCATGAGTACCACGGCGAACTCGTCTCCGCCTACCCTGAATACAGGACTGTGCTGGAACACCTTGCAGATCAGCATGCTGGCCTTCTTGAGGTAGATGTCTCCCTTGTCATGACCGTGGGAATCGTTGATGTGTTTGAGGTTGTCGCAGTCGAACATGCCCACGGCAAACTCCAGAGTATTTCCGCCGTCCAGCTTCTCCTGAAGATTCCGGATGTAATCATCAAAGGCGCCTTTGTTGCGCACGGATGTAAGTGCATCCACATTCACACGCCTGTTCAGATCCCTGACAAGGTACTCCTCTTTCTTGGCCTTCCTGTCCAGATAGATGGTCCTGCCCAGAAGCACGATTATTACAATCAGCACTACTGCAACCGCTATCAGGATAATATGGAGATTGTCCTCGATCACATCAAAGAATGTCGTCTTGACATCCTCCGTGGAATAGTATGTAAGCGCGGTGTGGACGGTTGCGTCCGGAACAAGCTTTGTAAGTCTTGCCAGTATCGAATAGAGCTCCGTCTGCCCTCTGAGGACAGCAAAGCAGTAATCCATGTCCACACCTGTGTAGACTGTGGCAAGGCGCAGGCTCTCGCACTGTTTGGATATGTTGCTGTAGCGGTAGTTGCTTATTATCACGCAGTCCGCC
>JAJBWA010000119.1:0-3767 GCA_031935845.1 bacterium | reverse complement strand
GGATTGATTGTGCTGAGCTTAAAGGCCTGAACAGGATCTGTCTGCGAGAAGAGTGCGTAGTTGTATGTGCACTTGAGAAGGTGGACACCTGCTCCTGCAAGGTACGGCGTTCCTGCCACGCGCACTGCTGCATCCTTGAAGACTTCTATCTCCAGAGGTCCGTCCATGCGGCGGCCGGGCTCAAGACCTGCGCAATGATGAAGGTCCGAAACCAGAATGATGTGGTCGGAATCCTTGCATCTTGAAATCACCCAGACCAAATCCGGTGTGACATGGTCGCCGTCTGCAATCAGACCTGTTGTGAGCTTCTGGTTTCTCAGCTGTGGCCAGATGGGGTTCTCAAAGCGGTCGATTTTGGCAAAGACTCCGTTTCCGAGGTGCGTGGACTCCGAGGCTCCTGCCTCAGCAGCCTTATCAATCTGCTCCTTAGTGGCTCCGGTATGGCCTATTGAAACGACAACACCCTTTGCCACCGCGTGCTTAATCAGATCCAAAGCTCCGTTTGCCTCGGCTCCGATTGTGATGTACTTAAGAAGGCCTTTCGAGTGCTCATACCAGCGGTCGAATTCCTCGATGCTGGCATCTCTGACATAGGCGATGTTATGAGCACCCCTTGGGCCGTCCAGACGTGAGATGTAGTTTCCTTCGATGTGGATTCCGGTGATGCTGCGCCTTACAAACTCATCTTCCTCAGTTGCCTTCACAAGGGTATCAAGACTCCTAAGAATCCGCTCTTCACTGCTTGTGATTATGGTGGCGAAGTGCTGCAGCGTGCCGTGCTCGGCAAGCTCCGTGCATATCTGCCTGACCTGAGAAACGGAGAGATCTTCTCCTGTGTAGTTGTAGCCCAGACATCCGTTGACCTGGGTGTCGATAAGGCCGCCCGGGCAGAAGTATGAGCCTTCGGGCGCAGTCTTGCATTCGCTGAGGTCTGAGATGACTCCGTCTTCAACCACTACCTTGTAGCACTTTGAATCAAGAACATTCAGACCTCTGAATTCAAACACCTCATGATCCATAAGGAATCCTCACTTTATTCCGTTGGCCTCGAAGTAGGTCTTTTTCTCCTTGATGACCTCATTGCTCAGAAGCAGAAGTCCGATGAGGTTAGGAATAATCATAAGGCCGTTGAAAGTATCGGCAAGATCCCAGACAAAACCAAGAGTTGTCTGGCTTCCGATGACAATCGTGATGACCCAGAAGATCTTTACGAAAAGCTTGCTCTTTTCGCCGAAGAGGTACTCGGCAGCCTGTGTGGCGTAGTCGTAGTAGCTGATCAGACAGCTGAAGCCGAAAAGAATGACAGAACCGATTGCAACCCAGTATCCGATGTCGCCGGGAAGCATTGTCCTGAATGCGTTGACTGTCAGCGTGGCTCCGTCAAGACCTGATGTCCAAAGACCTGACATGACAATGGCAAGGGCTGTGATGGTACATACGACGATGGTATCCAAAAAGACCTCGATCGGACCCCAGACTCCCTGCTCGGCAGGAGAGCTGACCTTGGCAGGTGAATGGACCATAGCGGCGGTTCCGAGACCTGCTTCGTTGGAGTACATGCCTCTTGCGATACCCATCTTCATGGTTACCAGAATCGAGCCGATGACACCGCCTGTGGCCGCTGCCGGATTGAAGGCTGCGGTAATGATGGTTCCGATGGCACCCGGGACCTTTGTGATGTTGATAAGGATGATGCAGAGTCCTGCAAGCAGATATGCTCCTCCCATGAACGGGGCGATGACTGCACAGACATAACCTACTCTCTTGGCTCCGCCGAAGACGATGATTCCGGTGACGGCTGCAAGAACGATTCCTGTTGCGATTGTCGGGATTTTGAACTCATCAAAGAGTGTGGTTGCGATTGTGTTGGTGTCTACGACGCCGCTGATGACAAATGCAAACGGAATGACCAGGATTGAAAACAGGATTCCGAGCCATTTCTGCTTAAGTCCGTCTGCCAGGTAGTACATGGCACCGCCACGGACCGATCCGTCGTCATTGAACTTCCTGTATTTGATTCCGAGGGTAATCTCGGCGAACTTGGAAGCCATTCCGACTATAGCCGCAATTATCATCCAGAAAAGTGCTCCGGGTCCTCCGACTACTATGGCAGTAGCCACACCAGCGATATTACCGGATCCGACGATGGCGGAGACGCTGGTCATCGCAGCCTGGAAAGACGTCAGCTCGCCTTTTCCCGGTTTATGTTCGTCCTTCTTCTTGAAGGCCTTTACGATCGTATCCTTGAACATAAAGCCGAAGTGCGTGAACTGGAAGAATCCAAGCCGGAACGTAAAGAACAGTCCGGTTGCCAGAATAAGTACCATGATCGGTACACCCCAAACGATACCGTTGACGAAATCGTTGACACTTACAATGAAATCCATCATATCGCGCCTCCCAAACCGTTAGATAACTGCGGTGTAATCCCAACTATATATTTATATCAGGGGTGGGTCAAACAATTTTAATAGCCTACTTCCATATTTGCTGTTATCATGGTATCTACCTTTTAGCACCATCACTTTGGAAGGAGTCGGAAATGGAGGGGAAAACACCTGTCATTCTGTCCTCTGACAAGAAAGTCAGACAGACGTTCCGAAGCATGATCGAGCAGACAACTGATGCGATCATCACATCTTTTGACGATGACGCCGCATACTCCGGCAAAAACGTCTACGAACTGAGGTCCCAGATAGAGGGCCTGGGATTCCTTCCCGAACATGGAACAGGTTTTGATGAGACTCTTGATACCGTCAAGAAGAACATCATGCCCCATCTTCTCCGCACATGGTCTCCCCTTTACATGCCGCATCTTCATGCACCGGCTCTCACCGAAACCATTGCATCAGAACTGATAATCGGCACATTCAACGACAGCATGGACAGCTGGGACCAGGGTCCGGCGGCAACTGAAATCGAAGAGGCCATGATCCACGGTCTTGTGAAGCTTTTCGGCTTCGGGCCAGGATCCGACGGAACCTTCACCTCAGGCGGAACCCAGTCCAACATGGCAGCCATAATCGCAGCACGAGATTGGTTCTGCAATACAAGGTTGGATCATGATGTTAAAAAGAAAGGCCTGCCCTCCTGCTATGGCAAGCTTAGGCTCTACACCTCGGAAGTCTCACACTTCTCGATGGAGAAAAGCTGCCATGGGATGGGTCTTGGTTAGGACTCCGTACGAAAGCTTCCGGTGGATTCAAACTGCAAGATTGATATAAATAAGTTTGAGATGATGGTAAAACAGGACATCGATGAAGGTCTTCTTCCCTTCTGTGCCGTAGCCACTATCGGAACCACTGACTACGGTTCAATCGACGATGTAGCTGCGATGCGAACGATCTGCGACAAGTACGGAATGTTCCTTCATGCCGATGCATCCTACGGCGGAGCCCTGGTCATGAGCCGCAAATACAAGGATCGCATGGGAGACCTTTCCGTATGCGACAGCGTGACGGTGGACTTCCACAAGATGTTCCTTCTTCCCATCTCCTGCTCCGTTGTCCTGTTCAAAAACAAGAACGTTCAGCAATGCTTCGAGCTTCATGCAGACTACCTCAACCGTGAGGAGGACGAAGAGGAAGGCTACATCAACCTTGTGGACAAGAGCATTCAAACAACAAGGCGTTTCGATGCACTGAAGGTCTTCATGGCCTTCCGCACCCGCGGCCGAGATGGTTTTGAAGCAATTGTCGATACTGCTGTCGGAAACGCAAGCTACTTCTACGAGTGTCTGATCAAGGATCCTGCATTCATAGCCCCGG
>JAJBWA010000118.1:0-7075 GCA_031935845.1 bacterium | reverse complement strand
GTCCTCGTCCTGTGTCACAACGCAGTCGTAGACCTGCAGCGTCTGGATGAATCTATCGAGGACGTTGCGCTGTCTGAACTCCACGCAGTTGAGCAGGAGAAGGCCTGCGTTGAAGTAGAGATTCCTGTCCAGGCCAAGGCATTTTTCCACATAGGCGCCGTACTCGTTGACCTGAACCATGGCCTGCTCGTGGCATGCTCCTAGGATGAAGCCTTTGACATCGATGTCGTAGAGGTCGCTCATGTCGCCCTGGATTATGGTGTCGCTGTCCACGTAGATGGCCTTGTCATACTCGGGGTGCATGTCGGCGATGAAGAGCCTGTAGTAGGTTGTCTTGGAGTAGTAGTCCCTGAGCGGGAATTTGTGTGCAATGCTCTCCAGATAGTCGCTGACGTTCTCGAAATAGATCTCGAAGTCCGGCCTTTCAAGCAGGTTCTTGACCTTGGCGCGGCTTTCGTCGGTGACGTCTGTGTGGAGGAAATAGATTCTGTATGTGTTGCCGCTTGCGGCGTTCTCCCTTAGGGAATAGAGTGAAACGATTCCATATTTCATGAAGCGCTCGTCAAGGGCGTAGAATATGGGGATTATGTGCTTGGACATATCAGTTGGACTCCTTCTCGAATTCGGCTTTAAGCTTGAGGTATTCGTCGAGTATGTCATCGAACTGATGGTAGCCGAATACCTTGTGGACCCTGTCCACGTGCCACTGCTTGATGTTGTCGGTGTGCGGATAGGGCAGATAGAACAGGCGTTTTGAGAAATGGCGCACTACGGTGTGTTTGTGCAGGAACTTCTGGTCGTTGAAGCGCTGGGGTAGCATCTTCTTCCTTGTGGTGGACCTGATGATTGCGCTCTGGTCAGCGAATGTGAGCTTCTTGCGCTGGATCCACTTTCTGGCCTTGTCGAACAGACCGGTCCTGCGGCATTCCTTCATGTTGAAGAGGATTACGCCTGCGTTCACGTAGTTGGGATTGAGTATGTACTTGCCGTAGTGGTCTCGTGCGGCGGCATATTCGTAGCCTTCCACATCCGTATCGTACAGCAGGTGTACGTCATGCTGGAACAGGAGGTCGATGTCAAGATACAGCAGCTTGTCGGGGATTCCCGGAATCAGGTCCGCGAACAGCCTTATGAGGGTGTAGGGCGAGCAGTATGCGCCCTCGTTGGGGCAACCTGAGAAATACTGTCTGTAGAGATCCGTGACGTCAAAGAGCCTGACCTGGTTCTCAGGATTATATGACTTGACCACCTTCTCCAGGAAGGCGACCTGTTTCTGTGTTATGGGTACGTAGTTGTCCTTGAGGTGAGACACGTCCATGGTGAACAGATGGAAGCAGAAGGGCTCTTCCGATTCCGTCCTCTTTACCAGTGACAGTGCCGTGGTGAGCATTCCGTCGAATACTCCTATGTTTCCGCAGAACAGGATGTTAACCATCGGTTTCCTCTTTCCTGATGTACTTGATGACTTCCACATCTGAGTGCTTTGATAATTCTACCATATGTTCGTATACCGTGTCGCGCAGTTTCTTCTTCTGCTCCCTTGCACTGAGCTCCGGGTCGGCGAAGAACGGGCCTTCGATATATGTGACCATGCGCGGCCTTGAGCTCAGGCGGCGCTTCTGATAGGTGTTCACGAAACAGAACACCGGGGCGTTGAGCTGTACCGGATAGGCGAACGATGTGTCGGCAAACGGTCTGATCTTTGTATACCACGGCCAGATGTGGGCTTCGGGGTAGATCACCACAGGGTGACCTTTCTTTATCTTGTCTTCGATTGTCTTTCTGAAATTCCTATAGGCGGGGATGGTGTCCGGCACCGGCAGCGCTCCCAGATGGGGGATGAGCTTTCCGAAGAACGGAACCATCAGGTTGTTGGGGTGCACCACCACATAGTTGGTCCTGGGGTAGGTGAGGCAGGCCTGGAGGAATGCATCGCCCACCGGCTGGGTGTGGTTTCCGAACAGGAAGATTCCCTGCTTTCTGTATGGCCTGAGCTTTTCCTTTCCTACGGTCTTCCTGTGGAAAACCAGCTTGGAGTGGAGCCATGCCACGGGGAATATCATTATGCGGTAGACCAGAAAGCGCTTGAGTCTTCTTGCAAACGAGCTGTCGTCATACGGATAGTCTCCGTCTATGACGGGTGGAGTAGTCGTGAATGTGGAGAACTCGTCCCTGAGCTCATCTGTATAATATATAATGCGCTGTTCCTTCATAACCGCAGAATTAATACCATATTTCGGCGAGAGTGAGAATAGCCATTGTTATTCATGCTGCCGTATGGGATAAGCTTACCATCGGAATGTGCTTTCCGGTGCATGCGGATGGGGTATTCATCCCACTCTGGTTAGTGTTCACTATCGGTATAAAACGGTTTCCGCAATAATCCGAGGCAAGGTCAAGGAATGAGCGAAAGACAGTGCTTGTTGCACGGATTGAGCGAATGACGATGAGATTGCTCGGATTTTTGCAGAAAAAAACCGCTGGAGCGACCAGCGGTTCTAAGATTGCCATGAAGAAGCAGATTACTTCTTCTTGTGTCTCATCATTCTGAGCTTTTTCTTTCTCTTATGTGTAGCAATCTTATGCTTCTTTCTTTTTCTTCCACAAGGCACTGCAGAACTCCTTATTTTCCCTCGAAAGCAGGGAAGTTTTGTAATTACGGCGTTCATTATCATGACTTTGCACGCAGAAGGTCAAGAGCTGTCCGTCAGATTTTGAAAAAATATGGTACCCTCCGGCATTTAAACGTTGTCCGTCAATTGACTTGATCGGAGCTTGGTGATACCTTATTAGAGCCTCTTTATCCATCGTTGATGGATCTATCAAAGTCCGCAAGGAGGAACCCATGAGAAATTATGAGTTCACTGTCATCTTCGACGCTAGCGAAGAGAAGACAGCCAAGGGTCTTGAGTTCGTTACCAAGGCTCTTTCAGATGCCGGCGCAACAGTCGCCAAACAGGAAGACATGGGCGTAAGGAATCTCGCCTACATGATCAAGAAACAGGACAAGGGTCACTACTACTACTTCGAGATCGAAGCAGACCCCCAGAGCATCAATGCCGTTGCAGCAGAGCTTCTGCTCCAGGCCGAGATCCTCAAGCACCTTTTCGTACTTAAATAAGACCACACACAAAACAGAAGGGGAGTGAAACATGGCAGTAGACATCAATGTCGTAGTGTTGGTAGGTCGTCTCACAAGAGACTGTGAGCTCAAATCGACTCCGCAGGGGACTTCGGTATGCCGCTTCTCCGTCGCAGTCAACAGAAGGAAGAGGACTGGTGACAGATGGGAAGATGAAGTGAGCTACTTCGATGTCGTTCTCTGGGGCAGATCGGCAGAGACCCTCACACCGTATCTCCAGAAGGGCCGTCAGGTCTCCATAGAGGGAGAGCTCAGACAGAACCGCTGGGAACAGGACGGAAAGACCAATTCCAAGGTTGAGGTCGTTGCCAACAATGTCCAGCTTCTGGGTGGTGGAAACCAGGGCGCACCGGTTCCCGGTCAGGGGACACGTCCTGAGTCAAGGGCTGATCAGAGCGCACCGAATCCCGGTCCTACAGGTCCCGAGGCATTCGATGACGGCGACGACATCCCGTTTTGATTGATTAGGAGATTTATTATGTCAATGCATGACGAGAAAGAAACAATGAACGCTGAGGCTGGAAGCTTCAGAGACAAGAAGATGGGCGGAAAGCGCACCACTTTCAAGAAGAAGATCTGCAAGTTCTGTGCTCAGAAGATCGAGCCGGATTACAAGAACCCCGACATGCTCAGACGTTGCACGACTGAGCGCGGAAAGATTCTTCCTGCACGCATCACCGGAACCTGCGCAAAGCACCAGAGAGCACTGACACAGGAGATCAAGAGAGCCAGAGTCCTTGCTTATCTGCCGTTTGACAAGCAGTAAGGAATCCTGCTGTGGAGCAGTATGAGGACAGGGCGGCGATAAGGAACCTTGTGCTTGGGGTCCTGCTCGGCGTGATTCTTTCGAGATTCTCGCTGGGTTCGGTCTTCATGACGGTTCCGGTTCTCCTGGCGTGCCCGAGAGTAAGGAAGGCACAGTACAGGATAGGAGCTTTCGCCGTCATGCTGCTGGCGGTGGTGACATGGACGGTCATCGAGAACAGGGCGGTTCTGGGAACGGAATTCTGGCCCCTGATTCTCGTGAATCTGTTCCTGCCGGTCAGCAACATAATCGGGTCTGCCGTATGGGAGTACGGCTCCGATTACAGCAGGTCGTCCATCCGCAAGTTCTTCTGGGCCTGCATACCTGTGTTCGTTATCGGCATCGCCATGGCGTTCTATTTCGCTTCCGATGCCTCGAAGACGGTGAGGACGGCTCTGGTTGAGGGAATGCTGTACTATTTCCCCTCGGACTATCTGAGTGTGGACATCAGCTCCCTGCTGTATGCGGCTGTCGACCTGATGATGCTGTTCTTTGCTCCGCTCGGCGTACTGCTGCTGGCACTGCCTGTCGTGACTGCTGACATAAGCATCAACAGATACGACGAGGACTGGCAGTATGATTTCGCCAACATGAAGCTCCCGGACCAGTATGTATGGGTGTTCTTCGGTTCCTGGGCGGCATCGCTTGCAAGCTATCTGGTGTCATCGGTACCCAGATGGATCCTTGCCCTGAGCTGGAACCTGGCCCTGTCGGTTTCCGTGCTGTATCTGATTGTCGGACTGTCCATCGTGGTGGCTTTTGCCAGACGCAGGACGGCGGCGCTGACGGTAGGGAAGATCGTACTTCTTCTGGTCCTTATCTGCTTCATACCTTTCGTGAATCTGGTCGTTGTCTTCGGACTCATCCTGCTGGGTGTGCTGGAGACATGGTTCAGGTTCAGATGAATTAGACAAAACTTTTTAAGGAGTTTGAAATATGAAAATTATTTTGAATCAGGACGTACCTAACCTCGGAGAAGAGGGAGATGTCTGTGTGGTCAAGGATGGCTATGCTCGTAACTATCTGTTGCCAACTGGTGCTGCGGTACTGTACAACAACGAGAATCTGGCTATCTTCAAGAGCAGAGCTGCTGCCATCGAGAAGAGGAAGCTCGCAAAGCGCGAGGCTTCGGCTTCCCTCAAGAGTCAGCTTGACAATGTCACGCTCAAGCTCATCGTTTCAGCAAGCGACACGGGCCGTCTGTTCGGTTCAGTCACTTCCCTGATGATCCAGGAAGAGCTTGCAAAGCTGGGTTACAACATCGAGCGCAAGAGAATCGAAGTCGCATCACACACGATCAAGCAGGTCGGCATGTACTCTGCAAGGATCCACCTCTATGAGAACGCCTCATCAGTAATCAAGCTTGAGGTCCTCAGCGAGGCCGAGCAGAAGGCAGCCGAGAGAGCAGCCGCAAAGGCAGCCAAGGAAGCTGAGGAAGCAGCTGCAAAGGCAGCCAGGGAAGCCGCAGAGGCCGAGGCAGCAGCCGCAGCAGCAGAAGCTGAAGCAGCACCTGCAGAGGAAGAGGCCGCAGAGGCTCCTGCAGCAGCAGAAGAGAACTGATTGCGGTTTCTTAAGAAATGAGCTCGCTCCTTACGGGGCGGGCTGTTTTTTCCAAGGAGAGTATTATGCCCAACGACAAGCAGATAGGAAGACTGCCTCCACACAACGATGACGCTGAAGTGGCTCTGCTCGGATCGGTCCTTCTGAGGAAGAAGGCTCTCGATGAAGTCCAGAGCATGCTGACCAAGGAGGATTTCTATCAGCCCGGGCATAAACTCATCTGGGAAGGAATCAACGGCCTGCGCAACGACAGGCCCAACATCACCATCGACTATGTGTCCCTGACCCAGTACATGAACCAGAAGGGGACACTGGCCGAGGCCGGCGGCGCGGCATACATCGCGGACCTTACCAACAGGGTCCCCACGTCCACCAACGCCGTCTACTATGCGGAAATAATCCGCACCGCGTCCATGAAGCGCCAGCTGTTCGATCTTTCCATCAGGATAGGAGACAAGGCCTTTGACGAATCATCCGACATCCAGGAGTCCATCGACGACCTCGACAGCGCTCTTTCATATCTGGGAACCGGCGTAGGTACCGGAAGCTATGAGGATGCCGAGCGCCTGATAGGCGAGGTCGTGGACAATGTCCATGACATCATGGCAGGAAAGCGTGAGATCGGAGTCTCTTCCGGATTCAAGATCCTGGACAAGTACATCGGCGGCTTCAAGCCCAGCGACCTTGTCATAATCGCTGCCCGCCCGTCAGTGGGTAAGACCGCACTTGCCCTCTCCATTGCCGTGAACATGGCATTCGGACGCAGGCCCGTTCCCGTTGGATTCTTCTCCCTGGAGATGAGCGGTGCCACGCTGATCGAGCGTATCATCGCCAACAAGGGTCAGATCAACCTCATGAGCCTGAGAAACGGCAAGATCGATCCCGATACCAACGCGCGCATGATGACCACGGCCGAGAACCTCTACGAGAACGCGTCCAACCTTCTGATCCAGGACACACCCAACCTCAAGCTTCTTGAGATATGCTCACAGGCCAGGAGGATGGTACGGGACAACGGCGTCAAGGCCATCTTCATCGACTACATCGGTCTTGTAGAGTACAGCAGCAACACGCGCGAGCTTCCGAGGCATGAGCAGGTGTCCCGCATCTCCAGGGCTCTCAAGCAGCTTGCCAGAGAGCTGAACATCCCAGTCATCTGTCTGTGTCAGGTCAACAGAGAAGGCGGAAAGGACAGAGGCCCCATCCTTGCGGACCTGAGGGACTCCGGCTCGATCGAGCAGGATGCCGACCTTGTCATTCTTCTGGACGATCCCTCGAAGCGCCTTGACGAGAGCGGAAAGGCCAACTACGACGAGGAGAGTCAGGACAACAACGATTTCTCGAGCGTCAGGACACGCCCGCTCAAGATCATCGTGGCAAAGCAGAGGAACGGAAGCACGGGTGCGTTCAACCTGAACTTCGTGGCAGACTACGCCTGCTTCAAGGAAATAGAGAAGTTCTGACAGCCAATAATCTAATCTATGGATTCCGGGCTGTTGTTTAATATGGAATTAAGCAAACGACAGTAGGATGATTGCTCCGAAAATCATTATGACTCCCACGATCTG
>JAJBWA010000117.1:0-11746 GCA_031935845.1 bacterium | reverse complement strand
CCGAGAAGCGACTTGAACCCGTAGACCTTGCCGAAGATCTTCATCCCGATGAAGAAAAGAGGAACGGACAGTCCGAATATCACATAACCGGGGTTCCATCCCAGGGTATGGTAGACCATTGTGGCGATACCGCTCACCCCGCCTGAAGCTATCTTTGCAGGGTTGACGAAATAAGCCACTCCTACTGCGACAAGGAATGAACCCAAAGTAATGTTGGCATATTCATAGACTTTCTGTTTGGACACGTTCCACCTCAAGAAAAAGGGCCGGCATAATCAGCCGGCCCTCATAATCTATATTGAAACTCAATCCATATGCAAGATGCTCCGTGCCTGAGCCTCCGTGATTTCCGCATGGTAGAACAGCGAGTAGAACTCGACTGTTCGCTGCACGATGTCGATGCCGGCCTGGGGGTAGAAGATATCGGCAAGATAGAAGAGACCGATAATCCTGTTGGAACAGACCGGCTGGTCGATGAAGCCGTGCGGCATGCTCGGGACAAGGTACACCTTCCCGTTCCTCACGGCCTGCAGGCTTGCCCAGTCGCTGCCGGTCGTGATCGCCTTGTATCCCTCTTCCGTGTAGGCGAAGATGTACTCGGGATCCAGCCGGTACAGGGTCTCAAGCGAGATGGTTCCGTTGGCCTGGGCGACGGATGATGTGACCACGACATCCGCTCCGGCCTTCTCTGCGCACTGGGCATGGCTCTTGCCACCGATCACGGCCTCGAGTCCGTCATTGGAAGATGTGATGTAGACGGTCGGCTTATTGCCCGTTGAATGTTTCCCTATCTCCGCTACGGCATCCTCATAGTACCCGGCAAGCTGTTCTCCCCTTTCCTCATTTCCAAGGAGGTTTCCCAGCCTTCTGAAGACCTCCGGATAGTTGTCCATGTTGGCCTCTATGAAGATCACGGGAACTCCGACGGAAGCGGAGACCTCGTCCAGTTCCTTTGCCATGGACTCGACAGAACCCTTGATGTCACCGACATCGATCATCAGTTCCGGGTTCGCAAGGATCAGGGTCTCCTTGTTCAGATTCGCCTTCTTTCCGTACAGTGTCCCGAACACGGGAAGGTCGTGCGTGTACGACGGGTAGACTGTCTTCTCTTCAGCACCGAGACTTGTGGAAAGGCCCACCAGCTTCTCAGGAGCGATCTGGAAGACGATCACCTGGGCATTCGATCCGGACGGGGCGATGCGTGTGATGTTTGCCGGGAGCTCGACTTCTCTTCCGAGGTCGTCCACGAATACCTGCGTGGCCTGTGCCGGGTCGTTGCCGGACTCAACGACGGCCTGTGCAAGCAGAACGCCTGCAGAAACAATCAATATGACTGTCAACAAGACTATTCTTTTCATTCTTTTCCTCCTATTGAGAACAGCACAAGACTCTTCCTGTTCAGGAACAGGAACGGGTATATACCGTCATCCGATTCAACTATATATTTCAGATATGCATCCGTGTTTTTACCCAGATATGTCCACGCTATGAATTCGCGGGCCTCCTCCATGGATACCAGCGGCTGGTTGAATTCCAACTTGATTTCCTCTTCCGAATACGTAACACCGCAGCGGTCGAGAATCGACCTCACCTGCTCCGTACGGTCGGGTCTCGTATCCTGCCCGTGGCCGTTGTGGCGGGAGATGATGTAGACGATCCTGCCGGATGAATGGGAGGCAAGTCTTCTGAAATCCTCTTCCGTCTCGAGGTGTCCGAAATTGATGCAGAGCAGGACATCGGCTTTGCCTTGTACATTGTCCACATCAGCGCATCGGAAGATATCCAGTCCGGTCCGGTTCTCCGCTTCCCGGATCGCTTCCGGAGCTTTGTCATATGCCGTGATGTCGTATCCGTCGTCATGCAGGATCTGCGCTTCATATCCCAGTCCGCACCCGAATTCGACGATCCGGTCTCCCTGACGGAGATGCTTTTCAATGGCAGGAACAAGCTGTCTGTGATAATCACAGGCGGCACTGGCCCGTGTGAACCATTCTATGCTTCGGTCTGTCCACCAGATCATTCCGGGATGCATGCGAGCCTCCCCGATTCAGTCCGGACCACGCTGATCTTCCTGCCGTAAAGCCTTGAAAGGACATCGTTTCCGATAAGGTTCTCCGGCACGTCATCATAGACAACCGTGCCCTCGGCCATGGCCACGACCCTTGTGGAATGCATCAGCGCAAGGTCCGGATTATGTGTGGAGTAGATACAGCTGTAGCCTTTGTCCACGAGATCCCTGACCTTCTCGAGTACCAGAAGCTGGTTGGAATAGTCAAGGAACGATGTCGGTTCGTCCAGTATCAGGAGCCTGGCATCCTGCATCAGCGCCCTTGCCACAAGCACCAGCTGTCTCTCGCCGCCGGAAATGTTCTCCATGGTCCGGTCCGCAATGGAATGAAGGTTCAGCAGCTCAATCATCTGCTCCACCTTTTCCTCTTCCTTCCTGCCGGGAGACTGCAACAACGACAGTCTGTTGGAACAACCCATCAGGATGGATGTGCGCACTGAATACGGAAATGCAGACCTTGTTATCTGCGGTATGTAAGCCATCAGTGAGGCTCTTTCCCTGAGTTTCATCTCTCCGACCGGCGTGCCGTCTATGGAGATGGAACCGGATCCGGCCTTCAGGAAACCGGGAATCAGTCTCAGAAGCGTGGTCTTGCCGGCTCCGTTCCTGCCCAGCAGGCTTACCATCTCACCGTCTCCCACACGGAGATTCACCTTGTCGAGAACCTGATGGTCTCTGTAGCTGAAGCAAAGGTCACGTATATCAAGAGTCATAGCGGACCTCCCGGAACAGCAGGAACAGGAAGAACGGCGCACCGATGAACGATGTCAGTATGCCTATTGGAATCTCTATCGTGGCTGCGGCACGGGAGACGCAGTCCACGAGCGTCAGGAACGATGCCCCGAAGAACACCGTGGACGGGAACGAGTACCGTGCATCATTGGAGACCAGCATCCTGGAGATGTGCGGAATAACAAGACCTACCCAGCCTATGTTGCCGGCAACAGCAACGCTGCATGCGGTAATCAGCGTGGCGCATGTTATGGCAACGGCCCTGATGAGCCTTGTGTTCACTCCTATGGAGCGCGCCTCGTCCTCTGACAGTGACAGGAGGTTGATGCGCCATGACAGAAGCAGCAGGACCACTATGGAAGCTCCCACCGGGATGACTATCATCCCCAGTTCCTCGAACCCGGTACCTGAAAGCGTACCCATCAGGAAGTACGTTATGGCGGGCAGCACGTTGTTCGGATCCGCAATCAGCTTCACGAAGCTTGTTGCCGACGAGAACAGGGATGAAACAACCATTCCCACCAGGATCAATGCCAGCGTCTGTTCCCGTCTGGTCCTGGATGCTATGGCATAGATGAGGACCAGTGCGGCGATTCCGGCTGCAAATGCATTCACGCTGACCAGCACGGAGGAAAGTCCGAGAAGAAGCGACAGCGATGCACCGAACGATGCTGCGGTGCTGGTTCCGAGCACATCGGGGGAAACCAGCGGATTGCGGAATATCATCTGGAACGTCTGCCCGCTCAGGGCGAGGCCGGCACCCAGCAGAAGTGAAGCAAGTATCCGTGGCAGACGTATGTGCATGACCACTGCCACGGCATTCTTGTCCATTCCGTAGTTCAGGCCCGTAATCTGCTGAAGCAGCACCTTGATGATCTGTATGGGACTGAGCCAATACCTGCCTATGCCCAATGCCGCCACTGCGACCACTACGGTCACGATACCGAGGACTGTTACTTTGAATCCTGCCTTGCGCGACATCGGCACCTCCAGCCTTTTCCCATTTTATCTGAACGAACATAATGGCGCAAGAGGCATACGGGATTCTTTCGTTTTCTTGTGTTTTTTGTGAAGTTGAACCCGATGTATTTGCCATTTGCCGGTTTTTGCCTTAATTTTCTATCATGGAGTGTTAACGGTATGGTACAGGACCCCTACAGCGTACTGGGAGTATCCAAGGATGCAACGGAACAGGAGATAAAAAAGGCCTACAGACAGAAGGCCAAGCTCTATCATCCCGATTTCCATCCGGACGATCCCGAGGCCGCCCGCAAGATGAACGAGGTCAACGAGGCATATGACATGCTGACGAACCCCGACAAGTATGCCGCACGCAGGGCCCAGCAGCAGCAATACCAGCAGTATCAGCAACAGCATACATCCCAACAGAGCCAATACTCATCCACCTATTCATCAGACCAGGGCGGATGGTCCAGCGACTTCGGATTCGGATTCTACGATTTCTTCGGATTCGGCGGTGGCGGCACACGCTACGACACCAGACCGCGCCGTGAAAGCACGGACAGTGCGGAGATAGGAAACGTCATAGACCTGCTCAACTCAGGAAGACATCAGGAAGCCATTGCCGCCCTGTCCAGGATAGTCAGCACGTTCAGGAACGCACGCTGGTACTACCTGGCATCAGTTGCCTATCACGGCACGGGCAACAACGCCAGAGCTATAGACCTTCTGACAAAAGCCATACAGATGGATCCGGAGAACAGGATGTACCAGCAGCTGATGCAGGAATACAGGTACAGCGCCAGGACATATACATCCGCATCATCTTCCGGCCAGTCCACCAACAGAAGCTACAACCCGTTCAGGAGGATGTTCAGATACATAGGAATCTTCCTGTTCATACAGATCCTGTTCGGTGTGGTAACCATGTGCGGATCAAGCGGAAGCTCCTCTTCAGGCCGTTCGTCACAGCCGCGTTATTACTATTACTACTACTAGGACACCCGGAGGCACGACATGGGCAAGACAATCGGAATAGATCTCGGAACCACAAACAGCTGCGTGGCAGTAGTTGAGAACGGAAAGCCCGTCATAATCCCCAACGAGAACGGAAAGCGCACCACTCCCAGTGTGGTGGCATTCTCCAAAGAGGGAGCGGTCCTGGTGGGTGACAGTGCCCAGAACCAGGCCATCGTCAACAGCGACAGGACCATATCATCCATCAAGCGGCAGATGGGCACTGACTGGGAGATCGAGATCGACGGCAGAAGGTTCATTCCCCAGCAGATCAGCGCCATGATACTCAGGAAGCTGCGCGAGGATGCAGAACGTTATCTGGGTGAGGAGGTCACTGATGCAGTCATCACCGTCCCCGCCTACTTCAACGACATCCAGAGACAGGCTACCAAGGACGCAGGAAGGATTGCCGGCCTGAACGTAAAGAGGATAATCAACGAGCCCACGAGCGCCGCACTGGCGTACGGCCTCAACAACGGACAGAACCAGAAGATAATGGTCTTTGACCTGGGAGGAGGAACGTTCGACGTATCCATCATCGAAATCGGCGACGGCGTCATAGAGGTCCTTGCCACCAACGGCGACAACCATCTCGGAGGCGACGACTTCGACCAGATCCTGGTGGACCATCTGCTGGGTGAAATCAAGGCCCGTCACTCCGTGAACCTCAGGAACGACGTGGCAGCACTGCAGAGGATACGCGAGGCCGCGGAGAACGCAAAGAAGGATCTTTCAGCAAATGAAAGCACATCAATCATGCTCCCTTACCTTGCGCAGAAGGGCGGCCAGACCATCAACTTCGAATACACGCTGACACGCGCAAAGTTCAACGAACTTACAGGAGAGCTTGTGGAGAGGACGGCCATGCCGGTGATCAACGCACTCACAGATGCGGGGATTGCCGCAACAGAGCTGGGCAAGGTCCTGCTTGTCGGAGGATCCACAAGAATACCCGCAGTGCAGAGGAAGGTGAAGGATCTTACGGGCATAGAGCCCTCCAAGACCATCAATCCGGATGAATGCGTTGCCCAGGGAGCCGCCATTCAGGGAGACACCCTGAGCGGAAACGTTCCTGAAGTCTCCAAGAGCATCCTGCTTCTGGACGTCATCCCCCTGAGTCTCTCAATCGAGACGGTAGGCGGCGTGGCAACAAGGCTTGTGGAGAGAAACACCACCCTTCCCGTCCACTATTCCCAGATATTCACCACAGCTGCTCCCTTCCAGAGGAGTGTCGAGATCCATGTTCTCCAGGGCGAGCGTCCCATGGCAGCCGACAACAAGACCATAGGAAAGTTCAGGCTCAACGGAATCAAGGCAGCCCCCGCAGGAGTCCCGCAGATCGAGGTCACGTTCGACATCGACGCCAACGGAATCCTGACGGTATCTGCCAAGGATCTGGACACCGGCAGAAGCCAGTCCATCACCATCACCGAGAACGGAAAGATGTCTGAGGAGGAGATACAGCAGGCAATCCACGATGCGGCCGTCAATTATGAACTTGACCAGCAGAAGCGCAATGCCGATAATACCACCACTGAAAGAAAACACTGGTGGAGTCGGAAGAAATGAGCATCAAGAGCAGGATCAGGAACTGGTTCGCGAGAAGATACGGAGACGATGAGTTCGAGCTTTTCCTCTATGTGATCAATTTCGGCCTGCTCTTTGCGGCAATCATACCCGACTGCCATTTCCTGGTGTTCTTCGCCATAGCAGGCTTCATCTACACTACGTTCAGGGCAATGTCATCGAACATAGAGAAGCGCTCCCGCGAGAACGAGATATTCATGAAGATATTCATGCCCTGGAAAAAGAAGAAGAATCAGTAATCAGGAAAGCCTGTGGCTCTTCATCTCCTTTATGGGAGTGGAGATCAGGATCCTCTGGATCTCGCTGAAGCTCATGACCTTGCCCTCTGCAAGATACTGCTTGCGGAGGTTCTTGAACCTGTACATCATGGCATCGGCATTCTCGATGGTGTCGATCATGCTGTCGCCTTCCGGATGGAATGCGGCATAGCCTGTGGATATGAACGGAATCCTTGAATCCGTGGCCCTGACTTCCTCCATAGAAGCATGAAGCTTCTCCAGAATGCTGTCCGGATTGTTGGTGCGTCCGGGAACCACGATGCAGAACTCGTCTCCGCCGGTCCTGTAGCAAAGAGCCTTCTTGGGAGCATTGGTCCTGATGACCTTTGACACGATCTTCAGTACCTCGTCGCCGTAGAGGTGTCCGTAGTTGTCGTTGCACTGCTTGAAGTAATCGACATCGATGGTGATGATGATGCACGCTTCATCCATCCTGCTGACCAGACCGTCGTAACAGTTCCTGTTCAGGAGCTTGGTAAGGCTGTCACAGCTCTGGATAAGATCTATGTACGAAATGTAGAACAGAATCGGAGTAATGGTCAGCGTAAGGTAATCTGAACGGATGGAACTGTCTATGTTGTGAAGCCCGATTCCGACCAGTAGGTAGAGGAAGGTCAGATACAGTATCCAAGAATTCTTGCTCCGGTACTCCTTCCTGATCGAATATGCACCATACACCAGACAAAGTCCCTGGAACACATAGCTTGCAATGTAGATGAAGTAGAGCTTGCCGTGGTGATAGACGTTGCTGCGGTCGAAATAGAAGATCGATTTCGTGAAGCAGGAAACAGCTATCAGGATGGCATTCACGATGAAGCCCACATGCATGACGTTGAGCAGCTTCCTTTTGCCTGAAATCGGAACCATCAGGGCAAGCGGAATAAGGGGAGCAATCATCAGCTCAAGAGCCTTGATTCCGGTGTGGAGCCAGATGCGGCTTCCCGTATTCTCCAGAAGAAGAGACAGCCATTCAAGCAATGCGCCTATTGCGACGATGACGAATCCCACACTGAACTGTTTCTTCTTGACTCCGGGAAGAAGCGGGCTTGAACCTATCAGTAGGCACATGAGAAGGCATGCCAGAATGCACAGCAGTATCATTCCAGAGTAGTAACTAGACATACTTTCCCTTTACCTCCCCACACATCAAGATTTACAGTGTTTCAAGATAGAAACTGACAGGCCTGAATCCGTCATTACAGGATATCATGGCCGAGTTCCGGTCTTTCATCCATCCATCATAAAAGTTTCCACCGCCGTTTGCAAGTTTATTTACAAAAGGTTCAAGGCTTGTCCATGCGCTGTCGCACATTCCTTCCGGGATCATTCCCTCCCTTGAGATGAACACCTGTCCTTCATTCAGGTCACAGGCATGTTCAATGGGATTCTCGAACTTCTCCATGAGGTCCTTATGGCAGACCTTGCGCATGACCGTTATCTTCACATCCCTCATGTCACTCACCAGGGTCCGGTCTCAGCACTTTTCCTATGTTCCAAAGATGTGCGGCGTTCTTTGCTGCAGAAAGCCGTTCTTCACCGGTTCTGTATGGAATCTCCGCGGTATGCGCACCACAGTCAAGGCATGCCACATAGAAGCACCAGCCGCCTTCTTCCTCCACGACTCCCGTTCCTCTGCAGAGCGGGCAGTCCTGAAGTTCTATTTCCTTAAGTATCTGCTGCATCACTATTTCTCCGTTTCATAATTATAAGCCAATGTAGCCAGAGTGTCTGCATCTATGCTGAATCTGTTCTCTGACGGCAGGTGATTGTGGCCTTTCTTGTCCCACATGGTGGTCCACAGCTCATGGTTGATATGTCTGCCAAGGCGGCATTTCACGAAAGACACGCATGAATCGGTATCATCACGCTCGCTGGGATGCCACGGACGGGCCAGATAGACGCTGCCGTCCTCCACGGTGTCCGTGCAGGTGATTGTGCAGTTTTCGAAACACAGGCCCTTCTCCGTTTTCACGGATGTCGAAGGGGCCGACACGAAGCCTTCCCCTGTGGAGACTATCGTACAGTTACTGAAAAGGGCATGGCTGCGTCCGAATATGAAGTCTATGTTTCCGTAGACGGTGCAGTCCTCGAACAGGCTTTCGGAGCAGTCCGTAAACAACGTGTCCTGCCAGCTGATGAAGGTGCATGAGCGGAATTCGGCATCCGTGTACTCAGGGCGTGTGAACACCGCAACTGCCTGAAGCCCCATCATGAAGTGGGGATCCTCGTCCTTCTTCGCCCTGCCTGCGAGATAGTCGAAATCGTTCTCAACTGTCAGGTTCCTGAATTCAGTATGGTTTGCGCAGACCGTAAGAGTAGCGCTCGCACCTGTGCCGAAGCCCGGCCTCATACCGTTGTGGTCGTTCCAGACAATTCTTGCTCCGTTGCCGATCACAAGCACATCGTCACGTCCGACGGTGACTTTCTGTCTGTAGACCGCGTTCTCAGACAACTCGACCACAAGAGGGCCTTCCGTCTTCGTGTTGAGGATTTCGTTCAGATTGTCGCCGGGTTTCGCCTTGAGTTCAGTCATTTCAGTGCCGCGAAGCCGCGCTCGAGGTCGGCGATTATGTCGTCGATGTGCTCAATCCCGATGCTGAGACGTATGGTGCTGCGCGTGATGTTCTGGCTTGCAAGCTCCTCGTCCGTCAGCTGACCGTGGGTTGTTGTGGCCGGATGGATGACAAGCGACTTCACGTCGGCAACGTTCGCAAGCAGGCTGAAGACCTTCAGGTTGTCGATGAACTTATGGGCCTCCTTCTGACCGCCCTTGATGTCGAACGTGAATATGGAGGCCCCTCCGTTGGGGAAGTACCTCAGGTACAGGTCATGCTGGGGATGATCCGGCAGCGACGGATGGTTCACCTTTGCAACCATGGGATGCTTGGACAGGTACTCCACCACCCTCTTTGTGTTGTAGGCATGGCGCTCGAGCCTGAGTGACAGAGTCTCCACACCCTGCAGCAGCAGAAATGCATTGAAAGGAGAGATTGCCGCACCCATGTCCCTGAGTATCACGCAGCGCACATAGGTCACGAATGCAGCAGGGCCTGCCACATCAAGGAAAGATACGCCATGATAGCTGGGATTGGGATCTGCAATCTGCGGGAACTTCCCGCTCTTCTTCCAGTCGAACTTTCCGCCGTCAACGATTATTCCGCCCAGCGTTGTGCCGTGTCCGCCGATGAACTTGGTTGCCGAATGAACGATTATGTCTGCACCGTGCTCAACAGGACGGATCAGGTACGGCGTTCCGAACGTGTTGTCTATGACAAGCGGGATTCTGTGTGCATGTGCAATCTCCGCACAGGCCTCTATGTCAGGGATATCGCTGTTGGGATTTCCGAGAGTCTCGATGTAGATGAGCTTTGTGTTCTCCTGAACTGCGGCTCTGACTGCGTCGATGTTGTGGATGTCCACGAAGGTTGTGGTCACCCCGTAGTCCGGAAGAGTATGGGCAAGAAGGTTGTATGTTCCGCCGTAGATGGTGTTCTGGGCCACCACGTGGTCTCCCTGTCTTGTCAGAGCCTGGATTGCATACGTGACGGCAGCTGCTCCGGAGGCAAGCGCAAGTGCACCGGATCCTCCCTCAAGGGCTGCGATCCTCTTCTCAAGCACATCCTCGGTGGGGTTGCCCAGCCTTCCGTAGATGTTGCCGGATGCCTTGAGCGCAAACCTGTCTGCCGCATTTGCGGAATCAGGGAAGACATAGGAAGTGGTCTGGTAGATGGGGACCGCCCTGGCGTCGGTTGCGGGATCGGCCTGCTCCTGACCGACATGAAGCTGCATTGTCTCGAATCTGTATTTGTCCATATCTCTCCCCTTTTCAGAGATTGCTTATCTCATCTATATCGTATGTAGTGCCCTGATAGACGAAGTTCAGCCAGTTGGAATAGAAAAGGTTCGCATGGGCCTTCCATGTGACCTCCACGCCGAACTCGGGCTTGTCCGCCACGAAGTAGTTGAACGGCGGCATGACGTTGCCTATGGCACTGTCGCGCTCGTATTCCTTCATCAACGTCCCTCTGTCATACTCCCAGTGTCCGTTGAGGAACACCTGGCGTCCGTCTTTGGATGCGATGATATGAGGGCCTGCAAAGTATGATTCATCAAGTATTTCAAGGTTATCTATCGCTTTCAGAGCATCGATATCGAGCATGGTATGCCGTGAATGAGGCACAAGGAACCTGTCGTCGAATCCCCTTGTGAACGGATTGTCGTAGCTTTTGTGCAGAAGCGTATGAGGGAAGATGCCGGACAGCTTGTGGTCCATCATGATCTTCTGTATGCCGTAATGATAGTAGAGTCCCGCCTGCGCTCCCCAGCAGATGTGGACGGTGGAGAACACGTTCTTCTTGGTATGCTCCATGAATGAAGCCAGGTCTTTCCAGTAATCGACTTTCTCGAAAGGAATCTTCTCGACAGGGGCACCCGTGATGATCATTCCGTCGAACTTCTCACCCTTGACCTCATCGAACGGAACATAGAACTCCCCAAGATGCGGCAGGTCCTCCACCTTGCGGTGGTCAGTCTGCATCATGATGAGCTTGAGGTCTACCTGAAGCGGCGTGTTGGCAAGCATTCCCATCAGCTGGACCTCTGTGGCCTCCAGCGTAGGCATCAGGTTCAGGATTCCGATCTTGAGCGGACGGATCTTCTGCTCGCGTCCACGTGTATTGGACATGACGAAGACGCCCTTGCGCCTGAGTTTGTCTGAATACGGATAGTTCTTCGGAAGCAGTATCGGCATACAGATATGATGTTGGAAAAACAATGATTGTTCAACCACTTGCCATATCAGGGGATAAATATCATCATGCAGTGGGGTGTAACATGAAGGATTCATTGAAGCATATCTACAGGGAGGATGCACCGTACAAGCCGTACCTCCTCTCCCTGCTGGTGATCGGTCTTGCATACGGACTGCAGAAGGGTGTCCTGGACAACTATCTTGCTGAAGTAGTCTCCATGACGGAGTTCGACAGAGGGGTCCTTGAGTTCTTCAGGGAACTTCCCGGCCTTCTGCTCGTAGGCGTCCTTGCCTTGATGTACAGTTTCTCCGCGGAGAGAATTTTCAAGATAGGCGCCGTGGTCATGATCGCTG
>JAJBWA010000116.1:0-41477 GCA_031935845.1 bacterium | reverse complement strand
GTCAGGATCGGACGCTCAAGCTACACCGACTGGGAGTGGAAGATTGTGGAGAAGCTCGGCATGAGGCTGCTCGAAAGGCGCGGAAAATGAAATACAAGGCAGTATTCTTCGACCTCGACGGAACGCTGATGGACACCTCCGACGGCATCTTCGCCGGAGGACGCTACGCCATGGACAAAGTCGGAATCCCCATTCCGGAAGTCGAGGAGTGGGATGTGTTCATAGGACCTCCGCTTGGAGACTGCTTCCGTCAGACATTCGGCATCACTGATGAAGATACTGTACGTCGGCTGTGCGAAGCCTATCATGACTTCTACATGCGTGAGGGACGTCTGCGTGCACACTTCTACCCCGGCATCCTGGATGTGGTAAGGCAGCTCAAGGCACGGGGACACATCTTGGGCATAGCATCGATGAAGAACGAGGACCTGGTGCAGCAGATGTGCAAAGACTTCAACGTCTCCGATCTCTTCGACGTCCAGTTGGGAATCGACCTTGTGGGCACGATGACCAAAGGAGACCTCCTGAAGGACGGCTTCGAACGACTTGGTCTCGGCCCTGATGAATGTGTCCTGGTGGGCGATACGTCGATAGACGAAAAGGGAGCACGGGATGCCGGATGCCGGTGCATACGGGCAAACTGGGGCTTCGGCTTCAAGCCCGGCACACCCGGGACCATCAGCAGTCCCTACGAGATCCTGAATCTGGTTTGATGCTTCAGATTTCCCTGTTGTTGTAGGCTTTCAGGCCCTCTTTGAGACATTTGCATGCCTTCTCGAGGTCCTCTGTGTTCAGCACGTAGGCAATCCTGACCTGGTCGCGTCCGAGGTCCTTGCTCTCATAAAAGCCTTCGGCCGGAGCGAGCATCACGGTCTCGCCGTTGTAGTCGAAATCCCTGAGCATGAAGATCGAGAAGTTCTCCGCATCCTCGACCGGAAGCCTTGCTATCAGATAGAAGGCACCGTTGGGGCGTGAGCACTTTACGCCGGGAATCTTGTCCAGTGCCCGGACAATGAAGTCCCTTCTCTTCTCGTATTCCTTCTTGACGTTCTCAAGGTACTCGGGCGGTGCACCGAACGCGGCAAGCGATGCATACTGTTCCACCGTGGGAGAGCACAGGCGGGCCTGGCTGAGTTTCAGTGTCTCGCGGATGACGTTCCTGTTGCGGCAGATGAGCACGCCGACCCTGGCTCCGCACATGGAGAATCTCTTGGACACGCTGTCGATGCAGATCACGCGGTCGGAGTACTTCTCGTAGCTGAGGATGCTGGTGAACTTGAGACCGTCATAGCAGAACTCGCGGTAGACCTCGTCCACAATCAGGAAGATGTCGTGCTTCTCGCACATCTCCAGGATTATCTTGAGTTCATCGGGGCTGTAGATGTGTCCGGTGGGATTGTTGGGGCTGTTGAGCAATATGGCGCGGGTCTTGCTCGTGATCCTCTCCTCGATCATGCTGAGCGGGGGCAACGCAAAATTGTCCTCAAGCAGGCTTGTCACCGGCACGATGCTGACGTTTGCCATCCTGGCAAACGAGTGCACGTTGGTATAATAGGGTTCGGGGACTATGACCTCGTCGCCGGGGTCGCACAGGGCCATCAGGCTGAACAGGATGGCCTCCGAGCCACCTGTGGTGATCAGCACGTCATCCACGGTGATGTTCACGCCCACGCTCTCGCCGTAGTACTTCACCACTGCCTTGCGCAGCTCGAGGTCTCCGTCACTCTCGCCGTAGGCGATGATCTCGTTGGGGTAGTTGTGGATGGCATCCAGAGCCTCCCTGGGGCTCTTGATGTCCGGCTGTCCGATATTGAGGTGGTAGACCTTTATTCCCCTGGCCTTGGCTGCTCTTGCATAAGGGCTGAGCCTTCTGATGGGGGAAGCCTGGAATCCGCGTATCCTATTCGATATCTCCATCGTTGTTTTCCTTCTTATCCGCCGCGGCGTTCTGTACGTCATCGACCAGGCGCTGGACGATCTTCCTGTTGTCAAGCAGCGGGCTTATGGCCCTGCCGTGGTGCAGTCTGTTGATTGCGCGGGCAAAGAGCTCGCTGGCATCGGTCTGAATGAACCACTTCTTCGACAGCAGGTTGTCGGTATGGTAGACGACGTTGGTTCCGATCACGTAGTCGAACACACCCTCCTCGTGGGCCTTGTCGAACGTGTCTATTGCGTTTCCGTTGAAGAACGGCAGGCTTGTGATGCAGATGATCCTCTTGGCGCCCTGTTCCCTCAAGTAGTTCATGGCAATCAGCATGGTGCCGCCGGAGGCCAGCATGTCATCGGCCATTATCACGGTCTTGCCGTTGACATCTCCCAGCAGGTTGATGCTCTTGATGTTGGTGTTCTTTGCACCTGTGGTGACTATGGAGTAGTCACGTTCCTTGTACAGCATGGCCAGAGGTCTGTGCAGCACCTGTGCGTAGAACTTGTTCCTTGAAACCGCTCCGACGTCGGGCGACACCACGGTGATGTCGGGATCGGAGATGTCGATGATCTTCTTGAGCTCGACGATGAACTGATACGATGCATGCAGGTTCTCGAGATGCACCTTGCGGAAGCAGTTCTCGATCTCCCTGCTGTGGATGTCCAGCGTGATGATGCGCTCGACGCCAAGGCCTTCGCACATCTGGCCGAACAGGGCGGCGGTCAGTGCTTCCCTGGAGCTCTTCTTGTGCTGCCTTGCATACGGATATGTGGGCAGGACCAGCGTGACGCTCTCGGCACCCGCAAGGTTCAGCGCATTGACTATGGTGAACAACATCATGATGTGGTCGTTGACCGAGAAGCTGACCGGCTCCTCGCACCCGTTGATCTTCATGGGGACATCGTTGGTCACGTCATAGATGATGTAGATCCTTATGCCTCTGACGGGCTCCTGGATCTCGGCCTTTACCTCACCGTTCAGGAACCTCGTGTATTTGACGGGAATGTCGAACTTGGGGCAGACGAACTCGGTGGGGCACTTTCCGGAAGGAATCTTCTTGTTTCCGATGTCATCGATGAAGGTCACCTGCCTGAGGATCTCGTCCTCGGTCATCCCGTACCTGTATGCAAGATTCTTGGAAAGTTTTTCGTAACGCTCTTTGTAAAGACCTCTGAGGTGCTTCACAACCTTACCGGACAGGTATTCGGAACCCGGACCGGTGATGATTCCCAGCTTGTGCGGCTTCACTATGCTCATAGGGCGCTCCTCGGACGGCGGCTGACACCCGGTTCAGGCCGCATGGTCCTGATCTTCAAGACGGCTTGTTCCTTTTCCTTAAGGACACCGCCTCAAGTCGATTATATAGAAAAGCCCGCGCGTGTTTCAACCGATGCACGGCCGGTTCAGAAGGCTTCGGTTGAATTCCGTGCCCCGAAGGTCGCCCCGCCCGTTACCGTCACTATCCAGTCTTTTGCGCTGTCGCTGTCATCGGCATCGGGCAGACGCCCCATCGACCTCGTGGCAGTGGACGTGGTGCTGTCAAGAGGATCTCCGCTCCATGCTCCCGAGCCTGTGACCCACTTTGCCCTCTCCTGGGCCGACCGTGTCCCGTAACCTCCGTAGCTTGCGCTGAAGTTGGAATAAACCACCGCATCGAGCACGTCCGCACCAAGCGCAGGACTTCCGCACAAAACCAGGGCGCCGTTGTTGGAAGGCAGAGCCTCCGTACTCTGTGCACAGATGTTGAACACCCTGCCTCCGGTCATGTCCTCCTGCACCTCAGGCACGCTGATGTCCTCCGTCCACCAGACCACCACCATGTCATCGGCCCGGACATCGATGTCGCCGAACACCACAAGCGCATCGAAATCCGACGGCACACCGTTGTAGAGCGTCATGCCGTTGATGTTGCCGGAGCTGAGAATCCTGAGTTCCGTCCTGTCAGGACTCTTTGCCGTGCCTTTTGTGGTGAACTCGTTTATCAGCACCTGAGGCAGGTCCGGGTTGTAGCCCCAGACCTGTATGGTGAAGCCCGACGTGTTGCCGCTGTAGTCCTTGACCCTGCCCCTCACTTCAGATCTGGTCCCTGGCCTGAGGGAATTGTCCAGGTCCACATATATGAACTTGCCGTCGGATCGGGCGGTCAGCGGCTCGAACGAATTACCGTACACCTTCACGGGCTCGCTGAACTCCAGCCTTATCCGCGAACTCGACAAAGACTGCACCGACACAAGCGTCGGCGAGCTTGAATCCGCTCCGCCAAGTACGTTGAAGACTTCCTGCGCCCCCGGCTCCTGCGAGCATCCCAGAAGCACGGCCAGAAGCAGGACCACGGCCGCAGCCATGCATATGAGTGTAATCAAAACCTTTCTGTCCATAGGTACCTCTTTATGAAGCCCTATACGAAAAAAGTGCGGAAAATATTTCAGTTTTCCAGACACTTTTTTCAGGTTTTTTGTGTGTCATGAAGATAGGAGGTGCCGGATGACCTCCGACACCTCCCGATGAGAGAAAGAGATATTATTGGAACTTATGCATAATTCAGTTTCGAGTACTCGTAGGACTGCCTTATCCAGCCCTTGATCTCCGAATCGATGTCTGAGGCGGACCTGATTCCGATGTGGTAGACAAAGGAGTGGGTTCCGGGAACCGGCGGCACTGTCTTCTCTATCCTGTCGCTGACGATCTTCTTCCTGTTCGTGATCGCCAGGTTGAAGAGAACCTTCTGGCTGTCGTCAGCCGGGAGGGAGACATATGCGAATCCGGCTCCGGTCCTGAATGAAAGAAGGGATCCCTGGATGGAGATCACGGCATCCGGACAGAAGTCACTTATGTATATCTTCAGACTTTCGAAAGCCTTCAGGGAATCTATGTGATCACCGAAGAATCCGACTGCCTTGTCTTCGCCCGACATACCTTCCTCCTTTAAAATTTTTTTTCATCACCATCTGCTTCAGAAGAGGCGCCTCCAGCCTTCCTCCGACTCTGGATGATTTGATTATAGATAGGCGGGCCGTTTTTGTCAACTCCTTATTTTGCAAGGATTTACACTTTTTTTGATATATACAATTCCTATATAAGTCCAGCACCATACCAGTAAGGAACGATGAAAAAACTTTTAATTCCGATAGGGTTTCTTAAAGATTCCATTCAGCCGTTTTTTCACCCTTTCGGGGACCTCTGCACTTTCCTTTTCGGATGTCCGTCGGTATTATTGAGACACAAGGAGTCACAAGTATGAGTGAAGTAATTCTCAACAGTTCCAATTTCGAGCAGGAAGTAATAAACAGCAGCACTCCCGTGCTGGTCGATTTCTGGGCAACATGGTGCGGACCGTGCAAGATGATTGCACCGCTGATATCCCAGCTTGCCGTAAAGTATGCAGGCAAGGTCAAGGTCGGCAAGGTTGATGTGGATGAAGCACCGGAGCTGGCCGAGTCTTTCGGAGTCAGCAGCATCCCCACTCTGGTCATCTTCAGGAACGGAGAGGTCGTCGCGCAGCGCGTCGGAGGAGCCGGAATCGGCGTTCTTGAAGCCTTCATAAACGACAACATCTGAAAAACACACAAAAAACCTGAAAAAAGTGTCGGAAAAACTCAAATATTTCCGACACTTTTTTCGTAATAGGTCCGTGTTAAGGGGAAAGCCTCACGGATGAAAAGCCTGACTTGTCAGGTATCCGACGCTCCCCTTCTTCACGGAGGTTCTTATGAACAACCTAAACACAGTCCTGATGGAAGGGACTCTGATCAGGGACCCCGAACGGTCAAACCAGGTTACGGGATCATCGCAGTGCCGGCTGTCTCTGGCAAACAACAGGTATTACAACGGCAAGAATGAAAAATGGGTGCACGATGCATCCTTCTTCACCGTCTGGGTATTCGGCCCCGTGGCAGAATCCTGCCTGACCTACCTCAGGAAAGGCAGGGGCATACGTGCGGTGGGCCGGCTGAGGCACTTCAGGTACACGAGCGCCTCCGTCAGCCGTGAGAAGGTGGCCATCCTTGCCGAGCACATCGAGTTCCAGCCCCAGAAGAAGGTCGAGGATCCTGCGGCTGCAGAAGTTCCCAGGATTCCTGGTGAGATGACCACACGCGCGGATAGTTCCATAGAATTGGAAAAGCAGGAACAGGAGCGCGAGGCCGCGCAAAGGGCTCAGGACCAGGATCAGCATCCGGATCCGGCTGAGATCCGCAGCGATGCACCGGCGGAAACCGAAGGCCTTCAGTCTCAGGATGATGAGGACTTCGCGCATGAAGACACCCGTACCGACGATGATGCCGTGCCGGAGTGCAGCTCAGAGGAGGACGTGCCGGAAACGAAAACATCGGACGACGACCAGCCGTTCTGAAATCAGGGCAATGATGATTGCCTAACTATCCATAGACATGCTCAATCAAGCCCGGTCCCTGCATTCGCCTGTGCCATGCAGGGACCACTTGTTCAAAAAACATGAATAGTGATATAGAATGAGGCCATGAACGTGAAATCTCCTTACCTGAAGAAAGTGCTTGTAACCGGAGCATCCAGCGGAATCGGAAAAGAAACCGCGGATCTGCTTGCAATGAACGGCTTTGTAGTCTATGCGGCTTCACGGCATCCCCGGAAGACCGGTAATCCCAACATCGTACCGCTGGAGATGGATGTCACGGATCCCGCATCGGTCCAGGCAGCGGCAAAGAAGGTAGACGAGCTCGGAATCATCATCAACTGTGCAGGATTCGGAATCAGCGGATCGGCCGAGATGACTCCGATAGAGCGGGCAAAGGCACAGATGGAGACAAACTACTTCGGAGTCCTGAACGTGAACAGCGCGTTCATGCCGCTTCTGAGAAAGAATCCCAGGTCCCTGATCCTGATAACCAGCTCTGTGGCCGGTCTTGTGCCGATTCCCTACCAGAGCCATTACAGTTCATCAAAGTATGCCCTGGAGGCCTACGCCCAGGCCCTCAGGATGGAAGCAAGACAGTTCGGAGTCAGGTGCGCACTTGTGGAACCCGGAGACACCAAGACCGGCTTCACCAAGGCAAGGACCAGCGACGAGCCCAAGGAGTCCCCGTATTACGACCAGTGCAGGAGCGCCGTGGAACACATGGCGCATGACGAGCAGAAGGGAAAGCCGGCCGACTCCGTGGCAAGGGTTTTCCTCAAGCTTGCAAAGCGCAGGAATCCACCGGTACGCGTGGCGGTAGGTCTGGACTACAAGGCACTGGCCTTCCTGTCCAAGGTTCTGCCGGCAAGGCTGATAAACTTCATAATCAGACTCATATACATGGGCTGACAGGCGCGCTGAAGCGCTGCTTGTTGTCCTATTCCGTTCTCTTTTCAGACAATACCCTCTTGTGCTTGCAAAACGGGATTCCTGTATATAGAATTTTCACAAGAGGAGTCATACATGAGGATTTCAGTTCTTTCAGTGGGTGGGTCGATAATCGCGCCGGACGGAGTCAACAGCGTCTTCCTTTCCGGTTTTCTCGCAAAGATAAGGGAGTATCTCTCGGAAAACCCTGAAGATAAACTCATCTTCGTATGCGGCGGAGGTGCACCTGCGCGTGTATACCAGCAGGCATACAGGGCAATCGTGACCGATCCCGCCGAGCAGGACAGCAATGCCCAGGACTGGATAGGCATCAAGGCCACTCACATCAACGCCGAGCTGGTCAAGGCCATCTTCGGAAATCTCTGTACCGACCCCGTGGTCACCAACCCCACGGCGGATGAGGTGAGCTTCACAGGCCGTATCCTTGTTGCCGGCGGATGGAAGCCCGGCTTCTCCACGGACACCGATGCAGTCTACCTGGCAAGAAGGTTCGGAGCCCAGACCATCGTCAACCTTTCCAACATAGCAAAGGTCTACACCGATGATCCCAGGACAAATCCCGATGCCAAGCCGATCGACACCATCTCATGGGCCGATTTCAGGAAGATGGTCGGTGACGAATGGGTTCCGGGAAAGAACGCCCCGTTCGATCCGATTGCATCAAAGCTTGCACAGCAGGCAGGCCTGACGGTCATCTGCGCAGACGGAAGGGACACCGACAACACCATCTCCATCCTGACGGACGAACCGTTTACCGGAACCATCATAGGAGTCTGAACATGGACGTAATCAGGATTTCAGCCATAGCGCTCATCCCGCTCTTTGCGTTCATGATGCTCGGCTACTACTTCAAGAAGAAGAGCTATCTGAACGAGACCTCCACCAAGCAGCTCAACATCCTGGTCTTCAGGTTCTTTCTGTCGGTCATGTGCGGAGAGACAATCTACAAGGCCAACCTCAAGGAAGATGTCGAGCTGTTGCCGATTCTGGTCGTGGCCGTCGGCATCATAACGTTGTTCCTGATCTCCTGGGCAATCGTTCCGCGCTTCGTGAAGGACAAGACCCAGATTCCCGTCATGATCCAGGGAATCTACAAGTCCAACTACGCCATCCTCGGCATACCCATCGCACAGAGCATCTACGGCGCCGACAACATCGGAATAGTCTCCGTAATAGCGGTGGTCCTGGTTCCGCTGAACAACTGCATATCGGCCTTCATATTCGAAAAATACACAGGCAAGGCCACCAGCGTACCCAAGCTGATCCTGAACATAATCAAGAACCCGCTGGTACTCGGATGTCTGGTAGGACTTCTGCTCAACGTCACGGGCATCAGGATCCCCACATGGATCATGAACGGAATAATCTCCAAGCTCGGAGCCCTGACCACTCCGCTTTCCATGATTGCCCTGGGAGCCTCGTTCGAGTTCAGTCACATCAGGAGATACGGCAGGTACCTCACATGGGCATCGCTTGCAAAGCTGATCTTAGTGCCTCTTGCCATAATCCCCGCATCGATCCTGATGGGAATCAGGGGAACGGCACTGTGCGGAATTATGATCTACGCCGCAGCGCCGAATGCCGTGAACTCATACAGCACCGCCGTCGCAATGGGTGGCGATGCGGATCTTGCAAACGAGATAGTGGTGGTGACATCGCTTCTGAGCATGCTCACCATGTTCGGCTGGTTTGTTCTTGTGGGACTTACCGTAGGGTTTTAGTTCATCTTTTCCCTGAGGATCTCAAAGGCTGTCTGCCATCTGTCGCACATCTCTTCCGGTCTGAAGTAGATGGCGATCTCCCTTGCGGCGCTCTCGGGACCGTCTGACCCGTGGATGACGTTGAAGCTCATCTCCGGAGAGAAGTCGCCTCTGATTGTACCCACCTCGGCATTGGCCGGGTTGGTCTTGCCCATGATCTGGCGCATGCCGGAAATCGCATTGTCTCCTTCCACCACCATTGCCACGATGGGTGCGCTCGTGATGAACTTCACCAGATTGGGATAGAACGGCTTGCCGTAGTGCTCGGCATAGTGGGCGGCCGCCTGCTCGTCAGACACCTGCACCATCTTGAGGGCAACGATCTTGTATCCCTTTTCCTCTATCCTGCCGATGATCTTTCCGATGAGCCCTCTCTGGACTGCATCCGGCTTTATGGCTATGAACGTTCTTTCAGTCATGTTGGTTTCCTCCGATACTGGAATCTTACATCAAAAGACAGCTATAATGAAAGCATGAAAACCGCGCTGTTCCTGTTCAATCCGCATGCCGGAAAAGGTACCATCAAGGCAGGTCTGTCCAAGATAACGGACACCCTGACCCGTGCAGGCTTCTTGGTCACGGTGTATCCCACACAGTCCAAGGGCGATGCCTGCGACAAGATACTCAAGTGGGGTCTCAAATATGACAGGATAGTCGTTGCAGGCGGAGACGGAATGCTCCACGAGGCATTCAATGCAGTGATGAAGCTGGAGCGCCCGGTGGATCTGGCGTACATACCCGCAGGAACCGCCAACGATTTTGCCAATTCCCACAAAATTCCCAAGGCGGTAGACAAAGCCGCAGCCATAGCCGCGGGAAACCAGCGCAGGACCATAGACGTAGGAACCTTCAATGACGAGTATTTCACCTACGTCGCCGCACTGGGTGCCATAACCGACATCACGTACACGACAGACCAGGGAGCCAAGAACGTATTCGGATATCTTGCCTATCTGGGCACGGCGCTGAAGTACATCAATCCGCAGATCCTCCTCGGTTCGGCAAGGAAGATGGAAATCAAGACAGACAAGAAGATCCTGACCGGAGAGTATCTTGTCTGCTGTGTTTCCAACTCGCTGACCATAGGCAGCCTCAAGCAGTTTGTCCCGGATGATGTAATAACGAACGATGGCCTGTTCGAGGGTCTTTTCATAAAAAAACCGAAGAACCTTGCGCAACTAAGCCATACTCTTGACCTTGTTTTCTCAGGAAACATGGATCATCCGGAAATAATCACACTCAAGTCCAGCCGATTTGAGTTCACGTTGGACAGGGGTGCCAACTGGACACTTGACGGCGAAGACGGCGGAACCTGTGACCACGCAGTAATCCAGAACCACCGTCAGGCACTGACCATGATCCTGCCATGAAAAGATTCTTCGGGCATCTGTCCACGATAACACGGCACAGGCATCTGGTGATGCGCCACTGCTTCAGGGCGGGAATCCCCCTGAGGGGGCTGCTTCACGACCTTTCCAAATACAGCCCCACGGAGTTCATTCCCGGAGTGAAGTTCTACACCGGAGACCGCAGCCCCACAGCAGGAGAGCGTGAATCCTGCGGATACTCCAAGGCCTGGATGCACCACAAGGGGCGCAACAGACATCACTATGAATACTGGTCGGATTTCTCGCTGGAAAGCCGCAGCTATGTTCCGGTCAGGATGCCCGTGGAATTCGTCATCGAGATGTTCTGCGACCGCATGGCCGCCTGCAAGGTCTATCAGAAGGACAAGTATACCGATTCCAGCGCCCTGGAGTATTTCAACAGACGTCGTGGAACGGAGGACATGCATCCGGAGACCGAATCTCTGCTTGAGGAGCTTCTTGTCATGCTCGCGGAGAAAGGTGAAAAGGAGACCTTCCGCTACATCCGCACCACATTGCGGAAACAGAAGTGATGGACGGGAAAGAAAAAGGAACCTCGACCTTTTACGGTTTCAGTTCCCTTCCCGGCCCCGTAGCCTGACAGACATCCGAAGCCACTCTTTTCTCTGTTTGTATAACGAGCGGTTTTAGTATATCACAAGTTAAGTAATACTGAAAAAAAATTCACGGAAAACGTCAAAATTTTTTTCGGCCAATCCTAATATTTTCTACACTTTTTTCGTATATGGGGGCATGGAACAATACCTGGACAGAATATTGAGGACATCCTCCGTAAAATTCGGCATAACCATGCCGAAACCCTATCAGATACTGGTCATCCAGCGCATACTCGAGCAGGAGGAAAGCGGCATTGTCAGACACCAGCTGGTGATCCTTCCGACAGGCACGGGGAAGTCCCTGTGTTTTCTGGTTCCGGCCACACTATGCAGGGGAATCACCGTGATAGTCTATCCCCTCCTGGCTCTGATGAACGACCAGATTTCAAAGCTGCGTAGGGCCGGAATAGACTGCGTCTCTATCCGCGGCGGCCAGACCAGGGACCAGCGTGCGGATGTGTTCCGGAGGCTGAACTCGGGAACAAGGATAGTACTCACCACCCCTGAGAGCCTTCAGAACAGAACGGCATTGTACAGACTGTCCCGGTACCGGATCAGTCTGCTGGTGGTGGACGAAGCACATGTGATATCCCAGTGGGGCAAAAACTTCAGACCCGCATACCTTATGCTGACGGATGCAGTCAGAAGGCTCAGACCGAATCAGATACTGGCCTTCACCGCTACGGCCACGGAACAGACCATAAGGGACATCCGGTCCTGCCTGTTCTTCTCCAAGCCGCTTGTCGTCCGCGGCGACATAGACAGACCCAACATCATCTACCGCTCCTGGCCGGCACTCAGCCGGACTCAGGCGGTAGTAGAGCTTGCCCGCATATGCCGTCGCCCGGCCGTGGTGTTCTGCCGTACACGGGACGATACACGAAGACTCTGCATAAGGCTGCTGATGGAGACACGCGGCATCACAGTACGTTACTATCATGCCGGCCTGTCCAGAACGGAGCGTGAAGAGCTTGAGAAATGGTTCATGGATTCGCATGACGGTATACTTGTATCCACCAGTGCGTTCGGAATGGGAGTGGACAAGAACGACATAAGGACCGTCATCCACCATAGGGTTCCTTCGACATACGAGGAGTACCTTCAGGAATCAGGTCGTGCAGGACGCGACGGAGATACCGCCGATGCCTACGTAATAGTCACGGAAACCGATATGACGGCAGATCATCCCTACAGCCCGGTTCTGGAGTCATTCCGTCCTCACACGGACGGTACGGTCCAGAACTGCAGGCGCAGATCCATCCTGCATGCCATGGGTCAGGAAAAGGACGAATGCACCGGTTGCGACGTTTGTCTGGGACAGCTCAGGACCTCCATGTCCGCCGACAGGCAGATCAGGCGCCTGATACACAGATGGCCGTTCAGGTTCAGTCCGACAACAGCTTCAAACCTGCTTTGCGGAGTGAAAAACACCGGTCTTGTGGATCTGGAGGCCACTTTTGACCCATTGTACGGTTCCGTTCGTGCTTGGAATCCGAAGGAACTGGGCGAAACAATCAACAGACTCTCGGAAGACAGATCCTCCTACCCGATATCAAGACTGCGCTATCTGGGTGGCTCCGGATCCGATCTGCTGTACCCGTCAGATAAATTGATATATAATCTTACAGCATCATTACTCAGGAGAATCGACCATGGATATCGCTGGATTGTACGGAAAACTCGCAGCTTCAGACCCAGGGGCAAGGGCCGCCGCGGAAAGAAGGCTGACTGACCTTGCCGCAAGGCATAAGGAAATGTTCGGCACAGCGGCACAGGCAGTGTTCTCGACCTCAGGCAGGACGGAGCTGGGCGGAAACCACACCGACCACAACCTGGGCAAGGTCCTGGCAGGATCCATCAATCTGGACACCATAGCAGCAGTCCACACGGTAGGCGGCAATACGGTCAGCTTTGCAAGCGAAGGCTATCCCGCCATCAGCGTGGACATCTCTGATCTTGATGTGCACGAGGATCTTTTCGGAACCACCGAAGCCCTCATCAGGGGCGTTGCGGCGGCCATGGCAAAGCGCGGCGGAAAGACCGGCGGCTTCTGCGCCAACGTCAGCTCAAGCGTGTTCAAGGGCTCTGGACTCAGCAGCTCTGCGGCCGTCGAGGTACTTGTGGGCACCATCTTCAACTCGCTGTTCAATGACGACAGATTCTCCACCACAGAGCTTGCCATCATGGGACAGGAAGCCGAGAACATCCATTTCGGCAAACCAAGCGGACTGATGGATCAGGTGGCCTGCGCCAACGGCGGCATATTGGGAATCGACTTCAAGGACCCCGCAAAACCAGTAATCACCCCCATCGAAATCGATTTCGCGGACTTCGGCTACAACCTGGTGATCACCACCACCGGCGGCAACCACGCAGACCTGACCGCAGACTACGCCTCAATCCCTTCGGAAATGCGTACCGTTGCAAGGTATTTCGGCAAGAAGGCCCTGCGTGATGTCGATCCCCAGCAGTTCCTGTCGCAGATAGGAGACCTGCGCAAGGCAGTGGGCAATGACAGGGCCGTCCTGCGGGCAAGCCATTATTTCCAGGAAAACTACAGGGTCGACTGCATGATAAGCGCCCTCAGGGACAGGGACTTCGGCCGTTACCTCTCGCTTGTCAGAAGCAGCGGCGACTCATCGTTCAGATATCTGCAGAACATCTACAGTCCCAAGGCTGCCGGAGAACAGGGAATCTCGCTTGCTCTGGCCATGACCGAGATGTTCCTGAAAAACGAAGGCGCATTCCGTGTCCAGGGCGGCGGATTCGCCGGCACCATCGAGGCATACATCCCGCTTGAGAAAACCGGGGCCTACTTCAGCCACATGGAATCCCTGTTCGGAAAAGGATGCTGCACCATACTGGCCATCAGGAACCTTCCCACAGCACGCGTAATGTAAGAACGTGACGATAATCCATAAAAAAAGTCCCGTAGCGATACGGGACTTTCTCTTTCTCTCAAGGAAATGTCGGCTATCAGATGACCTTCTGGATCTTTCCGGCCCTGAGGCATCTTGCGCAGACCTTGACTGTGGTCGGTGTGCCGCCGATCATTGTCTTGACTGTGATGATGTTCGGTCTGAAGACTCTCTTGGTCGTAACGCCGATATGCTGTCCGACACCACCCTTCTTCTTGGGCTGTCCTTTTCTGGTAACCACGTTACCTGCCATTGTTCCCTTTCCACAAATCTCACATCTACGTGCCATGATATATTCCACCTTAATGCAGTTTCTTTCTCAAAGCCACACCTCTTGAAAAGTGCAACATTAGGAACTTATCAGATATTCAAAAGAATGTAAAGTCCTTACACGCAGTCATGTTCCTCTGTATTTACTTTTTACATTTTTACTTATATGATTTGGTCTATAATCATCTTTTATGTTGTCCACGCACAGTGGATAGGGAGTTGTAAATGTTTGAAAACGCAAGAAAAGGCCTCGGCAAGGTTTACAAGGCAGAGATTCTTACAATCATTGCCGCAATCATCGGAATCGTTGCAGCAATCGTACTGTTTGCAATGGGCAGGATCGTCAGGACAGAAGCCACATCAATCAACACTGCGGACATCGTCTCATTGATTTCATTGCTTGTGGCACTGGTAATAGGTATCATCTCATTCTTCCTGAACCTCTTCGGAATCATCGGAGCATCAAAGGACGATGAGAGCTTCAAGAACGCACTCATCATGCTGATTATCGGCATCATCGCATCAATCGTTGCATCCATCCTCAGCAGCAAGCATCCTGATATCGCAAGTTACTTCAACACATTGAATGACATCGCAGAACTGTTCGTCATGTACTATGTCATCTCCGGATGTGTCAGCATCGCCGCCACCAAGAAGAACGACAAGCTTGAGGCCACCGGAAGAAGAATCAAGATCTACATCATCATCATCTGGGTGATCGGTCTCGTAATCAACTTCTTCAAGGGCTCGTACCAGGCAAAGGGAACGGCTTCTGCCGGCGGAGTCATCTACATCGTCCTCGCAATCGTCGGTGGAGTAGCCACTCTGGTATCCTACATCGCCTACCTGGTCATTCTCCGCAAGACAATCGATTCCATCTGATGGAAGACTTGCCCATTCAGATTTCGGACTGCCGCACGGCAGTCCGTTTTTTTTACCCTTCAGTTGTTTTCCGAACACAGTCCGGCAAGCGGACACCTGATGCACTCCTCTCCCGATGCATGACATAGTTTGCGTCCGTGCAGGTTCACCGTCATGGAGAAGCGGTTCCAGCATTCAGGCTGAAGGTTCGAGCACACGAAATCCTCCACCTTGCCGGGATCCCTGGTCCCAAGGCCGAACACCCTGTTGATGACCCTTGAAAAATGCGTATCCACGACAATTCCAGGCAGGCCGAACACGTTTGACCTCATGCAGTTTGCCGTCTTACGGCCCACTCCGGGCAGTGTCAGAAGATCGTCCATCTCCGTCGGGACCACCCCGCCGAACCTGTCTTCCACGGCCTTGGCGCAGTCGATTACATGACGTGCCTTTGCGTTGAAGAATCCTGTGGTGTGGATGATCTTCTTCACGTCTTCTATATCTGCGGCAGCAAGTGAGGACGCATCGGGATACTTTGAAAAAAGCACAGGCGTCACCTGATTCACGCGCTCATCGGTAGTCTGCGCACTGAGGATCACGCTGATCAGGAACTGGAACGGATCACGCCTTTCCAGAAAGGAAATGTCAGGAGGACTTGCGTTGTCCAGTATCTCGTGGACCTGTCTGATTTTGCTTCGTATCTCGTTGTCCATTCGGGAAAACCATCCTTATTGACCATAACATGTCAATTGCATATACTCCATCATGCGACGGGGCGTTGCCTAGCGGCTAGGGCGCCTGCTTTGGGAGCAGGATATCGAAGGTTCGAGTCCTTTCGCCCCGAAATGAGGAAAGATCGGATGTAGTCCGGTCTTTTTTCATTTATAAGCGAGTCCTTTCGCCCGTTTCTCAACGTTTGGCTCCAATGCCTCCATTGTCTCTAATGACTCCAATGGCTCCAATGACTCCAATGTCTCAAATCCCTCAAATCACAGCTCTGCCAGATGATCGCAGAAGGCATCGAACTGCGGATCCTCCACCTGCAGCTCCGGATGGGCCATGATGTACTTCACCGCCCTCAGGGTTCCCTCCCTGTGGGAAATCCGGGCCTTGAAGCCGGGAACCACCGACCTGACCTTGGAGTTGTCGAACACTACGCTGTTGGCTTTGTCGCCTATCAGGTTGCCCTCCATGTCATAGCCGTACGCCCTGGCCTCCTCAACTATCCTGTCCGATGCCACATGATGCAACACGGGCGTCACCTGTCTGCCGAGCACCTCGGAAAGTGCCCATGCGATGTCAGTGTAGATCTGGTTCCACGGAATGGACTCATCCGAAGTGATGTGGAATGCCTGTCCTATTGCCTCCGGCTTTCCGAGCAATCCCGTGAATGCAACAGCAAAGTCCCTGCTGTCCGTCATTACCCAGAGAGAAGACCCGTCTCCGTGCACGATGACCGGCTTGCCGTCGATCATCCTCCTGAGGACCTGCCAGCTTCCTTTGGCACCATGCATGCCGGCGGGAACCGAGCGCTCGCAGTAGGTATGGCTTGGCCTGACTATCGTTGCCGGGAATCCCTCGGTCCTGAACTTCTCCATCAGGTATCTCTCGCACTCGATCTTCTTCCTGGAATACTCCCAGAACGGATTCTCCAGCGGAGTCTCCTCCGTGATGATGTAGCCCACCGGCGGCTTCTGATAGGCCGATGCAGAGCTGATGTACACGAACTGCCCTATCTTTCCGGCAAACACATCATGTACAACAGCTACCTGATTCACATCAAAACCTATGAAAAAGCATACGACATCGAATTTCAGGCCATCGACAGCCTTTGCCAGAGACTCCCTGTCATAGGCATCGGCAATTATCTGCTTAACGCCCTCCGGCAGCTCCCCTATGCGGTTGCCCCTGTTGAGCACCCATATCTCATCCTGTGCAAGACCGTCCTGCACCCTTGACGCAAGCAGTGCCGTTATGGCAGTACTGATTGTTCCCGTTCCACCTATGATGAGAATCTTCATCCCAACCTCCCCAGACAATACTCGACTGCGCGGGCAATCCCTCCCGCCTCTATGTCGGCAGTAATATAATCCGCATGCTCCTTCAGAATGTCACATGCATTCCCCATTGCTATTCCCAGATTGCAGACATCAATCATGTCCACGTCGTTCTCGCCGTCGCCCACACCCACTGTGCTCTTCATGTCCTCTTTCAGGTAACCGAGCATGCGCCTGATTCCGGAGGCTTTGGAGAAATCCGGAGACATGAGCTCGGCAGCACTTTCGGGAGGCAGCCCGTTGGTGTTGTTCACAGAATGGAACGGCCCTTCCAGGGCTTTTCTGGCCTCCAGTACCCTGCCGTGTTCCGACAGGATGAACAACTTTGAAATCGGTTTCCCTTCCGGAAACCTGTCCACCACATGGAAACCCTGGAACTGGATGTTCCTGTTATGGACGGCCATGCAGAGGCCTTTGTAGTAATCCACTGCCCTCTGCGTCATGTATGAGCCGTCATCGGTCTGGATTATCCACAGAAGTCCGTACTCTTCGGCTACCTTGAAGAAATAATCCTTCTGCTGCTCCGTTATATAGCCGCGGAAGACGGTTTTGTCACCAGCCATTATGTATGCGCCTGCCGAGAACACCCCGCCGTCAAACGGAAAGGCACGTATCTCATCGGTCAGCTCAAAGGGGCTGCGCCCGGTGCACAGGAACAGCCTGTGTCCGAGGCTCTGCGCATGATGCAGGGCACTTACCGCATCCGCGGGAATCGGCTTTCCTACAGGCAGAAGTGTTCCGTCGATATCAAAGAAAAAGTTGAGGCGCATGAAAACATTATACAACACCCACACTATCTGGTATATTTAGCATATGACAAAACTGGACTTTTCAATCAAAAGCCTCGGAGAGGCCAAGCTTCCATCGCCCATCAAGATGAGCGACCTTAACGGCGACGGTTTCGCCGATTATGTCTCGGACGACGACAGGATCCTCTACTCCATCGACACCGTCAAGAATGCACACGGCCATCTGGTTCCCAAGAGCGAGGAAACGGTCGAGATTGCCGGCCCCAGGGAGAAGATCTACTTCAACCCTGCCCACGTGCATGCAGCCATCTGCACATGCGGCGGAATCTGCCCGGGCCTAAACAACGTCATCAGGGCCGTCGTACGCTGCCTGTGGTACCGCTACGGCGTCAGGCGCATCACCGGAATCAAATACGGCTACCAGGGACTTCTGTCCACTTCGGCAGAGGCTCCTGTCCAGCTAAACCCCGATGTGGTCGATGATATCCAGGAAAAAGGCGGAACCATCCTGGGCAGCGCCCGCGGAGGCGGAGAACAGACAGCCGACATCGTGGATACTCTGGAGCGCATGAACATCAACATACTCTTCTGCGTCGGAGGCGACGGCACACAGAAAGGCGCCCTTGCCATCTCTGATGAGATCGAGCGCAGAGGACTCAAGATCGCCGTGGTCGGAGTCCCCAAGACAATCGACAACGACCTTGCCTTCATCCAGACCTCGTTCGGATTCGATACCGCAGTCTCCATGGCCGTACCTGTAGTCCGCAGCGCCCACATCGAGGCCAAGAACGCCATGAACGGCGTGGGCCTTGTCAAGGTCATGGGCCGTGCCAGCGGATTCATCGCCGCCCACACTTCACTGGCCCAGAGCGATGTCAACTTCTGCCTCATCCCGGAGGCACCTTTTGACCTGCACGGACCCAACGGACTTCTGGAGCATCTCAAGAAGCGCCTGCACGACAGGGGCCACGCAGTCATCCTGGTTGCCGAAGGTGCAGGTCAGGACCTCATCCCCGGCACGGGGCAGACCGATGCCTCGGGCAATGTCCGCTTCAGCGACATCGGAGTCTTCCTCAAGGACGAGATAGTCAAGTTCTTCAAGAAGGAACACATCGTGGTCAATGTCAAATACATAGACCCCAGCTACATCATCAGAAGCGCACCGGCGGATTCCTACGATTCCATCTACTGCGCCCGTCTGGGAGCCAATGCCGTCCATGCCGCCATGGCAGGCAAGACGGCAGTGCTTGCAAGCATGATGCACGACAGATTCATCAACCTCCCCATCAAGCTGGCAGTCTCGTCCCGCAGCCAGGTCAGCACCGAAGGCGCCCTCTGGCGAGATGTGCTTGAGAACACCCGCCAGCCGTTCTCCATGAAAAACTGATCTGAATGAAAACCGTCAGACGCTTCCTTCTCATCCTGTTGTTGTCCACCGCAGCCGCCTTCAGCGTGTGCGCGGCGGATTATGTCATAGAGCGCTATGACATATCCATAAAGGGAAGGACTCGTGAAGGCGTGGTCAGAAGGCTTATAGCCAATGACGAAGGTCTGCGCTTTACGGATGTAAGGGAACTTGAAAATGTCGTGGAGCGAAAGCGCCAGACACTGCTGGATCTGAGAATACTGAAATCCGTAGAGACATCCCTGGGGTTCGGTGCTGAGAAAGACGGAACCATCCCCGTGACGGTAAGGATAGTCATAGACGGTTCCATCTCGTTCATAGCATTACCCAGCGCTTACTACGACTCCAATTTCGGCTTCTACGCACAGATGTACCTGGAGGACCAGAACTTCCTGGGTACTACGGGAAAAGCCAAGTTCTCATTCACGGTAAGGGAGAATGACAACATCCGCAGCCTCAGCAATTCGGACATCATTTCCTATGTGACATTGGATCTCCCCTTGGGAAAGTACTGGACGGTATTGGCGCAGGTCACCTTCCGGCACAGCGCAAAGAACAAGGAAGATTCCAGACTGACCTATGAGCTCACTTTCGAGCGCAGCCTTTTCGAGAGCGGCTTCGTCAAAAACAAAGCCATTCTGTATACGAATCCTGAATCGGAACTGCGCCAGGGCATGGACAGGATAACCAACATATTGGATCAGTTCCAGTTTGCCTTCAACGAATACGTGACATGGGGAGCCCACCACGTGATGAACTCATCATACGGTGAGAAGCTGGTCAAGGCATCGCAGACGGCTCTGGGAGTAAGCGTGAATCTGGACAAGATTGCAGGCATTCCCATAACACCCGCCGTGCGCTGGCTCTATCATACCGACTCCAGATATCCCGACAACTGGACATTCGAACTGGCGGCCGATGCGGCGGACTCGCTTATAGACTGGTACGGGGATCTGAGGAGAGGATACAGGTACAATATCACATCGTCATTGAGGCTGGACGGGTACCGGTATATCCGGGCCGATGCACAGCTGTTCTGTATGCCTTTCGACTGGATGCAGCTGTCGACAAGAACAGTCTTCAGGATCGCCAATTACCCCGATGTCTCCTATACCAACGGTTTCACCGGATATCTGCGTGGAATAACCGATGTGAACCCGGTCATACACGGAAGGTCCATCAACGAGATATTCACGCTGAATCTGGATACCATAATAAAGCTCTTCAGAATTCCGAAATTCGGCAATGCCTACGTGAATCCTTTCATCGACATGGGCTATGTAGCCCCGGATGATTTCATCCTCACTGCAGGGCTTGAACTGATGTTCATCCTTGACGAGTGGCCCGGAGCTCCGGGGCGGGTATCATACGGTCACAATCTTCTTGATCCCGATGAGGATGAGCTTACCATCGGCTGTTATTTCTTCTACTGACAACTACACTTGCACAAATCTGCAAATTGCGATATATACTTTTAGTGCATGCGGCAATAGCTCAGTTGGATAGAGCAACTGCCTTCTAAGCAGTAGGTCCTTGGTTCGAGCCCAAGTCGCCGTATCGAACAGAAACCCCGGTCAAAAGGCCGGGGTTTTCTGTTTGAAGTGGACGTTTTGGGCGAGAAACGGAGCGTCAGGCAAAGCCTCCTGCGGAGGGTTTGCAGCGGAGGCGGCTTTTGCCGGACTTCCGGCAGTCAAAAGCGAGCCCAAGTCGCCGTATCAACGAGAAAACCCAGTCTTCATGGCTGGGTTTTTTCGTTATTCAAGCAAAAAAGAGACTGCCGGACAGACAGTACATGTCATCCGGCAGTCAAGTTTATGAAGGGAAAACCATTAAGGACAGGGGGAACTGTCCTGTGAAACACTCATTCCTGCGGCTGCTGCTCCGGTGCTGCCTCAGGTTCGGCTTCAGGTGCAGCCTCGGGAGCCTGCTGGGGCTCAACCGGTTCTGCCTGCTCTGCCTTGAACTCTTCCTCCGGCATCGGGGGTCTGTGGTGATGACCGCAGCATCCGTGTCCCTTGGGAGGTCTGTGGCATGTGAGTGCCGACAGCATGAAGAGCAGGATGCCGCCGAGGAACATGAAGCCTCCTGTGATGATCATGCCGAGGCTCACGTAGTAGGAAGCAGTTGAAGTCATCGTGTACGTCACCTGCATGAAGCCGTTGCCGTAGTGGCGGGCAACATGCGTGCCGCACATGTCGACGAAACCGAGGATATTGAAAACTATTGCACAGACGATCAGGATGATCGCAATAACGAAACTAGCTGTTGAAACTTTCTTCATGATACGTTTCCTCCGTATTTCCGAGTCAAATATAGCCCGGGAAATCCAGGAAGAAAACAGTCATTGAGAAATCCACATCTTTCTTCACAAATGCCGCTGCGGTCAGTCCTCGACCTTGAACACCACCTTCTTCACCAATGCCGGTTCGCCCGCGGCCACCCCGCTCTTGTGGGGCTCTCCGGGGAAGAATATGGCAAACCTGCCCTGTGCAGCCTGCAGCACCGATATGGGCTCGGCCTGGAAGAAACCTACATCCGCCTTGTCGTCGAATGCCTGACTCTGGTTCTTGAGCTCGCGCCAGCTGGTGCTCATCAGCTCCTGACCGCTGAGGACAATCATCACGTCTGTATGGTCCTTGTGATATTCAAAGGGCTTGTCCGCCGTGCCGGTCATGTATTCGGAAATGGTGTAGTTTACCTTGGAATCCCTTGTGGAATACTTTCCCGGAGCCTTGTCGTAGAGCTCGTCATGGTCCAGTGTGTCGGCTATGACCCTGATGGCAGGAAGTACGGGGATATACATCTCAAGCTGGTCGAGTGTGTCGAAAATCATTGTCAGTCCTCCTTGGCAGAAGTAAGGATACCGCTTGTGCGGGCGTAATGGAACAGATACTGCTGGGCAACTCCGGCATAGGGTCCGAATATGCTCTTGTCCTGACCGGGGAAGCATTCGGCCATGACGCGCTTCATCCAGACATCCATCGGGAAGCAGTCCAGGCGATGGCAGCCGAACAGCAGCGCGCAGTCGGCAACCTTGGGGCCGATGCCCTTTACCTTCATGAGGATGGCCCGGGCGGCATCGATATCGATTGTCTTCAGTTGTTCAAGGTCAATAAGGCCGTCATGCACTGCCCTGGCGGTGTTGACTATGTACGGAGCCCTGAAGCCGAGACCAAGAGCCCTCAGGTCATCCTCCCTGGCATCAACCAATGAATCCACAGTGGGGAATCCTCCGCCTCCGTAGAAATCACACATGCGGCTGATTATTCCCATGATCCTCTTTATGTTGTTGTTCTGCGACACCACAAAACTGCAAAGTGCCTCCCAAGGGTCCTGGTTCAGGATCCTGATTCCCGGAGCGTACTCACAGGCGCTGGCCATGAAAGGAGATATTGCGGAGAACTGAACCTTGAGGCTGTCATAATCGGTATCCAGGTCAAAGAAACCGGCCCAGAACGGATCATCGGTTATGGGGCTCAGGTCATCCTGACTCACCTGAAGCACCCGCAGGTTCCTGCCTACTCCGGCCTTTACCGTCCACACCCCGCCGCACTCGCTGAAGCGGAAGCACTGCCCGCTGGGCAGGGTATCCCTCAGGCTGAGCTGTTTTTCAGAAATCCGGTCTGTCTTTACCATAGCCATATAATAGCATATATTAAGCATCATCATGCAGTGGAGCTTCGTATTCTTCTTCAACAGCATTCTTCTGGGTGTGGGCCTTGCCATGGACGCCTTCACGGTGTCTCTTGCCAACGGCCTGAACGAGCCGCAGATGAAGACCGGCCGCATGAACCTGATTGCCGGAACATACAGCTTCTTCCAGTTCGCCATGCCCATGATCGGCTGGATCTGCGTCCACACCATAGTCGAGAAATTCAAGGCTTTCGAGAAGTTCGTTCCGTGGATTGCCCTTGCGCTCCTTCTCTACATCGGCGGCGAGATGCTGATCAAGGGAATCAGGAAGGAAGAGAGCAAGGAAGAAAAAATGGATTCAAAGCTCGGAGCCGGAAAGCTCATTGTCCAAGGCATAGCAACATCGATAGATGCCCTCTCCGTCGGCTTTACCATTGAACAGTATCAGTTCCCCATGGCCCTCACCGCATCTCTGATAATCGCGGCGGTCACCCATGTGATCTGCCTGGGCGGTCTGACCCTGGGAAAGAAGTTCGGCCTCAAACTTGCAGACAAGGCCTCCGTACTCGGAGGCCTCATCCTGATTTTCATAGGTCTGGAAATCTTTATAAAATCCTTCTTTTGAAAGAATTATTTTACAATCACCCTCATGAAGCGCTTCTTGCCGGCGCGGAGGATAAGCTCGCCGTCCTTGGCATCGGCCTTGGTGACTACGGCCTTGACGTCGGTGACCTTGTTGTCATCGATGAAGCATCCGCCGCCTTCAACCAGACGTCTGACGTCGCTCTTTGTAGCACCCAGCTTGGCCTCGAAGAACAGGTCGATCACGCCCTTGCCCTCGCCGATCTCGACCTCGACGGTGGGCATGGAGCTCTTGTCTCCGCCGCCTCCGAACGCAGCCTTTGCTCCGGCTACTGCCTTGTCGGCTTCTTCCTGACCGTGGATGATCTTTGTGATCTCGTAGGCCAGACGTGCCTTGGCGTCATTGATGTTGCGTGCGGGATCTTCGTACTCGGCAATCTCCTCAAGCGGCATGAATGTGAAGAGCTTCATGAACTTGACTGCATCGGCATCGGCAACGTTGCGCCAGTACTGATAGAAATCGTACGGGCTGTAGAGCTGAGGATCAAGGAACACGGCGCCCTGCTCGCTCTTGCCCATCTTCTTGCCGTCGGCACGCATGATGAGGTTGAACGTCAGGCCGTAGCACTCCGGTCCGCCCATGCGCTGGATGAGGTCGATGCCTGCCACGATGTTGCCCCACTGGTCTGCTCCGCCGATCTGCAGGCGGTTGTCATAGTTCTTCCACAGCATGTAGTAGTCATAGGACTGCAGGAGCTGGTAGTTGAACTCGATGAAGGACAGGCCGCGCTCCAGGCGCTGCTTCACGCCTTCGAATGTCAGCATCCTGTTGACCGAGAAGTATCTTCCGACATCCCTGAGGAACTCTATGTAGTTGAGTCCCACAAGCCAGTCGGCGTTGTTGACAATCCTTGCCTTGCCGTAGCCTGCGGGCGGGACTTCATCGAAGTTCACCACCTTGGCCAGCTGGCCTGCAATGCGCTTTGCGTTCTCGGCAATGGTCTCGGGAGGCAGTATCTTGCGCATCTCGGTCTTGCCCGAGGGGTCTCCGATGAGGCCCGTGCCGCCGCCCACAAGGGCAAGCGGGTTATGGCCGTGCTCCTGCAGATGGTGCATGGCAAAGAACGGGACAATATGTCCCACGTGGAGAGACGGACCTGTGGGGTCGGTACCGCAGTAGAACGTCACCGGACCCTTGTCCATGAGATCTGAAAGACCTTCCATGTTGGTGCAGTCCTTGACGAATCCCCTGTCTATCAAAACCTGAAGAGCTTTGTTCATGAATTACACTCTCTTGTACTCTTTTGTAGCTTTCTTGATGGTGGCAACCAGCTCTGAAACCGGCACCCTGACCTGTTCCATTGAATCGCGGAAGCGCAGCGTCACTGTGTTGTCGTTCATCGTGTCGTAGTCAACCGTCACGCAGTACGGAGTTCCGATCTCATCCTGGCGGCGGTAGCGTCTTCCGATGGCTCCGCTCTGATCGTAGAATGTCGCGAAGTCTTCCCTGAGTTCGTGCTCCAGCTTGGAAGCATACTCTGCAAGACCGTCTTTCTTGACCAGCGGCAGAACTGCAACGGTAACCGGTGCAATGGTCGGATGGAAGTGAAGCACTGTCCTGACATCGCCTTCTGCAACCTGCTCCTCGTCATAGGCATCGGAAAGAGCCATGAGGACGTTTCTGGTGAGGCCTGCAGATGTCTCTACGACATACGGGATGTACTTCTCGTTGGTGTCGGGATCAAGGTATGTCATCTCCTTGCCGGAGAACTTCTGGTGCTGGGTCAGGTCGTAGTCGGTCCTGCTGTGCACGCCCTCGAGCTCCTGCCATCCCATCGGGAACAGGAACTGGATGTCGTAGGCATCCTTTGCGTAGAATGCCAGCTCATCGGGTCCGTGCTGGTGCCATCTGAGGTGCTCCGGATGGATGCCGATCCTGTTGACGTAGAAGTTCATCCTCTGCTCCCTCCAGTACGGGAACCAGTGCTCGTCCGTACCGGGCTTGCAGAACCACTGCATCTCCATCTGCTCGAACTCGCATGAGCGGAAGATGAAGTTCTTGGTTGTGATCTCGTTGCGGAAGCTCTTTCCCACCTGTGCGATTCCGAACGGGATCTTCACGCGTGATGATGAGACGACGTTCTTGAAATCCACATAGATGCCCTGTGCTGTCTCGGGTCTGAGATAGATGGTGGAAGCTGCATCGACGTCTGCGCCGATATGTGTGGCGAACATCAGGTTGAAGTTCCTGGGAGCGGTGAACGTGCCCTTGCTTCCGCAGACGGGGCAGGCGGCGTTGAGGTCGATCTGGTCTGCCCTGAAGCGGCTCTTGCACTGCTTGCAGTCAACCATCGGGTCGGTGAAGTTGCTCACGTGGCCGCTGGCTTCCCAGACTTTGGAATGCATGAGGATAGATGCGTCCAGTCCGACGATGTCATCGTGAAGCTGTGTCATTTCCTTCCACCATGCATCACGGATGTTGTTCTTGAGCTGGACTCCGAGCGGACCGTAGTCGTAGGCGCCGTTCAGGCCGCCGTAGATCTCACTGCTCTGGAAGATGAAACCACGTCTCTTGCAGAGTGATACGATTTTATCCATTGTAACTTCTGACATATGTAACCTCTGAATTCAGATATTCTTTTTCAAAACTTCGATGGCGCGCTCGATGCGTGCATAGCTCGCGTCATTGCCCAGCAGCCTGATGCAGCTGAACGGCGGGGGACTTACGGCCAGACCCGTGACGGCCGTCCTGAGCGGGTTGAACACTCCTGCGTTCTTGATTCCCATCCTCTGGGCAAGATCCATCAGATCCTGCTGGAGCTGCTCGTCGTTCTTTCCGGCCTCGAGACCGGCCTTGACCACCTCATACACGTTGGTCAGCGCCTCAAGCGTTCCGGCTGCGTCCATCTTCTTGGGAATCAGCAGCGCCACATCGGGCTCTCCCTGATCCTTGAGGAACTCGCACATGGGGACGATGTCCGAAAGCAGCGTGATCCTGTCGCGGATGCCGGGGACAAAGGCAACAAGGCGGTCATACGCCAGCTTGTGGCCGTCCAGAAGACCGGCGTCCTTCAGGTAGGGCATCAGCAGGTCTGCGAGCTCGGTATCGGACTTGCGGCGGATGTACTGGGCGTTGAACCAGTCGAGCTTCTGGTAGTCGAAGACTCCGGGAGCCTTGTTGATCTTCTCCAGGCTGAAGCACTTCTCCAGCTCCTCGCGGGTGAAGAACTCCTTCTCGCCGTCATAGGACCAGCCCACCAGGCTCACGTAGTTGAGCAGGGCCTCGGGCAGATAACCCTTCTGCCTGAAATCCCTCACGCTCGTGGAGCCGTGGCGCTTGGACAGCTTGTGGCCGTCGTTTCCCATGACCATGGGCAGATGGCAGTAGGTGGGGACCTCCCAGCCGAATGCCTCGTAGAGGATCACGTGAAGCGGTCCGGAAGGAATCCACTCCTGGGCCCTCATGATATGGGTGATGCCCATCAGGTGGTCGTCGATGACGTTGGCCAGATGATATGTGGGGAATCCGTCGGACTTCAGGAGCACCGGGTCCGGACTGATGTCCTTGTTCTCGCGTGTGATGTCGCCCATCAGGACATCGTGGAATGTGGTGCTGCCCTCTCTGGGCACCTTGAGCCTGATGACGGGCTTGATTCCCTGAGCCTCGAGCTCAGCCCTCTGCTCCGCTGTCAGGTTCCTGCAGTGGCCGTCGTAACCCTGGACGGGGCTCTTCTCCTCCATCTGCTTCTGTCTCAGGGCCTCGAGTCTCTCGGCCGAGCAATAGCAGTAGTAGGCCTTGCCCATGTCCACCAGCTTCTTGGCATATTCCTGATAGATGGCGAATCTCTCGCTCTGGATGTACGGACCGTACGGGCCGCCTACAACAGGGCCCTCGTCCCATTTGACACCCAGCCAGTCCAGTGTGTCGTAGAGGTCCTGGAGAGACTCGTCGCTGTAGCGCTCACGGTCAGTATCCTCTACCCTGAGGATGAACTTTCCGCCGTTCGATCTGGCGAAGAAATAGTTGAAAAGCGCTGTCCTGACACCGCCGATGTGCTGAAGGCCTGTCGGCGATGGTGCATATCTGACTCTTACACTCATATCAATCTCCACATGGGAGTTCCCATGACTGTATATTTGTATCGTAAAACGAGGTTTCTTTCAATGTATGTAAGTATATAAATACAGGAAAGGCCCCGTCTTACGACCAGGGGCCTTCCTTGAGAGCCTTGAGAAGGTCTATCCTCGACCTTACTCCCATCTTGCTGAAGATGTTGGCCACATGGTTGTTGACCGTGTTGACCGAAATGTTGAGCTCCTGCGCGATCTCCTTGTTGGTATATCCCTCGCATATCAGCTGGATGACCTCGAACTCGCGCTCGGAAATCTTGTACTTCGACAGACTGTCGAAATCAAGCTCTGCCTTGCGCTCCGAATCCCTGTCCAGGCCCAGCCTGATGTAGTTGTAGACCATGATGATGATCGAGAACGCAAGCATGTAGATGGGATAGCTGAAGTCGGCAACCCAGTCCACGTAAAGCGACAGGATCGAAAGCGGAATCAGGGCAAGGCTGACGATGTTGATGGACAGCGCCACGCTTCTGGACGAATGGTCCTCTATGCTCTTGAGGTTCACCCAGAGCGTGATGATGCAGTAGACGTACATGCCCAGGAATATCAGGGTCTGTCCGGCCTTGACCCAGAAGCTGAAGGACTCGCTGCGCACGATCAGCGCCGAGAGACCCAGCCCGAAGTAGGCCATTGCCAGCGGGATGAACCACAGCGTCTGCCCCTTACTCCACGGCTTGGCTATCACCCAGCTCAGGAAGAACGGCAGGAACACTATGACAAAGCTCATGCTGGCCAGCATGGCCGTCTGGAATATGAAGTTGAACACCTCATACAGGTTCCCGGGCATGAAGAACAGCGAGAGCTTGGAGGCCAGGTACAGCACCATGACTCCGATAAGACAGCTCTGGAACACGATGTACTTGCCGCCCCAGGCCGTCTTATGGAGTATCTGCGATGCTATGGCCAGCGCAAGCGCCATGCACGATACCGCTATCGAGACTGTGAATGAGAACAAAAGGAACCCGTTCATCTTTCAGTTACTGAGCAAGGACCTTGTTGTTGTGTGAGAGATCGGCTTCTCCGCAGATCTCCTTGATGTCGTCATACATCTCTACGAACGTAGTTGCACCGAATCCGTTGACCTTCTCTACGATCTTGTTGTATGCAGCTGCATTCAGGACAGCCTTGCTGAATGACGAGAACAGTCTGAGATGGATGTCGCGTCCCTCGTTGGTGAGGTACTCGGCCGTGGGTGCGTAGCCCGGGAATACCTTGGCCAGGGCCTGGTCGAAAGATGATGCGTTGTCCACATAGACGTTCAGGGCCTTCAGGTGCAGGAAGAGCCACATGCTCAGGTTGGGAGTAGTCCATCCGAGCTTGACCTTTCTGGTTGCCGCAAGCGCCCTGGCCGTAGCCAGTTCCGTGGACTTTGTCTTGAAGTCGTCCAGTCCGAACACTGCCCATGCGCTTGCGAACTTGCCTGAGATACGGGCCTTGCCGGTGGCCTTGATGAGGCCCTCAAGCGAATCGGCGGGAATGAACTCGACTGTCATGTTGACGTATCTGCAGTCCTTCCTGACGCGTGAGAAATAAGCTGCCATGCCTGCGTTGGCGGTGGCGATGAGGATTGTCTTCCTTGGAAGTATCGGTGTTCTCTTTCTGGTCATGCTCATGCCTCCTCGTTGACAAAGCGGAACTCGCTCGTGATCGGAAGTGCTCCGAATGCGCCGCTCTCATACATGGCACGGATCTTTCCGTTTGCCCCGATCCTGAAGTCGCTGAGCGGATAGTAGACCGTGGATCCCACACTGTCCTTCTCCGCAAAGTAGATGCTGTCCCTTCTGAGGAGTCCGTCCTCGAGCAGCGTCGGGTTGCAGTCGGCCACAACCAGCTGGCTTGCGCGGCGGCATCCGCTTGTGAACACGCTCGTGAGGTAGATGAGGACCTCCGGGTGGAGGAACATGCCGTAGTCGTCGACAATAAGTACCTTCGGCTTGGTGAATGCCTCGAAGAATGCCAGTGCAAGAAGCGAGAGTCTCTTCATGGAGAGGCTTTCCTTTGCATACAGGCAGGTCATCGTGGCGCTCTTGTTGGTGTGGATGAAGACAACCATGTCGCCTTCGTTGGACTGGACGAACTTTCCGTCCTTGCTGAAACCGACCCTGATGTCACGGATGTCGGTGACGTCCATGCTCCAGAAGAAGTTGATCAGCTGATCCTTCCATGCCGGATGTGCATTGAGCATGGATGCGATGTAGCGCTCTGAAGATGATCCGACACCCATGGGAAGGATGTCCAGTACCTCGGTGAACCATCTGTAGATCTCGGAACAGGTCTCGCCGCCCTTCTCTGCTGCATTGCGGATGAACGAATGCCTGCAGTCGACTGCCTTCTCGTTCCTCTTCTTGTCACCTCTGTAGAGCTTTCCCCAGCGGACCTTGTATGTGATCTCGTCGTCAAGGGATGCTGTGGCTACTCTGTCGAACATGAGCTTGCGGGATGTACCGAAGTTGTAGTAAAGCTTCTCTTCCCAGATGTGGTCGAGGTCAGCCTTGAGCGTGTATGTTGCAAATACTTCGGGCTCTTCCTCGGAGACATAGTCCCTGAGCAGGAACCTGACGGTGAACTCCGCAGGCTGGTTCTTGACATCGTTGTAGGCGAACAGTGATCCGGCGAGGACTCTCTTGAGCGGATTCTCCTCTGATGCCTCGGCGATGATGACGCCCTTCACTGCCTCGAGGGCCCTGACGACGGTGCTCTTTCCGACGCCGTTGGGACCGATGACTGCCGCAGTCCTGAGGACTTTCAGCTTCTCAGAGACAATCTGGACCTTGGACTGGTCCATCCTCTTGTCCTTGAGGGCCGCGAAAGACACTGTCTGCGGATCCCTTATCGACCTGAAATTGGCCATTGTAATATCGATAAGCACTATTGGCCTCCTTTTCGACTTGGAAATTATGATCCAAGCGGTTCATATCAGTTTAGATTCTAAAGGAAAACCCGAAACAATGGAAGAAGATTGTTCGAAAATAATAATCAGGCCATCGTTTGCATTAAACAATGGCCCGTAATGCACAAATCATGTAAAAAATGAATTATTCTTCAGAAACAGGCCATTTCAGGCCATCAAAAGGCTCAGAACTCGATTCCCCTGACCGTCCTGCCGCCGTTTGTGCGGAAGTGATGCTTCACTTCATTTATCTCACTGACGGTATCGGCCAGGTCCACAAGCTCCTGCGGAGCATCCCTCCCGGTGACAACCACATGCGGAAAGCCTTCCGTATTGATGTGGTCCTTCAGGAAAGCCAGGACCTCGTCCTTGTCCAGAAGTCCGTATGAAAGCACATATGTGAACTCATCGAGGACAATCATGCCGTAGTCTCCGCCGCAGGCCTTTGCCCTGAAGCTTTCCCAGCCCCGGCGGCAGAGCTCCCTTGTGGGCTCCAGGGTCTTCTGGTCCCACAGGAATCCCTGTCCCCAGTTCTCCCAGTCCACTCCCAGACCGGTGAATGTCCTGTATTCACCGAGCGCCTTGGGATTGGATTTCAGGAACTGGATCACCGCACAGCGCAGACCCTGTCCCAGGGCACGGGAAACCATGCCCAGGGAACCGGTGGTCTTGCCTTTGCCGTTGCCGGTGATTACGAACAGCATCACATTCCTATGACGCCGCCGCTGCCTGTAGTGGTGCTGCCTGCGGATTTCTCGGTGCTGCTGATCTGCTCCTCGGCGGCCTTCTCGTTGGCTGCGATGTTCTTGAGCTTCTGGTAGAGGTCAAGGGCATCGGTATTGCCGTACTTGTTGTACAGCTCCATGGCAAGGTCGAAGGACTTCTCATACTGTCCCTGCGTGAAGTACAGGATGGCCGCGTTGTATCCCGAGGGGATATGTCCGCTCTTCTTGTACTGGTCTGCAAAGAGCTGGAGTGCCACACCCCACTTCTCGTCCTCAAGGGCATCGTAAGCCGCATCCAGACCCTTGACCTCGGGCTTGTTGGGCATGAAGTCGAAATATGTGGTCACGTAGTGCGGTGTGAGCTCGTTCCTGAACTTGTCAGCGAACTGCTTGATCAGATTCTCGAACAGCGTGGAGGCTGTGTCGATGTGATAGTATTTCTCCGCCTCATATGTACCCTTGGCATCGATCGTGCGGCCGATCTGGGTCTTGTTCTGCTTCATGTCGGAAGAGAACGTATTGGTGGCGATGATCTTGTTGTTCTCGACATCGGACAGCGCGTAGGAGATGGTGATCTCGTACTTCTGGACCAGATAGAAGTAAGTGGGATAGTATCTGGCACCGGACTTGTCTGTCGTGGAATACTTGCTGACCTCTGCAGTGATGTACTCGTCGTAATAGAGGTTGGATATCTTCGTGGTCAGGATTGCGTCGATTCCGTTGTCAAGGAGTGTCTGGCGCATGTTGCCGCTGTACTGTCCCACGTTTACGATGGAGTCCGTGAGCGTCGGATCCAGCACCTTGAAGTAGCCCGTGTTGATGGACTTGTAGATCATGTTGCTGGCTGCATTGGAAATCCTGCTCGAGACGTTGAAGTCAAGATAGGACCGCATGTACATGTAGTTCCAGTACGAATCGCCTACAGAGATGAACGGAACCGTGGAGTTCCAGAAAACAGGAGTAATCCAATGGGTCTCGTCTATCGTCGATCTGACTGCTATGGTCTTGTAACCGCTGACGTCGACCTTTGCGGGAACAAGTCTCGAGATTCCGATGGAGGTGCCGCAGCTTGTGAGCACAAGGACAAGCACGACAAACAGAATCAGTAATGTTGATTTGGTTTTCTTCATGGTAGCTCCTAGCTTGTGTGTATGCGTAAAGTATAATGAGTATGGTGAAAAAACTCAATTGACATCCCCCATGCCCCGTCTTATCCTTTTATTAATCCACCACCAAGGAGGAATCCGATGCCCAAGGACAGAAGTCAGCATGGTGATTTCTACAGAGACTTTGATGATGACGACCTCGAGGAACTCGAAGACGATCTTGATGACGATGATCTGGATGATGATGACGACTTCGATGATGACGAGGAAATCCATGACCTCTACGATGCACCTGACGTAAGCGACTATGAGGACTGGGATGACGACGATGACGATGATGACGATGACGACATCCTCGGCAACGGCTTCTATGTCCTTGAGGAAGGAGACGACTACTGATGCGCCGCATGATGTTGTTCATGCTTGCGGCATTGATTGCCCTTGTACTCTCATCCTGCGCTTCAACGGACAGGAAACTGCTGATTGCACCTGAGCGCGGAGTCGAAACCACAGAGACCGAAACCAGCGCCATAGGAGCCAGGTCCCAGGACGGACTCCAGATGGTGGTCGGATCGGACTTCTTTGACGGGAAAAACATCAATTTCGTGGTCTCTCTGGCCTCCGTCGGAGGCGGAACCTTCACTTTCAGGGAAACCGACATGGCACTCTACGGAGGAAACTCCGACAGAAACAGCTGGACCCTGATCGGAAGATGGAACAGCCAGGATTTCCTCAACCGTGCGTCCGATGCATCAGGCGCAGCCGTAATGGCTGCAGGTGTCATCGGCACCTTGGCAATCCTGGATGCCATACTCAATCCCAACGACACGCACATCTCCATAGAATACGGAATCGGCTACCCCGTCGGTTTCACGAGATCGGTCTACTTCCACGGAAGCGGCCCTGCGGGCGTGGCACTCACGGCCATCGGTGCCATCGAGACCACCATAGCGCTCAGCCAGCTTGCAGACCTCTATCAGGCCGAGCTGGACTCCACGGTCCTCCGCAGTACGGTGATAACTCCGGAAAATCCCGCAGCCGGGAACGTCTACTTCAGCAACGTCCCCACATATCCCGACTACAGGCTTGTCTACGACAACGGAAGCCAGGACATGGAGTTCACGTTCATGCGCTCAGACAGGAATGAGATCATCGACCCCTGGGCCGACAGGTCTTCACTTCTTGTGGCCTTGAACTACTCCTATACCTTCGGAGCCAGGAGAAACAGCGTTACAGTCAGCCTGCTCTCACCGAAATACCTGGGAGGATTCGCGGGCCTCTCGATCTCTCCCGGAGGAACATTCGGCGGAAGCGCGGGACTGAACTGGAAACTGATGCCGTACATCTGGCTTCAGGGCGGAATCGAGCTGTACGGAAACGAAGACAGCTCCACCGGACTCGGGGTGCTGGCACTTGCAGGCCTTGAGGTCAGCGTCAGGCATCTCAGTATCTACGGCGGAGCTGTGTATGATGTCCGTCAGAAGCGATTCTACGCTGAAGTCGGCGGCGGACTGGCACTCTAGGCCGTCTGTTCTTCCTCCGGTTCACTCAGGAACTTCATGTCGAATAATCCGTCGCTGTATGTCATTTCCAGAAAAGTGGCGAATAAGTTCTGCAGAAGCTCGAAATAGAAACTGTCCCTCAGTCTTTTCCTACTCAGACCGCGGTTGATCTGAACGTAGCTTCCGTCGTGATAGGTGATGCAGACAAGAACCATGGGCTCCTTATGGGCAAAGACATCCTCCAAAAGCCTGGGATCAGAAAGATCGCGCGTACAGTGGTCAAGGATACTGCGGACATAAAGCTCACACGTGCTTTCGAAAGAGCAGTGGAAGTATTTTGCAGGGAAGTCCTTCGAATAGCTGAAGGTTCCGTCTTCACGGTCCAGTGTCACGGTCTCCGTATGTTCAAGGTCCCAGGAATCCTCCGTTTCATGCTCGTAGAATGAGAATTCCAGCTCCAGTCTGTCTATCCTGGAGCTGCTTATGAGCTGAAGTATGGGAAACCGTTCATCCAGTTCTTCGGCAAGGTCCTCCAGGATTATGAAGTCCGGAGCCTTCGTGAAATCGGGACCGGAGGCACGTCTGACATCGTCCTCACCGTATCCGATCTCTATGCTCCAGGTATCGTTCGCGGACGGCTCGTTGCTTTCGATGTCCCTCAGTTGATCAAGCAATCCTCTTTTCTCAAGCTTCCGCCTGAACTTGTCGGAGTCGGCCCTGCTCAGGCTGCTTCTGACGGCTTCGGAAGCTCCGATGTCCGGAAAGAGGATTTCATAGTCGATTTTGCCGTAGTTGTTGAAGAGCCTGACGACAACCCGTGTTCCAAGTGAATTCAGCATGCTGAACTTGAGAGTTGAAAACATTGATTTTTCTCCTTATGCACCCCCTTACGAAAAAAGTGCGGAAAATATTTCGATGTTTTCAAAACTTTTCTCAGGTTTTTTGTGTGTTTCAGCCTGCGAAGCTATGATAGAGAACGCGGATCGTGGTTTCGAACTGACTGTTGTCCACGCCCACTATGATTGCAAGCTCGTCCGAGCCCTGGGCGATGGTGCGGATGTTGATGCCTTCCTTACCGAGCGCGTTGAACAGCTTGCCGGAGATACCGGGTCTGAAGATCATCTTGCGTCCTACGGCGGCCACAAGGGCGATGTTGTCCTGGATGGACACGTCGTCCGGCGAGCATTTGCCGCGGATCTCGCTGATTATCTCGTACAGGGCATCGCCGATGCTGGCCTGAGAGAGAACCAGTGCGAACTGGTCGATTCCCATCGATATGTGCTCGGCCTGCACCTTGTGGCGGTCAAGGATCTCGAGAACGTCCCTGAGGGTCTCGTTGCTGCCGTTGATGCGCTTGGTCACGGTCAGGATTATGAAGTTGCGCTTGCCGGAGATACCGGTGATGAAGCGGTCCTGGTCGGCTTCCGTGCGGTTGACCTTCTCCACTATCATCGTACCGGGATGCGACGGGTCGTTGGTGTTGCGGATGTTCAGCGGAATTCCGATTTCCTTGACCGGGGCAACTGAGTCCTCATGAAGGACGGACGCGCCCATGTAGGCAAGCTCGCGGAGCTCTGCAAAAGTAATCTCCGAGATGGGGCTCGGGTTGTCCACTATGCGCGGATCGGCCATGAGGATTCCGGAGACATCGGTCCAGTTCTCGTACAGGTCCGCGTTGCAGGCTGCGGCCACCAGGGATCCGGTGATGTCGCTTCCGCCGCGGCTCATGACCTTTATCTTTCCGGAGGGAAGCACGCCGTAGAATCCCGGGATGACTATGCCCTTCTCTTCCTGGACCACGCCCTTGATGGCCTGGGAGATCTTCTCCGGCAGGAATCTGCCGTCATAGTCCATGTATATGCACTTGGATGCATCAAGGAACGTGTAGCCGAGGTATTCGGCCATCAGGCGGGACGTCAGGTACTCGCCTCTGGAAACCAGCTCGTCTATGGACATGTCCTTGTTGAGCTTTGCCCTCAGGGCATCAAGTTCGTCCTCGATCCTGAATGTCAGACCCAGGTCGTCGCGGATTTCCACAAACCGCGCACTGATGCGGTCGAATATCTCGTCACACGACACACCGTATGTCAGGTGCGCATGGCACAGATACAGGAGATCGGTGATCTTGTGGTCCTTTGAATTCCTCTTTCCTGCGGCGGATACAACCACCAGACGACGTGACGGATCGGACAGTACTATGTCCCTGACCTTGCGGAACTGGGAGGCATCGGCTACGGACGAGCCGCCGAACTTTGCAACCTTGAGCATGCTTCAGTCCTCCCTCTTCTCTGCAAAGAACAGCTTTGCACCGTGTCTTCTGAGCTCTGCGGCAAGGTCGTGCATTGCCTTGACGGTGACGGGCTCGGTGACAGCAAAGACATAGCCTTTCTTCTCGCACACGACATGTCTGAGAGGAGCTGCTGCCTTGAGGGCGCCGAATGATGCTTCGTCGATCCTGATGAAATAATGGCGCTCGCACTCCTTTGCGTCGTTGTACGGGAAGCCGCCCAGGCATTTTTCGGTGAGCATCTGAAGCTGGCCGTCGCGTACGGACGTGACGTCACGCAGGATTGCCGATGCCGTGGGATAGCGGCCGGCACCCTGTCCCATGAATGACATGACGCCTGAGTTCTGGCCTTCGTAACGTGCAAGGTTTATGTTGCTGCGGATGCCGGCATAGGCAGAAGACCTGTCGCACAGTGCAGGCTGGACATAGGCATAGAGCCTTCCGGAACCTGCAAGTCCGCACTTACCTATCAGTCTGATGGTACAGCCGAGCTCATCCGCAACTTCGAAGTCAAGGGCGCTCACGCTCTGGATGCCCTCGATGTTGTAATCCGAATTGGGCAGGACATCGAAAGCCACCATGCTGATGAGCATTATCTTCCTGAGCGTGTCCATGCCGGAGATATCGGCTGTGGGGTCGAACTCGGCGTAGCCAAGGGCCTTTGCCTCTGCAAGGGCCTCGTCAAAGCCAAGACCTCTCCTGTCCATTGAGTCCAGGATGTAGTTGGTGGTTCCGTTGAGGATTCCGCCGGCCCAGATGATGCGGTCGGTACGCCTTGCAAGACACAGGTTCTGCAGGATGGGGATTGCTCCGCCGCAGGCTGCGCTGAAGATGAATGCCTTTCCCTTCCTGCGGGCTATGTTCATAAGGTCGATTCCGTGCGCGGCCACAAGGGCTTTGTTGGAAGATATGATGCTCTTTCCGGCCTCGAGGCAGCTGGACGTGAACTTGTAGGCAGGGTCGATTCCGCCCATGCATTCGATCACGAGCTCGGAATCATCGTTGACGACATCCTCGAATTCCTCCGTCATGAAGTCTGCGGTCTTCTCGCCCTTCTTGACGAGGACATTGCGGATCTCATAACCGGAATTGTTCTTCAGCATCTCCCAGACGCCCTTTCCAACTACACCATGACCAAGAATAGAAACCTTCATATTGTCTCCCTACGGCAAAATCCAAATAAAAAATGTACGTGTGTCAAAAACACTTGTCTTTTTATTGAGGACAATGTATCATGCAATGCAACAAAATGGCAAGAGTGAGTAGGAAAAATGCTTGAAAACTACCTGATAGTCCACAAGAGTATACTGCCCGATTACTTTGAATCCGTCCTGCAGGCCAAGCACCTTCTTGAGGAAGGCAAGGCAAAGAACGTGATGCAGGCCACGCGCATGGCAGGTATCTCGCGCAGTACTTTCTATAAATACAAGGACTACATCCTGGAGCCCGTGCACATCTCCGACGGACGCAAGGCAGTGATCTCCATGCTTCTGTCGCATGAAACGGGAATCCTCAGCCACGTGCTCACGGTAATCTCGGGCGCAGGGGCAAGCATCCTGACCATCACCCAGAGCCTGCCGGTGCACGGCAAGGCAAGCGTAACCATCACGCTTGACATCAGCGGCATGCCCGGGCCCATCTCAGGCCTGTTGAAGGACATAGACGAATGCACGGGCGTGGAGAACACAAAACTCACTGCGATAGACTGAAAAGGAAAGGACCATGAAATACACAAGCACAAGAAGCAGCTTCAGCTGTGATTCACTTCAGGCCGTACTCTCCGGCATAGCTCCGGACGGCGGACTGTTCATCTCGCCGGAAATCCTCTCAAGCCCGTTCGACTGGAAATCCGTCATCGGCCTGCCTACGCTGAAGATGGCTGAAAGGATCCTCGGCCACCTTCTGCCCGAATTCAAGGATATGGGAAGTCTTGTTGCAAGAGCCTATGAGGGCAAGTTCGAGACCCCAGACCTGACGCCGCTTGTGAAAGTGGGTAACATGTATGTGCTCGAACTCTTCCGCGGCCCCACCTCTGCATTCAAGGATGTGGCACTCTCGATGCTCCCGCAGCTGATTACGGCTGCAAAAAAGCAGACAGGAGCAAAAGACCAGACCATCATCCTGACGGCAACATCAGGTGATACCGGCAAAGCCGCGCTTGAGGGTTTCCATGACGTACCGGGCACGGGAATCATAGTCTTCTATCCTGACGGAGGAGTTTCTCCCATCCAGCGCGCACAGATGGTTACGCAGGAAGGTTCCAACGTAAGGGTCTGCGCCGTGCGCGGAAACTTCGACGACTGCCAGACAGCCGTCAAGAAGACCTTTGCCGAGATAAACTCTTCAGGTGTCTTCTCCAAGGCCGGCAAGACCCTGTCATCGGCAAACTCGATAAACATCGGACGCCTTGCACCACAGGTGGTCTACTACTTCAAGGCCTACTCGGACCTCGTGGCCCTGAAGCGCATCGGACTCGGAGATCCGATAGACTTCGTGGTTCCCTCCGGAAACTTCGGCGACATCCTTGCCGGATACTTTGCAAAGCTCATGGGCCTTCCCGTAAGGCATCTTGTCTGCGCATCCAACGAGAACAAGGTCCTTACGGACTTCCTCTCCTCCGGACTGTATGACAGAAAGCGCCCGTTCTACCGCACCAGCTCGCCGTCAATGGACATCCTGGTGTCATCCAATCTGGAACGGCTCCTCTATCTTGCCTGCGGCTGCAACCCCGATCAGGTCAGGACCTGGATGCAGGATCTCAATGAGAAAGGCAACTTCAGGGTTTCCTCTGAAGTGCTTGCCAGGATTACTGAAACATTCAAGGCCTACTGCTGCACGGAAAAGGAAACCATTGCCGCAATCGGCAGCACCTACAGATCCCACGGCTATCTCTGCGACCCGCATACGGCTGTAGGAATGAAGGCTGCAGGCGACTACATGAAGGATGTCAGTGACGATGTTCCTGTGGTGGTTCTGTCCACGGCATCGCCCTACAAGTTCCCTGCCCCCGTCTCAGAGGCCATCGGCCTTGAGGTCAGCGGCGACGAGTTCAGCCAGATCGCGCAGATCAACAAGGTCACCGGGGTACCGGTACCTAAAAACCTGAGCTCGCTTCAGAGCAGGAAGGAACTTCACAAAGATGTGATCGACAGGGACCAGGTCCTTGATTATGTTCTCAGGAGCTGAATATGGATATTGTTTGTCTTGACCTTGAAGGTGTGCTTGTACCGGAAATCTGGATTGCGTTCTCGGAGAAGACGGGAATCCCCGAACTGAAGATAACGACACGTGATGAGCCCGACTACGACAAGCTGATGAAGTACCGCATGAACATCCTCAGGGAGCACAACCTGACGCTCAAGGACATCCAGGACGTGATTGCAACCATCCGCCCGCTTGAGGGTGCAAGGGAATTCCTGGACAAGGTCAGGGAAATAACCCAGGTTGTCATACTGTCGGATACATTCACCGAGTTCGCAAAGCCCCTGATGAAGCAGCTCGGCTGGCCCACCATCCTCTGCAACAGCCTGATTGTGGATGAGAAGAACATGCTTACGGGCATGAAGCTCCGCCAGCAGGACGGAAAGCGCAAGGCCATAGACGGCTTCAGGTCCATGAACTTCCGCACATTTGCCGCAGGCGACAGCTACAACGACCTCACCATGATCCGCAAGGCGGACAAGGGCTGCCTGTTCAGGGCACCGGCCAACATCCTCAAGGAGGAGCCGGATCTCAGGCTCTGCACCACGTACGATGAGTTCTACTCAGAGATCGAAGCCTTTGTAAAGGAAGGTCAGGCCTGAGGCCAGGTGATTACGGCACTTACCAGATTCTCTTCCTTCTGGACGATGGAGATGGCTCCGCCGTGCAGGAAAAGTATGGTGGATGCAATGGGAAGTCCGAGTCCGGAGCCGCCGCTGGTCCTGGACCAGTCTCCGCGTGCCCATGGCTCGAAGAAATCGGCATCCATGTTCACCGGGACATGTCCGCAGTTCGTGATCTCCATCCTGTAAGAACCTTCTTCCCTGGAAATCGTCCACACCACCGGTTCTTCGGAGTCTCCGCGTGCGGTCACGGCATTGTCCAGAAGTTCGGTCACTGCACGTGACATCAGGAGGGCGTCGCATCTCATCGACTCACAGCTTGAGGAAACCTGCACGGCAGATGACTGCCTGAAGGACGCCAGGACATCAGAGATGAACTGGTTGGTATCAACATCCTCGATCACGGGTTTGGTGTCGGCCTGCAGGGTGGAGAACTCGATGACGCGCCCTATCCTCTCCGACAGCTTGTCGTTCTCGGTCTGAAGCTCACGCAATGTGGTATCGTCCAGAGGGAACACGCCGTCGTTCATGCCGTCGATCATCATCTTCATGGCGGTGGCGGGAGTGTTGAGGTCGTGCGATATGCTGCGCAGCCAGGCCTTGCGGCTCTTTGCGTTGGCCTGCAGGTCGCGGTCAAGCTCCTCTATGGCATCGGATATCTCGTTGAGTTCGCTGTTGCCCTGGCGCGGGACCGTGACGTTGGGCTTGCCGTGAGACAGGTCGTTCAAAGCCCTGCGTATGTTGTTGATGTAGCGTGTGTTTATGGAGCTGACTATCCAGGCGGCCACAAGTGCTATGAGAAGCGATACCGGAATGCTGATCATCAGGCCCTTGATGCAGGAATTGATGACGTCCTTTGAGTACTCGTAGGTACGGGGACTGAATGTCAGAAGGTCGATGACGAATGCATCCTCGCCGTCAAAGGCGATGACGATGGATCCGATCACATCCTGTCCCTTGAGCATGGCCGGAAGCGTTATCTGTGTCTTTCCGGACTTGACGCCGTCAATCGCGAGGTCCTGGATCATGCCGTTGTCGTAGTACGTGGCCTTGAGGTTGATCCGGGTGAGCTTTCCGGTACGTGTGGTGGATTCATCCTCGTCCTGGAACCTCTGGTTCTGGGCAAAGAGAGACGTCAGCATGCGGCCCTCCGCCGTCTTTCCGAACGCAACCATGTTGGAGCCGTCTGAATCTCGCAGCAGGAAGCCGCTGACTCGGTCATCGTCTATGTTGGAAACAGCCATCAGGATGCTGTTGAGTCCGTAGTCAGTGAAGTCACCGTCATCCATGACGCGCTCTACGGCAACCACGAAGTCGTCGTAGACCTCGTTCTTCCAACGGTTCTGGCTGGTCCTGTACTGCAGCAGAAGGACTCCGAACTGAATCAGTAGCACTGCCACGGCAATCGAGAAGATGCTGATGAAGTAACGGAAGAATGCCTTTCTCATCAGAGGTTCTCCTCCATCGGATAACCGATGAACCTGTAGCCATAGCCGCGCACGGTCTCTATCCACGGATCGGATCCGAGCTTGGCCCTGAGGTTCTT